>CAZVTS010000071.1:0-11493 GCA_964630175.1 uncultured bacterium
GCAGCATGATGAAGTAGGCGTGGCCCGCGTAGCGGAAGGAGTCCATGAAGTGCGGCACGCCGACCTCGCGGCACACGTCATGTACCTCGCGGATGTTGGCCATCGAAACGGGCTGGCCGCCGCCCGAGTTGTTGGTGACCGTGAGGATGACCAGCGGCACGTTGGCCCCCTCGTCCTCCAGCACCTTGCGGAGCGCAGGCACGTCCATGTTGCCCTTGAACGGGTGCACGGTGGCCGGCTGGCGCCCCACCTCGGTGGGCAGGTCGAGTGCCCGCGCGCCCACGGCCTCCACGTTGGCGCGCGTGGTGTCGAAGTGAGTGTTGCTGGGCACCACGTTGCCGGGCTGCAGCGCCACGCCCGCGAGGATGCGTTCGGCGGCGCGCCCCTGGTGGGTGGGCAGTATGTGCTTGAGGCCGGTTATCTCCTGCAGGGTGCTCTGGAAGCGGTAGAACGAGGGGCTTCCAGCGTAGCTCTCGTTGCCGCGCATCATGCCGGCCCACTGCTCGGACGACATGGCGCCGGTGCCGGAGTCCGTGAGCAGGTCTATGAGCACGTCGTCCGAGTGCAGGTTGAACAGGTTGTAGCCCGCTCCCGCCAGCGCTTCTTCGCGCTCTGTTCGCGTGGTGAAGCGGATGGGCTCCACCACCTTGATGCGGAACGGCTCGATGATGGTGTTGAACTGGGTGTCTCGTAAAGGCATGTTCCCTCCGTGGGCGGCGAGGCTTTGAGGCCCGGCGTCGCCCTGTCCCAACTTGTCGTTACTGCGAGTCTACCCCCGGGCGCTCACGCCAGCCGGGCCGTGATCTCCGAGGTGCGGCGCAGCGTGTCGTGCAGCGGCGCGAGAGGTACTGCGGCCAGCAGGCGACTGCGCTGAGCTTCCGTGAGGTCCGCGCCCACCAGTCGCACCAGCACGTCGAACGCGTCCGTAGGTGCGTGCGGGTCGTCGGTGGCTGGCAGCTCCCTGTACACCACCCTGGTGGTCACCTCTTCGAGGGGCCACTCCTCCTGGTCCGCCAGCTTGCGGAGGCTCATGCTCACGGAGCCCGCCAACGCCGTGCAGAGCAGGTCGTAAGGGTCCGGCCCGGCGTCCGTGCCGCCTATCGCCATGGCCTCGTCGAGCACGAGCGGGAACCCGCCCGCGCTGGCCTCCGTGCGGATCATGGGACCCGTGCGAGCGTAGGCCACGCCGTCCTCGCGCCATTCGTCGGGCAGGTCCGGTTCGGGAGGCAGCACGGTGGCCGTCCAGGCGCCCACCAGTTCGCCGGCCACGTGGGCCTGCAGCGGACGGGTGAACTCGTGATCCGCACCCGCCAGCGACACGAAGCTCTTGGGGTGCCGCGCGGCGTCGTAGATGCGGCGCGCGTTCTCGATGCCCACAACGTTGTCGACGGGCGAGTGGGTCACCAGCAGGGGGCGTTTCAGGTCGAGCAGCACGCCGCGCATCTCGCTCTCGTCCATCTCGTCGAGGAACGTCGCCCGCAGGCGGCAGAAGCGGTCGGCGATCCAGATGCGGGCCTCGCCGGACGCTTCGGCGGCAGGCAGGTCGTCTTCCAGCAGGTGCTGCATGTGCGTGAAGTCGGAGGGCGCTGCAACCGTGGCCACGGCCCGCACTTCGTGGAGTTCCACGGCCGCGCGCAGCACCGCGGCGCCTGCCAGCGAGTGGCCCACCAGCAGCTCCGGCGCCCCGTGCGAGAGGCGCAGCACCGTGGCAGCGTCCACGATGTCCTGCGTGTCGAGCGCCAGGGGCGGCAAGCTGGTGCCGCTGTCGGTCGTCTCGTCCGGCCCGGGCGGTTGCTGCGGCGCCGTCAGCTCGAAGGAGAGCACTCCGAGGCCGTACTCGAGGAGGCCGGCCACGAACGCTTCAGCCGCCGCGTCGCCGTTGGGCCCCAGGCAGTGCGCGAAGAGCGCGTAAGAACGCAGCCGACCGCGCGGCAGATCCAGGCGCCCCATCACTTCCTGGCCACGGCGCGTGGTGAACGCAACCTGAATGGCCCTGGCCCTGTTGTCGAACATCGCCCCCTCCGGAGCCGGAACAGAAAGCTGGCACGAACGTGTGCCCCGGTGCGCCGGCCGCGACCTCTAGCCGAGCAACCTTTCGATGCGGGCCAGAGCTTCCTTCACGTTGTCTAGGCTCGTAGCGTAGCTCAGGCGCACACGGCCGGGCGCCAGGAAGTCGGTGCCTGGCACCACTCCCACGTGCGCTTCCTCGAGCAGGCGAATGGCGGCGGCTTCCTCGTCCTTGGCTATGGGTGTGGCGTCCGCCATTACGTAGAAGGCGCCCTGCGGCTTGGGTGTGTGGAGACCCAGGCGGTTCAGGCCCTCCACCAGCACGTCGCGCCTCTCCACGTAAGCGGCGCGCGCCTCACGCTGGAAGTTGGCTGTCTTCTCCACCTCGTTCAGCGCGGCCACGGCGGCATGCTGCGCCAGTGCGTTGGCGTTGCTGGTGGACTGGCCCTGCAGCCGGTTCATGGCGCTGATGAGTTGCTTGGGGCCCGCGCCGAAGCCGATGCGCCAGCCCGTCATGGCGTAACCCTTGCTGGCACCGTGGATTATGAGGGTGCGCTCAGGCGCGTAGCTGGCGGCGGTGACGAACTCACCGCCATACACCAGGTGCTCGTAGAGGTCGTCCGTGAACAGCCACAGGTCGAACTCCCGTGCCAGTTCCGCCATGCCCTGGATGAGCTCGGGCGAGTAGACGGCCCCGGTGGGGTTGGACGGTGAGTTGATGACGATGACCTTGGTGCGGGGAGTGATGGCCGCCCTGATAGCGGCCAGTTCCGGCACGAAGCCCGTTTCGGCGGGCGCCGTGACCACCACGGGCACGCCGCCCGTGAGTTCGATCTGGGCGGGGTAGCTGACCCAGTAAGGCGCGATGAGGATGACCTCGTCACCGGGGTCCAGCACGGAGAAGAAGCCGTTGTAGAGCACCTGCTTGCCGCCCGTGCTCACCATCACCTGATCGAGCTCGTACTTCAGGCCGTTCTCGCGCTCGAACTTGGCGGCCACGGCCTGCCGCAGTTCCACCGTGCCGGCAGGCGGCGTGTACTTGGTGAGGCCCAGCTCTATCGCTTCTCGCGCGGCGTCCAGCACGTGCGGTGGCGGCTGGAAATCGGGTTCGCCGGCCGTCATGGCCACCACGTCCACACCGCGTTGCGCCAGCTCCTTGGCCCTGGTGGCGAACGCCAGGGTGGAGGACGCCTTGAGGCTCTGGATGAGGCGCGAGAGCGACGTGCTCATCAGTCCAGCAGCTCGTTGGCCCCGAAGAAGATGCCGATCTCGCGCACCGCGGTCTCGGGCGCGTCGGAGCCGTGGGCCACGTTCTCGTCGATGGTGCTGGCCAGGTCACCGCGGATGGTGCCGGGGGCCGCGTCGGCCGGGTTGGTGGCGCCCATCATGCCGCGCCAGGCCAGGATGGCGTTCTCGCCCTCCAGCACCATGGCCACTACCGGGCCGGAGGTGATGAACTCAACCAGGCCGCCGAAGAACGGCTTGCCCTTGTGCTCGCCGTAGTGGCGTTCGGCCAGCTCACGGGAGATGACCATCTGCTTGAGGCCCACGATGCGGAGACCCTTGGCCTCGATGCGGGAGACGAGGTTGCCAACGAGCCTGCGGCGCACGCCGTCGGGCTTGACCATAGCGAAAGTACGTTCGGTAGCCATATCGCGCCGAGAATACCACGCGCGTATGCGGCCTTAGAGCAGCGGCAACTGGACGCCGAGCTGTGCCAGATGGTTCAGGTCGTGAGCCGCCAGGTAGCGCACCATGAAGTCCACGCTCTCGAAACCGCGTTCGGGGTGGTACCCCTCGGCCAGCCAGTCCTGCAGCTCGAGCGAGGTGAGGAACACGAGGTTCCAGGCGCGCTGCGCGCGGAACGCTTCGAGAGCCAGCGCCGCGTCCACCCGTGCGTAGCGCTGCGCCCACTCGTCCTGGTCCCACAAGGAGAGCTCGACACCGGGCGCGGCCACCGTCTGCCGCAGGCGCCAGCCGGTGGCCAGCTCCACGTCGGCCAGGTGGGCTATCAGCTGCCGCGGGTTCCATTTGCCCGGGGCGTACGGCGTCTCCAGGTCGACCTCGGTGAGGGCGTCGAACAGTTCGCTTAGGAGCGCAGGCGTGGCCTGCAGCACCTCCACCGGGTCGCGGCCGGCCAGGCGCTCTTCTGGGGTCGGTTGGCGTTCGCTCATGCTGGGTAACTCTAAACGACCGCGGCGCCCCTAACGGTTGGTCAGGCTGCGTCCTGCGGCGTCACCAGCAGCCCCTGCACGTACACGCGCTGGAACGCGGCCACCACGGCAGGGTCGAACTGCGTGCCCGAGTTGCGACCGATCTCCTGCGCCGCTACGTCGCCGGTTACCGCCTTGCGGTGGGACCGGTCGTGCGTGAGGGCGTCGAAAGCGTCTGCCACGGCCAGGATGCGCGACTCGAGCGGGATCGTCTCGCCCGCCAGGCCGTGCGGGTAGCCCCCGCCGTCCCACCTCTCATGGTGGGTGAGGGCGATCTGTTCAGCCAGCCGGATCAGGGGTGAGCGACTACCGGAGAGCAGCTCCGCGCCGGCCTGCGTGTGACGCTTCACAACGGCGAACTCCTCGGGGGTGAGCTTGCCGGGCTTCATGAGGATGCCGTCAGGGATGGCGATCTTGCCCACGTCGTGCAGCCGCGCAGCGCGCAGAAGCAGTTCCACGCGGTCTCGGGGCATGCCCATCTCCTGCGCGATCACGCCGCTCACGTGCGCCACGCGCCAGGTGTGCTGGCCGGTGTCGTCGTCGCGGTACTCGGCGGCGCGCGCCAGTCTCACGAGCATCTCGAGCTGGCTGTGCTCGAGTTCCTGGGTGCGGCGCCGGACGGCAGCTTCCAGCCTGTCGTTATGGCGTTGCAGTTCGAGCTGCAGCTTGCGGGACTCGAGGAGGTTACGGATGCGCAGTCGTGCTTCCGCCGGGTTGACCGGCTTGGTGAGGAAATCCTTGGCTCCGCTTGCCAGGGCCGCTTCCCTCAAGCCCGGGCGCTCGTCGCCCGTGACCATCAGCACCGGGAAAGCTTCGGGCAGAGCCGCTTCGAGGTCCGCCAGCACACCGAGACCGTCCCGGCGTGGCATGTGGAAGTCGAGCACCAGCAGGTCGGGCTTCAAGCGTTCGAACTCGCCGGCCGCCATGAGCGGCTCGTCGCACATGAACACGTTCTGGTACCCGGCCTGTGTCAGCAGGCTCTTCATCATCACCAGGGCGGCCTGCTCGTCGTCCACCAACAGGATGCTCATGCTGGCCAGAGCGGCGCTCGGCGTGTCTGTTCCCCGAGTGGCAATGGTCACGGTGTGATCACCTAGCTCCCCTTCCTCCGGCCCCCGCTCCGGAGTAGGTCACGGTCTCGTACCCGCGACCCGCATACTTGGCGACGATGCTACGACCCGCCCACTTACGGCACTCTTACCGCCCGAACGAGAGCGGACCGCACGCCGTTCGCGCGCGGTCCGCTACAGGTGTCAGAGGCAGTCTAGAGCCCGGCTATGAGCGTCTGCCCCACCCCCAGCAGGTCGTGCCAGAGCCCCGGGAAGAGGCCGAACAGCAGGGTGCCGAACAGCGCCAGCGCTATGGCGACGTTGGTGGCCGTGGAGCGCGTGCTCGGCGCCTCGTACTCGCTCTCGCGGAAGTACATGTACGCCACGATCCGGAAGTAGTACACGAGCGCCACCACGCTGGTGAGGATGCCCAGCACGGCGAGCCAGTACCAGCCCGCCTCCAGCACGGCCTGGAACACGAGGATCTTGCCGGCGAACCCGGCCAGCGGCGGGATGCCGCCCAGGCTGAGCAGGAAGAACGTGAGGGTGGCCGCCAGCCAGGGGCGCTTCCTGCCAAGACCGGCGAAGCGGTCCAGATCGTCGCCGCGGTCGTTGGCGTCCGTCATGAGCGACAGCACCGCGAACGCGCCGGCGTTCATGAGCGCGTAGGCCGTGAGGTAGAAGGCAGCGGCCGGCAGGCCGCCGTGGTCGGGCGCCAGGAGCGCGAGGCCCAGGTAACCGGCGTGCGCCACGGCCGAGTAGGCCAGGATGCGCTTGACGCCGCGCTGCATGAGCGCCGAGAGGTTGCCGATGATGAGCGTGGCGGCCACGATAACGGCCAGCGCGGTGATGAGCCACGGCGCCAGCTGCGGGAAGATGATGCTCACAACGCGCAGCAGGGCGGCGAAGGCGCCCACCTTGATGACCACGCTCATGAACGTCACCACGGGCGTTGGAGCCCCGGTGTAGACGTCCGGCGCCCACTGGTGGAAGGGTGCCATGGAGGCCTTGAAGCCGAGGCCCACCAGCACCAGCGCCCCACCCAGGGTGGCGAGCACGGTGAGCTGGCCGCCTGCCAGCGACTGCGCCAGGTGTTCGAACACGAAGGTGCCGCCAGCGCCGTACAGCAGGGCCATGCCGTAGATGAGCATGGCGGAGCCGAAGGCGCCCAGCAGGAAGTACTTCATGCCGGCCTCTTCGGACTGCCGATCGCGCGTGCGCCAGGCGGAGAGCACGTACACGGGCAGGCTCATGATCTCGAGGCCCAGGACCAGGGTCACCAGGTCGCCGGACGCTGCCATGACCACCGCACCGAAGGCGGAGAGCAGCATGAGCGGGTAGTACTCCGGCCGGTCCAGGTCCTGGCGCTTGAGCTGGTCGTAGCTCACCAGGATGGCGAGCGCGGTGCCCAGCAGGATGATGAAGGTGAACGCCAGCGCGAAGGTGTCGCCGTAGTACCTGAGCCCGAAGCTGGCCACCAGTTCGCCCGGCTCCAGGAAGCGCGCCAGGGCGAACAGGAAGGACGTGACCACCCCGACGAGGGCAGTGACGGCAACGTGCCGGGAGTCGTTATGGAAGAGCGCGAAGAAGAGCGTTACCACTGCAGTGGCGAGCAGGGCCAGGCCCGGCGCCAGGGCGCTCCAGTCGATGGCGAGTACCGGTGGGAAGGTCATCTTTCACCTCCCGGGAGCTCGGCAAGCGTGAGCGTGGGCGCTCCCGCGCCGGACTCGACCACCCGCTCCAACTGGATGGTGACGAGCGCGGCCTGCTGCTCGATCTGCCTGAGTTGAGGCGCTGGCGAGAGGCCGAGCCAGAGCACGCCCGCCACGAAAGGCACGAGCACGTAAAGTTCGATGGCGCTGAGGTCAGGCGTGGGCACCGTGGTGGGGCCCTGGAACAGCTTCTGGTAGAGGTTCACGCCGTACACGCCGGCAGCGATGACGGCCAGGGTGGCGAAGGCCGCCGGCCAGGGCGAGGTCTGGAAGGCGCCCAGTAGCGACATGAACTCGCCGGGGAAGTTGGAGAGGCCCGGCACGCCGATGTAGGCGAAGATGAGGAACAGCGACACGGCCGCGAACGCCGGTGCGCCCTTGGCCAGCCCGCCGTAATCCTTGAGGTGGAAGCTGCGGCGCCGGTGGTACAGCATGCCGGCCACGAGGAAGAGCCCGCCGGTGGAGAGCATCTGTGCGGCCAGGAAGTAGATGCCGCCGCTTAGCCCCGCCAGGTGCAGCCCGAAGAGGCCCACACCGATGATGCCCATGTGCGAAAGCGACCCGTAAGCGAGGAAGCGCTTGAGGTGCTGTTGTGCTATGGCGGCCATCGCGCCGTACACGGCGGTGACGGCGGCCAGCGCCAGCAGGTAGGGCGCGAGGCGTTCCGCCCCGGCCGGCAGCAGGGGCAGGCCCCAGGCGAAGAAGCCGAAGGCGCCGACCTTGTAGAGCGAACCCAGCACGTCGGCTGCGCCGGACGGGTGGTTCTGTTCGTTGAGGTCGATGAGCCAGGAGTGCAGGGGCCAGAGCGGCAACTTCACCATCATGCCCACGGCCATGCCGGCGAAGAGCCAGGTCTGCGCCGTGGCGCTGAGGCCCGGGGTGGCGATCATGAGATCGGTGATGTGGAAGCTGGCGGCGCCGGACAGCGCCTTGAGGGAGAGGATGCTCACCAGCATGAGGAACGAGCCGCCCACGGCGTACACGAGGTACTTGAGGGTAGCCTGGCGCCGTTTGTCGCCGCCGTAGATGCCGAGGAGCAGGAGCCCCGGGATGAGCGTAGCTTCCCAGAACACGTAGAAGACTATGAGGTCCTTGGCGAGGAAGATGCCGTTGAGACCCGCCTGGGCCAGCAGCAGCAGCGCCACGAACCCGGCAGGGTTCTTCTCGACGCGGAGGGCGGCCACCAGCAGCGTGGGGATCATGACGAGCGCGGCCACCAGCACGAGTACCGGACCAGCGCCTGTGGCGTCAAGCGAGAAGCTGACGCCTATGCCGGGCAGCCAGGCGGCTTCGTAAGCGCCCGAACCGGCCAGGAACAGGGCCAAGGCGAAGGTGCCCACCCCGCCCAGGAACGCCAGGCCGCGCACCAGCGCGCCGCTGCTGCGTCCGAGGGTGACCAGCAGGGCCATGAGCACGGGCAGCAGGATGACGTAGAGCGAGATCATGCGAACACCCCGATCAGCGCCGCCACTACGGCCAACGCCAGCACTCCCAGCACCATCGCGAACGCGTAGGCGCGCACGTAACCGGATTGCAGGAGCACCAGCAGGCGCCCGAGCAGAGGCACGGCCCCCGCCACACCGGTCAGCCCGCGGTCGACCACGTCGCGGTCCAGCGACGCCACGCCTTCGGCGATCCCCTCACCAGGCTCGGTGAAGAGGCCGCGGTACAGCCTGTCGATCCCGAAGGCGCCGCGGGAGGCGCCGGCTAGCGGCGTGTTGCCGAAGCGCCTGGCGGCTTCGCCGGAGCCCGTGGCGTACACCCAGTACCCGAGGCCCAGGCCTGCCGCCGCGACCACCACGGAGCCGATGAGCAGGAGCCATTCGGCACCGGTGGAGAGGTGGTCGAAGTCCACGTGAGCCGTCACGGGCGCCAGCCATTCCTGGATGGCGTTGGGCGCCAGGAACGCGGGCAACCCTACGTAGCCGATGAGCACGCTGCCGACCGCCAGGATGCCGAGCGGCACCGTCATGACGGCGGGCGACTCGTGGGCGCGCTCGTACTCGGCGCTGCTGCGCGGCTCGCCCGCGAACACCAGGTAGTACCAGCGGAACATGTAGAAGGCAGTGATGCCGGCCGTGATCATGAGCAGCACGAAGAGGATCTGGCCGCCGTTGGCGCCCAGCGGGGAGCTGGTGAGCAGCGCACCCAGAATGGCGTCCTTGCTGAAGAAGCCCGAGAGGAACGGCACCCCGGCGATGGCCAGCGTGGCTATCAGGGAGGTCACGCCGGTCACGCGCATCTTGCGACCCAGGCCGCCCATCCTGCGCACGTCCTGTTCGCCACCCAGCGCGTGGATGACGGAACCGGCCCCGAGGAAGAGGAGCGCCTTGAAGAAGGCGTGGGTGAGCACGTGGAAGATGCCGGCCCAGTAGGCTCCGGCGCCGACTGCGGCCACCATGAAGCCCACCTGGGAGATGGTGGACCAGGCGAGGATCTTCTTGATGTCCGTCTGGCCGATGGCGACGATGGCGGCCATCAGGGCAGTGAGCACCGCCACCCACACGACGGTGGCGGCGGCTGCAGGCGCGTTTGCGAAGATGCCGCCGGTGCGCGCTATGAGGTACACGCCGGCCGTGACCATGGTGGCGGCGTGGATGAGTGCGGACACGGGCGTGGGGCCCGCCATGGCGTCCGGCAGCCACGTATGCAGCGGCAGCTGCGCGGACTTGCCGGTGGCCGCCAGCAGGTAGAGCAGGCCGATGCCCGTGAGCACGGCGGCGCCGTAGGCGAAGCTGGGGGCCGCGGCGTTGACGGCCTGGATGTCGAGCGTGCCGAACGCCTTGAAGGTGAGGAACATGGCCAGCAGGAAGCCGAAGTCGCCCACGCGGTTGACGATGAACGCCTTGCGGCCGGCGCTGGCGTTGCCCAGGTCGCGGTACCAGAAGCCGATGAGCAGGAAGGAGCACACGCCCACGCCTTCCCAGCCCACGAACATGAGCGGGAACGAGTCGGCCATCACGAGGATGAGCATGCTGGCCACGAAGAGGTTCAGTTGCGCGAAGAAGCGCGCGAAGCCGTCGTCGCCCTGCATGTAGCCGATGGAGTAGATGTGGATGAGCAGCCCGACGCCCGTGATGATGAGCATCATCAGCACGCTGAGCTGATCGAAGTGGAAGCCCATGCCGACGCGGAAATCGCCCGCCACCAGGAAGTCGCCGAAGCTAACCCGCACCGCGCCGCCCGCCCGCACGCCCAGGAAGGCGATGAGGGAGAGCACGAAGCCCGCCGCCACGGCGAGGCTGGCGATGATTCCGGGGGGGTTGCCTTTGAGGCTGCGGCCGAAGAGCCCGTTGATGACGGCGCCGGCGAGCGCCAGCAGCGGGGCGAGGGAGGCCAGGTAAACCAGGTCGTTCACGCTCTGACCTCCGAGAGCTCGTCCACGTCCGTGCTGACGCGGTTGCGGAAGATGGCCACCAGGATGCCTAGGCCCACCGCCACCTCGGCGGCGGCTATGGCCAACACGATGAACACGGCGGCCTGACCGTCAAGCGCGTGCTGCGCGCCCACGGCGCTCCACTGGCGCGCGTAGGCGATCATGGCCAGGTTGGCGGCGTTGAGCATGAGCTCGATGGAGAGGAACAGCATGATGGCGCTGCGCCTGGTGAGCACGCCGATGCCGCCGAGCGCGAAGAGGATGGCGGAGAGCGCTACGTAGTACTCGGTCTGCACCACTTAGTTCGCCTCCCCCGCCGCAACGAGTTCCGGCGCGTCGTCCGGTTCGGCTTGAACGGCGCCCTGCCGGGTGCGCGTTTCGGGCACCACCTGCTGCACCAGGGCCACCGAGGCGATGACGCCCACCAGCAGCAGCACACCCACCAGGTGGAAGCTGAGCAGGTGGTCCGTGAACAGCGCTTCGCCCACCGCGTCCGCGTTGCCGCCCCGCAGCGCGGCGTTGATGACGTCGAACTCGGGGAGGGGCCGCTGCACCACGAACACCACGGCCACCACCGCGGCGAGGCTCAGAACCCCCGCCACCCAGGCGGCGGGCTTCAGCCACTTGAGGTTGGGCGAACGCGTGCGGCCCACGTTGAGAAGCATGATGACGAAGAGGAAGAGCACCATCACGGCGCCGGCGTACACGATGACCTGGATGGCGGCCAGGAAGTGCGCCTCGAGCGTGACGTAGATGGCGGCCAGCGCCAGGATGGCGCCCACTAGCGACAGGGCGGCGTGCACCGGCTGGCGCAGGGTTACCACCCCGACGCCGGCGGTTACCAGCAGCAAGGCCAGGACGATGAAAGCGACCATGTCAGTAGTCAACGCCTTCCAGTTCCGGTCGGTGGGAGGGCTTGACGCCTATGTTCACTTCCGTGCCCTTGGCGGCCGCTTCGCGCCGCTGCCACTTGCTGCCTTCCGTGCCTACGAGCATGTCTTCCTTGCGGTACACGAGGTCCTCGTAGCGGAAGTCGGCCAGTTCGAACTCGTGGCCGAGCACCACGGCGCCGGTGGGGCACGCCTCCTCGCAGAAGCCGCAGAAGATGCAGCGCAGCATGTTGATCTCGTAGATCT
>CAZVTS010000072.1:0-8886 GCA_964630175.1 uncultured bacterium
ACCCCAACTACACCGCCTCCATCTCCACCTTCGAGCTGGCCCAGGTCATCAAGCCGCGGGTGGTGGAGATCCTCGACTTCGTGAGGCGCGACATCGAACAGCGCATGGGCGCCCTCGAGCTCCTCGCCGGCAACGTGGTCATCACCGGCGGCGCCTCGCTCATGCCGGGCGTCGAACAGGTGGCCAACGAACGCTTCCGGCTCCCAGTGCGCACCGGCAAGCCCGACGGCGTCTCCGGGTTGGCGGACGTGGTGGCGAGCCCTGCCCACGCCACTGCCGTGGGCCTGGTACGTTACGGCATGGCGCACGGTCAGGGCTCGGGCGCCGTGAGCCGCCGCGACGGGCGGCGCCAGAACACACCGGAAGGGGACGGCCTGCTGGGCCGCATCCGGAATATCTTGAAAGATTTCTTCTAGAGAAGGTCGGGAGCGTGAGGCGAGCATGACCATGAACAGCACGGACAACGCGGTCATCCGGGTCATCGGACTAGGTGGGGGCGGCAACAACGCGGTGAACCGCATGATCGACAACGGGCTGCGCGGGGTGGAGTTCGTGGCCGCCAACACCGACGCGCAGGTGCTGGCTACCAGCCTCGCCGACGTGCGCATCCAGATGGGCGATCACCTCACCAAGGGCCTGGGCGCCGGCGCCAACCCTGAGGTGGGCGAGAAGGCCGCCCTGGAGGACCGCGACCGCATAGCGGAGACGCTGCGCGGCTCCGACCTGGTGTTCATAACCGCCGGCATGGGCGGCGGCACCGGCACGGGTAGCGCTCCGGTGGTGGCCGAGGTGGCGCGCGAGCTGGGCGCCCTCGCCATCGCGGTGGTCACCACGCCCTTCCAGTTCGAAGGCCCGCGCCGCATGGCGCAGGCTCAGGAGGGCCTCAGGCGTCTCGAGGACAAGGTCGACGCCCTCATCGTGGTGGAGAACCAGCGGCTCATGTCCGCCCTCGACCGCAAGACGCGGCTCACGGACGCGTTCCGGGTGGCCGACCGGGTGCTGTACCACGGCGTGCGTGGCATCTCCGACGTGATCAACGTGTCCGGCGAGATCAACGTTGACTTCGCGGACGTGAAGGCGCTGCTGCAGGGCGCCGGCACCGTGCTCATGGGCATCGGCTCCGGGCGCGGCGACAAGGTGGCCGAGGAGGCCGCCGAGAGCGCCACCCACAGCCCGCTCCTGGCCCGCGGCATCGAGGGCGCACGCAACATCCTCATCAACATCACCGCGTCCGAGGACCTCACCCTGGCGGACGCTCACGAGATCGCCGACAAGATCTCCGAAGCCACCGAGGTCGACGACGTTAACGTGCTCTTCGGCCTCACGTTCGACGAGGACGCCGGCGACGAGGTGCGCGTGACCCTGCTGGCGGCGTGCTTCGACCAGGCGCCGCCCACTCGCGTGCTGCGCACCGCGCAGTTCCGCGGCGTGAACACCAGCCGCAGTTACGACGCCAGCAACTACGACATCCCCGCCTTCCTGCGTTACGACCCGGACGACGGCGACCGCTGAACCCGGCTCGAGAACTCACGCCCCTCCCGCCCGCCTGCCGCCATGAGCGCCGCAGGCGGGCGCTGACGTATTAGGCTCTTTGGCGTGCGCGAAGTCATCTACGACGGCAAGATCGTTCGCCTGGTGAAGCTCTCCGGCAAGTGGGAAGTGGTGGAGCACGCGAGCGCCGTGGCCGTGCTCATAACCAGGGGCCGGCAGGTTCTCGGCGTGCGCCAGGAACGCGTGGCAGTGGGCCGCACCACCTGGGAGATCCCCGCAGGCCTGATAGACCCGGGAGAGACGCCCGCAGCAGCAGCCGCCCGCGAGGCGGCCGAAGAGGTCCAGCTGGGCGGTCGACTCGAGCTGGTGACCAGGTTCTACGTCTCCCCCGGGTTCACCGACGAAGAGGTTCACCTGTTCGAGCTCCACGAGCCGCGGCAGGTGACCGGCACACCCGACGACGACGAGGCGCTGGTGCCCGAGTGGCGCGACGCGCATGAGGTATGGCAGGCGGTGCGGGCGGGCACACTGGCCACCAGCGGCGTGACGGTGACCGCCCTCCAGCTGGTTCTGGCCCGCCACGGGTTGCTGCCGTGAGCGCGCCCGAACACCACGCCGGCTCGCTGACCACGCCGCCCAGCGTGACCAGCCTGGCGGAAGCCCGGCACCGTTTCCCGAACGCGGTGGTGAGCATCGGCAACTTCGACGGGGTGCACGTGGGGCACCGGGCCCTGCTCGGGCGCATGCAGCAACTGGCCGCCTCGCGAGGCGTACCGGCGCTTATCGTCACCTTCTTCCCGCCCGCCAAGGTGTTCTTCACCGGCGCCGATTACCTCAGCACGGCCGCGGAGAAGCGCATGCTGCTCGCGGAATTCGCGCCCGACCTGGTAGTGATGGTGCCCTTCGACGAGCGCTTCAGGGAGACCACGCGCGAGGAGTTCCTGGCAGGCCTCGCCGCCCTGCAACCGAGCGCCTTCGTGGTGGGCCCCGACTTCCGTTTCGGTAAGGGCCGCGCCGGCAGCGTTGGCGACCTCGCCCCCATCGCCCCGGTGGAGCCGTTCGAGCTCGTCACTCATGGCGGGCAGCCCGTGGGCTCCAGCCAGGTGCGGGCGCTGCTGGCGAGTGGCGACGTGGAGCGCGCGAACGCGCTCCTGGGCGCGCCCTACCTGGCGCACGGCACGGTCTCAGGAGGCGCCCACAGAGGCCGCAGCATCGGCTACCCGACCGCGAACCTTGAGCTGGACCCCCGCAAGGCCCTGCCTCAGGGCGTTCACGCCGTAACGGTGAACGCGCTAGGGGGCACGTACGGGGGCATGGCCAACGTGGGCCCCCGCCCCACCATCGCGGACGCGGCACCCTCGCTCGAGGTGCACGTCTTCGACTTCGCAGGCGACCTGTACGGCCAGGAGGTGACCGTCAGGTTCCTGAGCCGGCTGAGGAGCCAGGTACGCTTCGGCTCGCTGGCCGAGCTGAAGGAGCAACTGGCGGCGGACGAGCAGGCCGCCCGCCGGGTCCTCGACCGCGGCTGAACCGAGCCTCCTGCACGTATACTTTGCGAATGTGGATCTACGGCAGGAACGCCGTCCTGGAAGCCTTGCGCGAGGGTCAGGTGCAGAGCGTGCTGGTGGCCGAAGGCGTGCAGCAGGGCGCACTGAAGGAGTTCGAGCGAGCCGCGCGGGAGGCTGGCGTGAGGCTGGAGCGCGTGCCGCGCATACGCCTCGATCAGGCGCTCAAGACCACCCAGCACCAGGGGGTGGCGGCGCAGCTACCGGAAGTCGTGACGAGCGAACTCGAGGACGCGTTCGCCCGCGCCGCCGAGCGGGGCGAGCGCCTGCTGCTGGTGCTGCTCGATCAGCTCACGGACCCCCGCAACGTGGGCGCCATCATCCGCAGCGCGGAGGCGCTGGGCGCACACGGCGTGCTCATGGAGGGACGCCGCGCGGCGCCCATCACCGCCGTGGTGGTGAAGGCCTCCGCGGGCGCCACGGCTCACGTGCCCCTCATCGTGGTGAGCAACCTGCCGAGCGCCATCGCCGACCTCAAGGAGCGGGGCGTGTGGGTGTACGGGGCGGACGGCGCGGCGCGCACCACTCCCGAAGAAGTGGACTGGCAGCGCGACACCGCCCTGGTGATAGGCTCCGAAGGCACCGGCATGAGGCGTCTGGTGAGGGAGCGCTGCGACGAGCTCGTCGGCATCCCGCTGGTGGGCAAGGTCGGCTCGCTCAACGCGGCTGTGGCCGCGGGCGTGCTCCTGTACGCGGTGCAGCGCGGCAGGAGCGGAACCTAGCAGTCAGCTTCGCGGGAACGGGCGTTCCCTTCCGTTGGTACCTAACACTCTGAGGAGAGATGACCATGGCTAAAGCGTTGAAGCAGGTGGACAGCACCGACTTACTGGGCATGGCGTTCGTGTCTGACCCGCAACTCGCGCCTGACGCGGCGGCGGCCGCCGTGGTGGTCACGCGCATCGTGAGCGCCGCGGGCGGCAAGGCCGAGCCGCCCAAGCCGTCACGCGGCAAGGCCGACAAGGCCGGCAAGTACGAACCGCCCCGCTACCGCAGCCGCATCGAGTTCTACGACCTGACGGGCAAGGGTCGGCCCAAAGCCGTCGAACTCACTCAGGGCAAGTACTCGGATTCTGCTCCGCGGTTCTCTCCCACCGGCACAGAACTGGCGTTCCTCAGCGTGCGCGAGGAGGGCGTCGGGCCCAACCTCTACCTCATGCCCCTTGGCGGCGGCGAGGCGCGGCCTCTCACCAGCCACAAGGCCGGCGTGGGCGAGTTCGTGTGGCACCCCGACGGCCGGCGCATAGCCTACATGTCGCGCGGCGACTGGCAGGACGAGGCGGCCAAGAACGGGCTGCCCCGGCGCATCACCAAGAGCAAATGGCGCTACGACGGCGCAGGCGTACTGCCCAGCGAACCCGCCCAGGTGCACCTGGTCGACTGCCGCACCGGCAAGAGCCGCAAGCTGACCGAGCTGAAAGACCCGGCCGCCGACCTGGCCTTCTCGCCTGACGGCGCCACGCTGTTCCTGGTGGTGCAGCACCCGGACGAGGGCTTCTCCGCGTTCAGGGGCGACCTGGTGGCCATAGACGTGGCGAGCGGGCGGAGCAAGACCCTGCTCGAAGGTGTGCTCGGGCTCTCGCAGCCCGTACCGGCACCGGACGGCTCCACTCTCGTCTACTCGGCGCCTGCGGACCCCGAAGACATGGTGAGCGCCGCGGGCCTCTGGTCGCTCGAGCTGAAGAAGGTTAGGGGCGGCCTGAAGGCTGCTTCCGAACCGCGGCTCCTCAGCGGCGAGTTCGACACCCGCCACAGCGCAGGGGGCGACAGCCGCTTCGGCGCCTACCCGGGCAGTGCCACGTGGCTCGACGACGGCTCGCTGCTGGTGATAACCAACCGCGAGGGCGACACCAACCTGGTGCGGGTGAGCCAGCAGGGTGAAGTGAACGACGTACAGGCCCGGGAACGGCGCGTGGTAAGCGCGTTCAGCGCCAACACGGGCACCTCTGCCGAAGCGCCGACGGCACTGTTCCTGGCCGAAACGCCCACCCAGCCCGGCGAACTCTGGCTCCTCCAAGGCGGCAAAGAGACCCGCCTCAGCCGCGTTAACGACGCCTGGGCCGGGAAGCTGGCCCTGACCGAACCGCAGGGCCCGTTCACGGCTGGAGACGGCGAGGTGCCGTACTGGTACATCGAACCGAGCCGGCCCCGGAGAGACAAGGCCGCCGTGGTGCAGGTGCACGGCGGGCCGCACACGAACTACGGCTACGGCTTCAACTTCGAGTTCCAGCTCCTCGCCTCGCGCGGCTACGCCGTCATCTTCGGCAACCCTCGGGGCAGCAGCAGCTACGGCTTCACCTTCGCCACCGCCATGCTCGGCGCTTACGGCAGCGTGGACGCCGACGACGTGATGGCCATAACGGACGCCGCCACCGCGCGCCTGGGCCGCGCCAAGGCGCCCGTGCACCTCACCGGCGGCTCGTACGGCGGCTTCATGACCAACTGGCTGGTGGGCCAGACGAACCGCTTCGCCAGCGCGGTAACGCAGCGCAGCATCTGCAACTGGACGAGCATGTTCGGCACCTCGGACATCGGCCCCTACTTCGTGGAGCGGCAGCTGCACGGCGTGCCGTGGCGCGACATCGACGCCCTGTGGCGCCAGAGCCCCATCCGCTACGTGGAGAACGTGACCACCCCGCTGCTCATAGTGCACAGCGAACAGGATCACCGCTGCCCCATCGAGCAGGCGGAGCAGCTGTTCTCCGCGCTGAAGAGCCTCAAGAAGGCGCCCACGGAGTTCCTGCGGGTGCCCGACGAGGGGCACGAGCTGTCACGCTCCGGCCGGCCCGACAGGCGCCTGGCCAGGCTGGACGCCATAGTGGAGTGGTTCGAGAAGCACCCTTAAGCGCGGGCGCGTGTGCTACAATCTTTCGGTTGACGTCTGGCTCGGCATCGACTCTAGCGAAGGATCCGCGCCGGATAAGAATCTGAAAGGTCGTAGAACATGTCTCTAAGCGCAGCACAGAAGTCTGAAGTTGTAAGCAAGTACGGCAAGGACGAGCAGGACACCGGCTCCAGCGCCGTGCAGGTGGCGCTCCTGACCAAGCGCATCGAGGAGCTCAGCCAGCACCTTCAGACCCACAAGAAGGATCACCATAGCCGCCGCGGCCTGCTCATGATGGTGGGCAAGCGTAAGCGCCTCCTCAGCTACATCGAGAAGACCGATTACGACGGTTACAAGGCGCTCATCGCCAGTCTCGGCCTCAGGCGCTGAAGCCGCGCAAGGAGCCGACGAACTGCTGACGCCGCCGCGCACATCCGTTACCGGGGGCGCCAACGGCGGTCCTGTAAGCAAGCATCCGCAGTCACGGCGAGGCCATGAGAGCCTCGCCGTGCTCACATCAGCCGCCCCGCGGTGCCGTCACGCACCGCGCGACCTCAGCGGACTCCGGTTCGGAACGCAGTCCGCACATGGCGTGCCCGGCGAAGGCGACCAGGTACGCCCAGCAGCCAGCCGCTCGAAGGAGAGATAGTGAACCTACCCGACCACCGCCGTTACACCACCCAGTTCGGCGGACGCGAACTGATAATCGAGACGGGCAAACTAGCCAAGCAGGTGTCCGGCAGCGTCACGGTGCGCTGCGGCGACACGCTGGTGCTGGTGACCGCCCACATGAACGACAGCGCCTCCCCCGTGCCGTTCCTCCCGCTCACCGTGGAGTACGAGGAGCGCCACTACGCCATCGGCAAGATCCCCGGCTCCTTCATGCGCCGTGAGGGTCGGCCCGGCCTGCAGGCCACGCTGAACGCCCGCATCGTAGACAGGCAGATCCGCCCGCTGTTCCCCAAGCAGCTCCGTAACGAGGTTCAGGTCATCGTCACGGTGCTCTCGGCCGATCAGGTAGTGGACCCCGCCCCACTGGCAGCCATCGGCGCCTCCGCGGCCCTCTCCATCTCCGACGTGCCCTGGGGCGGCCCCACCGCCTGCACCACCGTCGGTTACGTGGACGGCCAGTACGTGGCCAGCCCCTCCATGGAGAGCCTCATCAACGGCGAGAGCCACCTGGAGCTCACCGTGGCGGCCACCAAGGACGCCGTCCTGATGGTGGAGGCCGCGGCCACCGAGCTGAGCGAGGAGACCATGGTGGGCGCCATCGAGTTCGCCCAGCAGCAGCTGGCGCCCGTGGTGGAGCTCATCGAGCGCATGAAGCGCGAGATCGGCAAGGAGAAGAAGGGCTTCACTCCGGCCATCGAGCTGGACGACGACACCGTGACGCTGGTGAAGCGGCAGGCTGCCGACGCCAACCTCCGCGGGGTGCTCCTCACGGAAGGTAAGCACCTGCGCGCCGAGAAGCTGCGCAGCCTGCGCGACGAACTGATCGCCGGCCAGGTGCCGGACACCGAAGCGGACGGCGCCGCGGACCGCGTGGCCCAGCTGAAGGCGGCCTTCGACAAGGCAGAGCAGGCCGAGCTGCGCCGCATGATCGTGGAGGAGAACCTCCGCACGGACGGCCGCAAGTCCGACCAGGTGCGCCCCATCTGGATCGAGACCGGCGTGCTGCCCATGGCGCACGGCTCCGCCGTTTTCACCCGCGGCGAGACGCAGGTTCTCGGCACCGCCACGCTGGGCACCGGCCGCGACAACCGCCTGGTGGACGACCTCGGCCTCGAGAACTCCGAAGAGTTCATGCTGCACTACAACTTCCCGCCCTACTCCACGGGCGAAGTGAAGCGCCTGCGCGGCACGGGCCGGCGCGAACTGGGCCACGGCAACCTGGCCCGCCGCGCGCTGGCGGACGTTCTGCCCAGTCAGGAAGATTTCCCCTACGTGATCCGCGTGGTGGGCGAGACGCTGGAGAGCAACGGCTCCTCCTCCATGGCCACCGTCTGCGCGGGCAGCCTGGCCCTCATGGACGCCGGCGTGCCCCTGCGCGCGCCCGTGGCCGGCATAGCCATGGGCCTCGTCATGGAAGGCGACTCCTACCGCATCCTCACGGACATCCTGGGTAGCGAAGACGCGCTCGGCGACATGGACTTCAAAGTCACCGGCACCGCCCAGGGCGTCACCGCGCTGCAGATGGACATCAAGATCGGCGGCATCACCGCCGCCATCATGCGCGAGGCGCTGGCGCAGGCCCGCGCGGGCCGGCTCCACATCCTGGAGGAGATGGGCAAGACCCTGCCGGCGCCGCGCAGCGAGATCAGTAGGCGCGCCCCGCGCATCCTCCAGGTGAAGATCCCGACCGACAAGATCGGCACCGTGATCGGACCGGGCGGCAAGCAGATCCGCGAACTGGAAGCCATGGGCGCCACCGTCGAGGTGCAGGAGGACGGCACCGTGCGCATCTACTCCCAGGACTCCGCCGCAGCGCAGCGCGTGAAGGCCCAGATCGAGGCCCTCACTGCCAGCGCCGAGGTGGGCAAGGAGTACGACGGCGTGGTGGCCAAGGTCACCGAGTTCGGCGCCTTCATCACCCTCTTCCCCGGCACGGACGGGCTGCTGCACATCAGCCAGATCGCCGAGGAGCGCGTGGAGCGCGTGGAGGATCACCTGAAGGAGGGCGACCGCCTCAAGGTGAAGGTGAACACCATCGACGACCGCGGCAAGATCGATCTGGTGCGCCCGGAGCTCGAGGGCAAGATCGCCCCGCGTGGCCCGCGCCGCGGCCCGAGCGGCGGCGGTAACCGCGACCGCAACGACCGCAACCGCGGCGGACGCGGCGGACGCTTCTAACGCAGACCTGCCTAGGGGTCACGGGCCGCTACGTGCCCGTGACCTCCGGGGCTGTAGAGTTCTCACGGGCCCTCGTCGAGGGCGGACCGAAGTGAACAGTATCGGCACGAACACTTATCTTGCGAGTTTGGGCGGGCTCTGAAGGGCCCTCGCCTGCGG
>CAZVTS010000072.1:8986-10632 GCA_964630175.1 uncultured bacterium
CAGGACCGCGCGAAGGAGTACCAGGCCTCGTCCAAGGACGACCGCAAGCTCAAGGTGATCGCGCTGGGCGGCATGGGCGAGATCGGCAAGAACATGTTCGCCTTCGAGGTGGACGACGAGATCCTCCTGGTGGACGGGGGCCTCGCGTTCCCGGACGCCGAGATGCTGGGCGTGGACATCATCGTGCCCAAGATCGACTGGGTGGTGGAGAACAGCCACCGGATCAAGGGCTGGGTGCTCACGCACGGGCACGAGGACCACATCGGCGGCCTGCCCTACATGATCAGGCTGCTGCCGAAGATCCCCATGTACGGCGCCAAGCTCACGCTCGGGCTGCTGCGCGGCAAGTTCGAGGAGTTCAAGCTCAGCGAGTCCGACGTGGACCTGCGCGAGATAACCCCGGACGACCGCGTGAAGATCAGCAACAACTTCACGGTGGATTTCTTCCGTATGACCCACTCGATCCCCGACAACTCGGGGCTCGTGATCCACACGCCGGTGGGCCGCGTGGTGCACTCGGGCGACTTCAAGCTCGATTACCACCCCGCCGACGGCAAGTCCTCACACCTGCACAAGCTGGCGCAGGCGGGGCAGGACGGCGTGCTGCTGCTCATCTCTGACAGCACCAACGCCGAGCGGCCCGGCTTCACCCCGAGCGAACGCGACGTGATGAACGCCGTGGACGAGATCCTCGCCAAGGCCAAGGGTCGCGTCATCGTCACCACCTTCTCGTCGCACGTGCACCGGCTGCAGAACTTCGTGCGCTTAGCCGAGAAGTACGACCGGCGCGTCGTCATGGAGGGTCGCTCCATGGTGAAGGCCATCGGCATCGCCCAGGAGCTCGGCTACATGGAGGCGCGTCACCCGTTCGTGGGCACGGACGACATCGGCGACCTGCAGGACGACAAGGTGCTGTTCCTCCTCACCGGCTCGCAGGGGCAGCCCATGGCGGCTCTCTCGCGCCTGGCAAACGGTACGCACCGCAAGATCCGCCTCAAGCCGGGCGACACGGTGATCCTCTCTTCCAACCCCATCCCGGGCAACGAGGAGGCGGTGGGCCGCGTCATCAACCAGCTCTACGCCGCGCGCGTGAACGTGCTTTACCCCCCCGCGCACAAGGTGCACACCTCGGGTCACGCGAGCCAGGAGGAGCTGAAGCTCATTCTCGACCTCACCAGGCCCAAGTTCTTCCTCCCGTGGCACGGCGAGATGCGCCACCAGGTGCATCACGAGCGGCTGGCCAACAGCATGCCGCACCCGCCCAAGAAGACGATGATCGTCTCGAACGGCGACGTGGTGGAGCTGACGCGTGACGACATGCGCGTAACGGGCAGCGTGGACGCCGGCGTGGTGCTCATCGACACCTCGGGCAAGGCCGGCGACGAGGTCACGGAGCCCATCATCCGCGACCGTCAGGCGCTCTCCGAGGAGGGCGTGGTGGTGATCATGGCGCTGGCGGGCAAGAAGCCCACGGTGGAAGTGATCCTGCGCGGCGTGGTGTCCGGCGGAAACGGCCTGAAGGACGAGGTGGAGAAGATCGCGCTCGAGAACCTGACCAGGGGCGTGCGCGAGAAGCGCCGCCTGAGCGACATCAGGGACGACATCTATTACCCGGTGAGGCGCTACCTGCGCAAGGCCACGGGGCG
>CAZVTS010000073.1:0-10351 GCA_964630175.1 uncultured bacterium
CGAGAGTCACTAGGAGAGCTATGAGGCGCTCGATAGAGAAGCCTTTGAGGATGCCGCACACCACCAAAGCCCCTACACACCAACCACCCCGGCCCTGAGTGGTAGCGTTCCCCGTTGGGGGTCGCAGGGGAGAGGTCCGGGATGGTCGATCACCGTATCTGGGGGCAATGGGCTGCTGGCGGGCAGCAGTGTCTGGAGCGCGCAGTGGGAACAGCACGATGATCCCTCGCAGGCAGCACTTAGAGAGTCCAGCCGATAGCCTCATCAGGCCGAGCCTGCTCGAGCGGGTGGGCGTCAGGCCGCCGTACTTCGCGCTGACCGACATAGATATCGCGGGCCGGGTGGTGCGAGCCACCACTGCCGCCGAATCGCCCGCTTTCCTCGAGATCGGCCCCATGCCGGCAGCCGAGCTTGGCCGGCATGCCGCCATCGTCGGGCTGGCAGCCGTGGCCGCTCAGCAGCCTGATAACCGCCGCCGTTACTACCTGGCGCGCCGCGCCGAGTGCCGTTACGTGCCTAACGAGGCCCCTTACGGCGCTCCCGTTCGCTTCCACGGGCGCGTGATCGAGCACGACAAGCGCACCGCCAGGGCGGCCATAGACGCCACGGCCAACGGTGAGCCGCTCGCCTCGTTCGTGGTCGACTACACTGTGCTCACCGACTCGGCCTTCGAGAGGCTCTTCCGCACTAGGGCCAAGCCCACGCCCAGCGCCCCGAGCCCCTACGGCTCTCTGCTCACTACCAGTTGGCAAGGCACCACGGAGATGGCCGAACAGGTAGTGGAATCGCTGCCTGTTAGCGCCTGCGTGGGCCACTTCGATGGTTACCCGGCGCTGCCGGTTGCCGTGCTCATGGGCCAGCTCTCCTACCTGGCGGGCCGCCTTCACGAGGTGCCCTACCGGGTGGTGCGCGGCGATGTAGAAGCTAGCGACCTCGTGTGGGCCGGTGAACGGGCCGTGTTCCGAGTTGCGCGCCACGGTGAAGGCCATACCCAGGACACGCTAGGCTCGCGCCGCTACCGGTGCGAAGCGTGGGCCGGCGATCGGTCCGTGGCGGCCATGACGTTGTGGCTCGAGTCAGTTGACGAAAGTCTCGGTGATGAGGCGCTCCTGACTCAGGGTTAGCTGCAGGAAGGGGCGCATGTCGGCCGCCTTCACAGGCCTTGAGAACAGGAAGCCCTGGCCTAAGTGGCAGCCGAGGTCGCGCAGCACCTGGCGCTGCGCCGCCGTCTCGATGCCCTCCGCCACTATCTGCAGGTCCAGGTGCCTGGCCACGTGAGCTATGGCCTCGACCAGAGCCAGCGCGAACTGCGGTGCCTGCAGGGGAGAGCCTAAGTCCTTCACGAAGCTGCGGTCGATCTTCACGGTGTCGATCGGCAGGTCGCGCAGGTAGGCGAAGGAAGAGTAGCCGGTGCCGAAGTCGTCGATGGCGATGCGCACGCCGAGCCTCTGCAGGCGCTGCAGGGTCTCCACGACGTGGTCCACCCCGTGCATGACTATGCCTTCGGTCAGCTCTATCTCGAGCAGTTCCGGCGGCAGCGCGTGATCCTCGAGAGCTGCTTCGACGGTGCGGTAGAAGCCCGGGTGAGCGAACTGCATGGCCGACACGTTCACCGAAACCACCACACCGTGCCCGGAGAGCGCCTCCCAGGCCTTCGACTGGCGGCAGGCTTCTCGCAGCACCCACTCGCCAAGCGACACGATGAGCCCGCTGCGCTCGGCGATGGGGATGAACTCGTTCGGGCCGACATGACCCCACCTGGGGTGATGCCAGCGAGCCAGCGCCTCCACCTTCACCATGGCGCCGGTCTCAAGGTCATGGATGCCCTGGTAGACGAGGGAGAGCTGGTCGTTGTCGGTGCTAAGCGCCGTCCGCAGTTCACGCTCGAGGTTGCGCTGCCTTTCCACCTGCGCGTCTGAGTCGTCGCGGTAGCGCTGGATGCCGTTCTTGCCGGAGCGCTTCACGCGGTACATGGCCGAGTCGGCGTGGCGCAGCAGGGTGGAGCCGTCGGAGGCGTCGTCCGGGTAGAGGCAGATGCCGATGCTGGCGCTCACGTGGTGCGACATGCCGTGCAACTCGAACGGCGTCACCAACGCCGCCTGGAGCTTGCGGGCGCTGAACATGGCGGCCTGGGCGCTGTCCACGTCGTCGAGCACGATCACGAACTCGTCGCCACTCATGCGAGCCATGATGTCGGCCTGGCTGAGCGCTTGCTGCAGCCGGTCCGCCACGGATCGCAGTAGCTCGTCGCCAGCCTCGTGACCGAGCGTGTCGTTCACGACCTTGAAGCCGTCGATGTCCAGATAGAGAACCGCCACTTTGGTGTTGTTGGCGTTGGCCTTGGTGAGCAGCTGGCCGAGCTCGTTGTTGAGATGAACGCGGTTGGCTAAGCCCGTGAGTGAGTCCCAGTAGGCGTGTCTCTCCGCCTCCTCCATTCGTGCTCGCGTCAGGGTCTGACGCTCCTTGTAACGGATGAACGCCGAGGTGAGCGCGAGGAACACGGTGTTGGCGAGGTTGAGCTCGATGAGGGTGTAGACGACGCCCCAGTTGACGTTGCCGGCCAGCAGGCCGGGCAGCGCGTACACGAGCGCCATCGTCACCATGCCGCCGGTGAACACCCGCACGATGGTCTGCCCGAGCCGCGCCTCCGCCAGGATGAAGGACAACAGGTAGACGACGGGGATCCAGAAGAGGGTCTCCGTGAACTGCGCGTGCAGCGCCGTTTCGTTGGGGGAGAAGAACAGTAGCCACCCGAGCTTCGCGAAGAAGAACGAGCTGGCGCCGCCGATGATGGCGAGCACTACGAACGCCAGCGCCCGCGGTACGAGCGCCAGCAGGACTTCGAGGCTCAGGAGTAGGAACCCCATCAAGGGGTAAACGATCATGTCGAAGGACGTCGCCTGCCCGCTCGGCAGCTCGAGCGCCCAACCAACGAAGAAAGCCAGGGCGCCGAAGGGGATGAAGTTCAGCAGCGTCCGGCGCCACTCCTGGTTGTAGCGAGTGCCGGAAGGCGCGGTGGCCCGGTGATTGGCTACTTTGCTCGCCGAATTCACGAGTGAACAGTAGACGGTGGGTCATAACGGGAACCTTACGTGGAGCGCTCGGCCACCGCGCCTAACGCGAGCGGAAGGGGGCCCACGGGCCTGCCGGGAAGCGGTCACGACCCGAAGAACGGTGAAGCTGACTACTTCGCACCGGTTCGGCCGTTGCAAGCGGCTATGCTGTCTTACCCCCGAACCCTCTGGCCTACGTGGCGCAACGCGAGCTTCGTCGCGCTGCAGTGGATCGTCTCCGTTTGGAGGGGAGAAAGATGCGGCGATCAAATGCTGTAGGAAGATCCGGTGCGATCATCCTCGGTTCTCTAGTTCTGAGCACGCTCCTCACAGGCTGCCTCGCGCGTATCGGGGAAGTGAGGATCTACCAGGATTTCAGGCCCCTCATGGTTGGCGAAACGAGGCTGTACAGGGCATCGGTCAGTGCCTGGTTCAGTGCACCCACGACCACAACGTGGTCCAGTTCCGATCCACGTGTGGCCACCGTCGATGCTGATACGGGTCTCGTCACCGGAGTGGCCCCAGGTAAGGTCACTATCTGGGTAGCGAGCACGCACAGTCCACGTAAGGGAGACCGCACGGATCTCGAAGTCCACCGCGTCCTCCCCCAGGAACAGATCACGGCCGGTAGCTCGCACACATGTTCTCTTTCTACGGAGGGCGACGTTTTCTGTTGGGGAGACAACTTCTTCGGCCAAGTTGGTGAAAGAACCACGCCGTTCAGCACGATCGAACGAACGCCTATCCCCGTTATGGACGTTGAGTTCCGGGCAGTAGCGGCGGGCGGCACTCACACCTGTGCCCTTTCCATGGCGGGCCAGATGTACTGCCGAGGGAACAACGGCTCTGGACAACTTGGCGCCGGCACTCTGAGCACCTATGAAGGGCCCGTGCTGGTAAATGCGGGAGGAATCGAGTTCCTCGCGGTTACGGCCGGTGAGCGGCACACGTGTGCCCTGTCCGCGGATGGCGACGTGTACTGCTGGGGACTCAACGTGGCTGGGCAACTCGGTGACGGCGCCACGGATAACAGGCATGAGCCAACACCCGTTCTCTCGGGAGGCGAGAAGTTCCAGGCGATAGCAGCGGGTTATTACCACTCGTGCGCGCTCACTGAGACCGGAGACGCGTACTGCTGGGGACTCAACGAGGACGGCCAACTGGGTGACGGCACTACGGACAGCCGCTCGGTGCCAACCCTGGTAGACACACCGGGCGGCGTTCTATGGCAGGCGATCACGGCGGGCCAGTTCCACTCGTGTGCCCTGTCTACGGATGGTGACGCGTACTGCTGGGGACGTAACCAGGACGGGCAACTCGGTGACGGCACCACGGATGACAGGCATGAACCAACACTGGTGCTCTCGGGGAGTGTCGAGTTTCAGATGATCTCAGCCGGCGGCTGGCACTCGTGTGCCCTCACCGACGCAGGCGACGCCTACTGTTGGGGATGGAACGTCGATGGGCAACTAGGTGACGGCACCACGAATGACCAGGCTGAGCCGACGCAGGTACTTGCTGGAGGCATGCGGTTCCAGATGATCGCTACTGGCGGCTGGCACTCGTGTGCCCTCACCGGGGCAGGCGACACCTACTGCTGGGGATCGCGCTGGAACGACACGAGGGATCCCGACGACCCCGTACCAACACCGGTACCGGTGACCGTAGCCTGGTAGGTGCATTTGCTTTGACAGGCACGGCCGCCAGCGATATCATCCACGCAACACTTGAGTTGCAGGTTGATCGTGTTGGGCCGGCGTTAGCTGGCGCCGGTACCGGCGGATTACCTCGGGTGTGATTGCACTACGGCCCGGGCGCCGCCCGGCGAGGAGGTAGTTTCGTGAAGCGACTGTTGGTAGGCGTAGTCTTTTCGCTCTTGTTAGTCGCGAGCTCCGCGACCGCGCAGCGCGTGAACGTCCTATGTAGCCCCGACCTCGCCTGGTGCGAAGCGCTCGGCCCAGCGTTCAAGGCGGCAACCGGTCAAGACCTCGAGTTCATCCGCCTCGGCTCCAGCGAAGCGCTGGCGCGCCTGCGCGCCGAAGCCGCCAACCCCGTCTTCGACGTGTGGTTCGGCGGAACTGGCGACCCGCACCTCGCGGCCTTCCACGAAGGCCTCACCGAGTTCTACAAGCCGTCTCAGTGGAACGATCTCCTGCCGAGCCTCGTGCGCTCCGTGGGCGAGACGTACATCCCGCTCTACACCGGTGCGCTCGGCTTCGTCATCAACGAGGGCATCCTCGCGGAGCACGGCGTGGAAACGCCCCAGTGCTGGGCGGACATGACCAACCCCGCCCTCAAGAACCTCATCGCCATGCCCGACCCGAACGCTTCCGGCACCGCCTACACGGCTATCGCCACGCTGGTTCAGATCATGGGTGAGGAAGCAGCCTTCGATTACCTCGCCAAGCTGCACCAGAACGTGCAGCAGTACACGCGCTCCGGCGCGGCCCCCGGCCAGCTCGCAGGCCGCGGCGACGTTGCCATCGCCATCCAGTTCATGCACGACGGCGTGAAGTTCGCCGAAGAAGGCTTCCCGCTCACGGTCATCGCTCCGTGCGAGGGCACCGGCTTCGAGATCGGCGGCTTGAGCCTCGTGAAGAACGCCCCCAACCACGACGCAGCCATCTCCTTCATCGAGTGGGCTCTCTCCCCCGAAGCGCAGATGATGGCCGCCACGGTGGGCTCGTACCAGGTGCAGTCGAACAGCCTGACCCCGGTACCCGCTGCCGCGCCTGACCTCGACAGCATCAACCTCATCGATTACGACTTCGAGAAGTACGGCGACCCCGCAGAGCGCGACCGCCTCGTTGGCCGCTGGACGGACGAGATCTTCCCGCAGCCGCGCTGAGCGCTAACTGACAAACAGGAACCGCGCCGCACCTGCTTCGTCGGGTGCGGCGCAGTTTCAGACGCACACTTCGCTGCGCCACCAGGCGCACCCGAGCAGCGCCCACATCAGGAGGAGACCAGCCTTGTCCGTCCGTTTCATCTCGCAGGCTCAGGCCGCGCGGCGCAGCGGTGCGGCAGCCGCCTACGCTCTCGGGGCGGTGGTGGCGTTCTTCGTCCTGCCGTTCGGTAGGCCCGGCCGCCCGTTCCTCACGATCGACCCGGCGCTCATGCCGTGGAACTTGGGCGCGCCCTGGCTGTGGCTCCTGCCCGTGTTCGCGCTCGTGGCCGCTGTTGCTGCGCTTGTGCCACTCGGCACCATCCAGCGTGGCAACATCCTCACTTTCGCGGGCGCCGGCGCGTTCATTACCGGCACCGCGTGGCTGCTCACCACCAAGACGCCCTTCGGCATGGGCGCACTACTATCGCTACTGCTCCTCATCGTGGTGGTCGGTTACGGTCTCAGCCTTTCGGGGCGCATAATGGCCGACCCGTTCGTGGCGGCCAGCATCCTCTTCACCGGGCTGCTGGTGCTGCTGCTGGTGGTGTACCCGCTGGTCACGGTGCTGCAGGCCGCGGTGGTGGTGAACGGCAAGTTCACCCTCTCCAAGTTCATCGCCACCCTTCAGACCAACAGGTTCCTCCTCATCGAGAACCCGTTCACCGAGCGCAGCGAGGGTGCGTGGGTGCGCAACTTCACGCTCATCGGGCTGGCGCTCGGAGTGGCGTTCACGTTCTGGCGTCGCGCCAGGGGTCTGCGCGTGCTGGTGGGCCCCATCCTCGGCACCCTGGCAGGGTTGGCGGTAGGGCTCATGCTGTTCGCGCGGGGCGCCGTTCCCAGCAGCCTCACGCTGGCAGTAGTCGCCGCCTCCTTCGCCACGCTCTTAGGCCTCGGCTTCGCGCTGCTGGGTCAGCGCACGCGCTTCAGGGCCGTCAAGGCGTCGCTCGGCGCTTTCAGCGTGCTGCCCATCATCACGCCGCCCTTCATCCTGGCCTTCGCCATGATCTTCCTGCTGGGTCGGCGTGGCCTCCTCACGTACGACATCCTGGGTATCTCAAGCAACTGGATCTTCGGTATCCCCGGCGTGGCGCTGGCGCAGATCCTGGCGTTCACGCCCATCGCCTATATGGTCATCCAGGGCTCCGTGGCAGCCCTCGACTCGGCCCTCGAGGAGGCGTCCACCACCCTGGGCGCCAGCCGGTGGTACACGTTCCGCACCATCACGTGGCCCCTGCTCCGGCCCGGGCTCGCCAACGCGTTCCTCCTCACCGTCATCGAGTCTTTCGCGGACTTCGGCAACCCGCTCATCCTGGGCGGCGACCGCAACTATCTGGCTACCGAGGTGTTCTCCGCCTTCGCGGCGCGCTTCGATCAGGCCGAAGCGGCTGTATACGGCGTCGTGCTCCTGTTCGTGGTGCTGCTCGTCTTCTACGCTCAGGCGCGCTGGCTCGGCCGCGGCTCGTTCGTCACCGTCACGGGCAAGCCGTCACGCCGCGCGTTCGGGCGGCTTCCTGCCGGCCTGGAGGCCGTGCTCCTCATCGTGTTCGCCGTCTGGGCCCTGACCGTCATGGCCCTGTACGGCTCCATCATCTACGGTTCGTTCGTCAGGCTGTGGGGCGTGAACGGCACGCTCACGCTCAAGCACTGGAAGGACCTCGCCAACGCCGGCATCCCGGTCTTCCTCTACACCGTGCGCATAGCCGCCATCAGTGCCATACCGGCGGCGTTACTGGGCTTCCTCATCGCCTACCTGGTGGTGAGGCAGGAGTTCTGGGGCCGGAAGCTGCTGGAGTTCGGCTCCATGCTGTCGTTCGCCACGCCCGGCACCGTCATGGGCATCGCCTACATCCTCGCCTTCAACACGGGGCCGTGGCTTCTCACCTCCAGCGCCGTCATCATCGTGCTGGCGTTCATGTTCCGCAACATGCCCGTAGCCATCCGCGGCGGGGTGGCCGGCTTCGCCCAGATCGATAGGAGCCTCGAGGAGGCCTCCACCATGCTCGGCGCGGGCGCCTTCAGGACGCTGAGGACGGTGCTCGTGCCGCTCCTCATCATCCCCATCGTGTCGGGCCTCATCTTCGCGTTCGTGCGCGCCATGACGGCCATCAGCCAGGTCATCTTCGTGGTCAGCCCAGGCAATCAGCTCACCACGGTGCTTCTCCTCGGCTGGGTCGAGCAGGGCCAGACCGGGCGCGCAGCCGCCATGGGTACACTGCTCATAGTTTCGATGCTGGTCGTGATCCTGCTGCTCAACCTGCTAACTCGCCGCCGCGGCGGCATGACCGGAGAGGTGGTGGTCTGATGTCGGCACCGGCGCCCGTCAGACTCGAAGGAGTAACCAAGAAGTTCGGCCAGGACGTGGTGGCTGTGGACAGCGTGGACCTCACCATCGAGCCCGGCTCGCTCGTCACGCTGCTCGGTCCCTCGGGCTGCGGCAAGACCACCACGCTGCGCATGATCGCGGGCCTGGAGCGCGTTACGGAGGGCCGCATCCTGATAGACGGTCAGGACGTCACCCGCCTCGCGGCCAACCACCGCGACGTGACGATGGTGTTCCAGAGCTACGCCCTCTTCCCGCACATGAGCGTCTTCGACAACGTGGCCTACGGCCTGCGCATCGCGCGGCTGACAGGCGCCGAGCTCGACCGCCGGGTGAAGGAGGCGCTCGACACCGTGGGGCTGGTTGGCCTGGAGGAGCGTAGCCCCGCCGCCCTGTCCGGAGGGCAGCAGCAGCGGGTGGCGCTGGCGCGCTCGCTCGTGCTCGAGCCGCGCGTGCTCCTCTTCGACGAGCCCCTCTCCAACCTCGACGCCAAACTGAGGCGGCGCGTGCGCACGGAGATCCGGGAGCTGCAGCAGCGCCTGGGCATAACGAGCGTGTACGTTACGCACGATCAGGAGGAAGCGCTCGCCATCTCCGACACCATCGTGGTCATGCAGGGCGGCCGCATCCGGCAGCAGGGCGCGCCACACGAGCTGTACACCGAACCCGCCGACCGGTTCGTGGCCGACTTCATCGGGTCCGCCAACTTCCTCGCCGGGGAATACACGGGCGAGAGCGTGAGCGTAGGACCGTACCGCTTCGGCCACGAGCAGGCGTTCCCCGGCGGCAAGGCCACCGTGATGGTGCGCCCCGAGGCGGTGCGAGTAGCCCCGACCGCGGCCGGCGCTACCGCGAACGGCGCGTACCTGTCGGGCACCGTCAAGAGCGTGAGCTATCTCGGCATCACCAGCGAGCTGCTACTCGACACGCCTGTCGGCGAGCTCTCCTCGAGCGTGTCTGGCGAGGGGCGCAGCCGCTTCAGTCGCGGCGACGCGGTGGAGGTGACCTTCCACGCGGCCGGCGTCTACCTGCTCCCGGCGGAGGGCGAGGCGGCGGCGTGAGCACGCGGCGCCTCACAGTGGGGCAGGCCATCGTCACCTACCTGGCCGCGCAGTCGACGGAGCGCGACGGCGTGACCCGCCGCCTGGTGCCAGGCATGTTCGCCATACTCGGGCACGGCAACGTCACGGGCTTGGGCCAGGCGCTGCAGGAGCTCGGGCCGGAGGTGGGCCTCACCGCGTACCGGCCGCAGAACGAGCAGGCCATGGTGCACACGGCCGCGGCGTTCGCAAAGCACGCGGACCGCCTGCAGACGTTGGCGTGCACGGCCTCCATAGGCCCCGGCTCCACCAACATGCTCACGGCAGCGGCGGGCGCCACCATCAACCGCCTCCCCGTGCTGCTCTTCCCCTCCGACTACTTCGCCAACCGCCTCCCCGACCCCGTGCTGCAGCAGCTCGAGCACCCGCTCGAGCACGACGTGAGCGTGAACGACACGTTCAGGGCAGTGTCGCGCTTCTTCACGCGCATCACCCGTCCGGAGCAGCTCCTCGCCGCCCTGCCGGAGGCCATGCGGGTCCTCACCGACCCGGCCGAGACGGGCGCCGTTACCATCGCGCTACCCGAGGACGTGCAAACGGAGGCGTACGACTGGCCCGAGGCGTTCTTCGCCCCGCGCGCCTGGCGCGTGCGGCGCCCCGAGCCTGAGCCGGAGCTGGTAGCCGAAGCAGTCCGGCGCCTGCAGGGCGCCAAGCGCCCGTTGATAGTGTGCGGTGGCGGCGTCATCTACTCGGGTGCCAGCGAGGAGCTAGCGGCCTTCGCGCAGCGCTTCGGGGTGCCGGTGGTGGAGTCGCAGGCGGGCAAGGGCGCGCTGAGGTGGGATCACCCGAGCAACGCGGGACCCGTTGGAGCAGCGGGCGGCCTGGCCGCAAACCGCCTGGCGGCCGACGCCGACCTGGTGGTGGCCATAGGCACGCGGCTGGGCGACTTCGTTACCGCCTCCAAGACGGCGTTCCAGGACCCGAACGTTACTTTCCTGGGCATCAACGTCACACCGTTCGACGCCGCCAAACTGGGCGGCATGGCGCTGGT
>CAZVTS010000074.1:0-10137 GCA_964630175.1 uncultured bacterium
GTTGCGTAAGCGCCAGCAATCCTTATCACCCTCGGATGCTCCCCCTGGTCACTAGTTGACTCTGAGGCACGAGGTGTCTTATTCGAGACGGTGAGACGATTTCGGCTCCCAGTTGAGGCGCTACGTCCAGGAGTAGAAGGTATGTCGAGAACTAGAGAATTGGCGAATTGTCAGGTGTCAAGCAAACCGGACGACGCATAGAGAAGAACCAGCTCCCCTAGGTCGAGCGCCGCAAACCGATAAAGGCTGAAGCGACCGAGTCCCGCGTTCAGGCACGCCATTAAGACTTCGCCAGCGGGGAGCGGCTTCTACCGGCGTTCTCAGGTCAAGTTCCGTCCGTTCTCAGTTTGTTCTCAACTAGACTTCCGTGTTCTCAGTTCTAACTTCCGCTCTACACTAACAACACCTACCCAGACAGCTGCCCGATGATCGAGAACATCGGCAGGAACATGCCTGCAACGATGAAGCCGACGATGACGCCGAGGAACACGATGAGCATGGGCTCGAGGGCGGCAGTGAGGCTGTCCACCGCTTCGTCCACTTCGCGTTCGTAGAAGTCGGCCACCTTCTGAAGCATGCTGTCTACCGCGCCGGTCTCTTCACCGATGGCGATCATGGAAGACACCATGGGCGGGAAAACGTGCGGGTACTTCACGAGCGTGGTGCTTATCTGCTCGCCCCTCTGCACGTTGTCCTTGGTCTCGTCGAGGATGTCCTCGACGATGGCGTTGCCCGCGGTGCCTTTGGTGATCTCGATGGATTCCATGATGTTCACGCCCGACCGCAGAAGCAGGCCGAACGTGTTGGAGAAGCTGGCGATGGCGCTCTTCTGCACGAGCGTGCCGAGCACCGGGGCGCGCAGCATGAGGTTGTCTATCGTTCTTCGTCCTTGCGGCGTTCGGTAGAACAACATGATGCCAACCACCAGCAGAACGATGATACCTACCATGATGTACCACTGGTAGCGCAGGAAGTCGGATATGGCGATGAGCGCACGGGTGATGACGGGCATGTCGCCACCCAGCTGATCCAGGATGGAGGCGAACTGCGGCACGATGCCCGTGAGCAGGAACCAGGTCACGGCCAGGGCGATCACGAGCACCACAGTGGGGTACGTGAGCGCGGTCTTGATCTTGCCCCTCAGCGCCGCCTGCTTCTCCATGTACGCAGCGATGCGGTCGAGGATGCCGTCAAGGTTGCCGGACACCTCACCGGCGCGCACCAGGTAGATGTAGAGCTTGTTGAAGAGCCGCGGGTGCTTGGCCAGGGCGTCGGAGAGTTGCAGCCCCGTTTCCACGTCCTCGCGCACGTTCTTGAGCGCGTCCTTCAGGCCCTGCTTCTCCGACTGGCGCTGCAGGATAGCCAGGCTCTGCACCACTGGCAGGCCGGCGTTGATGACGGTGGCGAACTGACGGGAGAAGATGGTGATGTCCCGAACGTTGGGGATGCTGCCGAAATCCAGCCACTTGGGAAGCTTGATGTCGGCCTGCAGGCCGGTCTTCGGCGCCTTGATCTCGGTTACGAAGTAACCCTTCTGGCGCAGTGCGTTCGCTACCTCTCGCTGCGACGCGGCCTCGGTGGTACCCGTTATGACCTTGCCGCTGCGATCGCGCACCTTGTAGTCGAAAACCGCCATCCTGCCTCCTAGAACTTCAGCCCGGACCTTGCCCGCCAATGAGAGACTTCGTCCAGACTGCACGTAAGCCTACCTAAACCGGGGCCGCGTCGGCTGGCAAATCGCTCACTTTGCCGCTACACCGCGCTGGCTCCACACGCCCCGATGCGGCCGGCGCACGCAGGGGGCGTTAGCATGCCCTACATGACGCTTAGCCGAGAGTCCAAGGCGCGCAAGCGGGAGCGGGCTGCTCTGGTGCTGGCCGAACTGAAGGAGCTGTACCCCGACGCGCGCTCGGAACTGGACTTCACCTCCCCCTTCCAATGCCTCATAGCCACGCTGCTTTCGGCGCAGGCAACGGACGTCAGCGTGAACCTCGCCACGCCGGCGTTGTTCGCCAAGTACCCGGACGCCCACTCGTTGGCGGCCGCCACGCCCGAAGAGGTGGAGCCGTTCATCAAGACCATCGGGCTCTTCCGCACCAAGGCGAAGAACTCGGTGGCCACCGCCAGGCTCCTCGTGGAGCACCACGGTGGGCAGGTGCCCGGCTCCATGGAGGCGCTGATAGTGCTGCCCGGCGTGGGCCGCAAGACGGCGAACGTGGTGCTGGCCAACGCGTTCGGCCAGCCCACCATAGCGGTCGACACACACGTGGGGCGCGTAGCGCGCCGGCTGGGCTTCTCCAAGGCCACGGACCCCGACAAGGTGGAGGCGGACCTGATGGCCCTGTTCCCCAAGGAGGAGTGGATCTTCCTGCACCACGCCCTCATCCTCCACGGCCGCCGCGTGTGCCACGCCCGAAAGCCCGACTGCGCCAACTGCACCCTTTGCAGCCTGTGCCCATCATGCAACGCCTAACGCTGCGGGTGCGCCGGCAGCCTGGTGTCAGCCTAGAGGCTCTCGGCCAGAGCAGCGCTGCCCCACATGGCCGCCGTCACAGCCCTGGTAGCGTTGCCTCATGAAAGACGTCGTCATCGTCGGCGCGGGGCCCATCGGCATCGAGGCCGCCATCCTGGCCAAGCGCGCAGGGCTGGACCTGCTGCTGGTCGACAAGGGCGCGGTCGTGGACGCCATCCGCCGCTACCCGGTCTACATGACCTTCTTCACCTCGAGCGAACGCCTCGAGGTGGGCGGCCACCCACTCGTAACGGCAACCGACAAGCCCACCCGCAGGGAAGCGCTCGATTACTACCGCAAGGTGGTGCAGAGCGAGCGCTTGCCGCTCTCCACCTACACGCAGGTGTGCGCCATCGAGGTCAAGCCCCAGGGCGGCTTCAGAGTGATAACACGCCCCACGCCGCCCTCGGGGCCGCAGCCGGCCACGGCAACCATCGAGGCAAGCCACGTGGTGGTGGCCACGGGCTACTTCGACAACCCCAAACCGCTCGGCGTACCGGGCGAGGAACTACCGCACGTAACGCACTACTACGACGAGGCTCACCCCTACATGGGTCGCAACGTGGTCATCATCGGCGCCGGCTCCAGCGCAGCCGACGCCGCGCTGGACCTCTACCGCGCCGGTGCCAACGTAACGCTCGTCCACAGAGGCGAAACGCTGCGCCACAGCCTCAAGTACTGGATCAAGCCCAACTTGGAGAACCGCATCAAGGAGGGCTCCATCACCGCACACTTCCAGACCGTCGTAACCGGCATCACCCAGCAGCACGTGGCGGTAACCAAGGGCGGGCAGGCGTTCCAAATCCCCGCGGACCGCGTTTACGCCCTCACGGGCTACAGCGCCTCCACCGAACTGCTGATCGGCGCAGGTGTGGAGGTGGAGGCCGGCACGGCGGTAGCGCAGCTGAACCCAGCCACGTTCGAGAGCAACGTGCCCGGCCTGTACGTCATCGGCTCCGCCGGCTTCGGCAACCGCACGTCCGATGTGTTCATCGAGAACGGTCTCTTGCACGCGCGCGCAGCCATGCACTCGCTGGTCGCCAACCACCAACGGGCCAGGGAGGGCGCCGCTGGCTAGCTCACACGAGTTTGCACGCCGCGCACGTGCCGTGCGTACGCGCCAGCCACGCAAGCCCGGTACACTTCTAGTACAGGAGGTTCGGGCATGAAACAACGCGACATGGGCATCGGCATCGGGCTGGTAGCACTGGGGCTGATCTTCCTCATCGGTCCCGCGCTCAACCTGCAGGCCTTCGGCTGGCCGTTCTTCGTCATCATCCCAGGCGTGGTCCTCCTCTTCGTGGCGTTCACCAGCCGCATCGGCAACGGCTCACTGGCGGTACCCGGCGCCATCGTCACGGTCACGGGCCTCATACTCCTGGTGCTCAACATCATCGGCCGCATGGACGCCTGGGCGTACTGCTGGGCCCTGGTGATGGCCGGCGCCGGAGCGGGCACCTACCTCTACGGCCACATCTCCGACTCCGAGAGCCTCAAGAAAGCCGGCACCCGTGGCGCGCTCGCCGGGCTCGCACTGTTCGTGGTGTTCGGCCTCGTGTTCGAACTGTTCATCTTCGGCACCTTCAGCGCAGTCCTGCGCTGGGTCCTCCCCATCGCTCTGCTCGCAGCCGGCGCGTTCATCCTCTACCGCGGCTCCGGCCGTCAGACCAGCAAACCGACGACGCCACCGCCGGCACCCGGGGCAACTCAAGCCACGACTCAGCCCCATGTGACAGCACCTACCAGCGCTGCGCCCCTACCCGCCGGGAAGCCTGAACAGGGAGACCAGCGCTAAGAGTGATGAGCACGCGCCAGATCTTCGCCTACGCCCTCGTCGCCATCGGCGCGCTCTGGCTCCTCATCGAAGTGGGTTTCGTGCCCCCCAGCGTCACGGGCGCACTGCTCGAATGGTGGCCGCTGCTGCTGATAGGGTTCGGGCTCGACCTCGTGCTGCCCTCGAACCGGCGCGGTCCCCTGCCCATCACCGTCTACGCCGCTGCCGGCATCCTGCTGGTGGCCGTCTTCGGCATCTCGGCCCCGGCCGCGGCGGCGGGCGACGCGTTCCAACGCGAAACACCTCCCGATGCGCGCAGCATGAACGCGCTACTCGAGCTCGGCGCCGCCAAGAGCACCATCGGCCCGGCCGCCGAGGGTGAGGCCGTGAGCGCCCAGTTCCGGGGCCAGACTCCCGCCAAGGTAGAGCTCATCGGCAGCACCGACCTGCAGTTCGAGCTCAGGCGCGGGAGGTCCACCATCCAGTTCGGGCGGGCCACCTGGAACATAGGGCTCTCCCCCACCCTGCCGACCGCGCTGGACGTAAGGGCCGGCTCCGGCTCCGTGGCCCTGAACTTGAGCGAGTTCGACCTCACCTCGTTCACCTTGGACGCGGGCAGCGGCAGCACCAGCCTCGCCCTCCCCGGTGGCGGCCGCTACTACCGAGCCGACGTCGACGCCGGCAGCGGCCAGCTCCGCCTGGACGTCGAGCCGGGCGCCTCACTCGACCTCGCCCTGCAGACCCGTTCGGGCAGCGTGGTCATGGGCATCGGCGAGGGCACCGACGTGCTCCTCACGCTGGCTACCCGCAGCGGGTCCGTCACCATCGACCTGCCGCAGGGCGCCCCCATCAGGTTGGAGATACTGGACGACGGCTCCGGCAGCGTGCGCGTGCCGGCCTACCTCACGCGGCGCAGCGGCAACGGCGACACTGGCGTGTGGCAGAGCAGCGCCTTCGAGCGGGGCGGCCGGGTCATCAACATCACCGTCGTAGACGTCGGCTCCGGCAGCATCACCTTCAGGTAGGCGGCCACCCAACTTGCGCCTCATCGTCACGCACGAACAGCCCGATTTCGACGCCCTGGCCAGCCTGGCGCTCGCCAAGCTGCTCTTCCCGGGCTCCGTCGCCACCACTCAGGGCGCACTCAGCCGCCAGATCAAGGCGTTCCTGCGTCTCTACCGCGACGAGCTAGACCTCGTGGAGCACGACACCGTAGACATGGGCGCCGTGACGGAGCTCGTGGTGGTAGACACCGCCGATCCGTCCCGCATAAAGCCTTTCGATCAACTGGTGGGCAAGGTGCCCGTTACGGTCTACGACCATCACCCCACACCAGCCAACGCCATCGTGGCCGCCCGCGGTCTGGTGGAACGGCTGGGCGCCACCGCCACCCTGCTCACTCGTGAACTGCACGCCACCGCCGTGCCCATTCCAGCGCCCGTGGCCACGCTCGCGCTGCTGGCCATCCACGAGGATTCCGGCAACCTCACCTTCGACCTCACCACCCCGGACGACTACAAGGCGGCCGCCCACCTCCTCGCCAGCGGTGCCAACCTCGGCGTGGTGCGCCGCTTCGCCCACGACCAGCTGAACGCGGATCAGCTCGCCTTCCGCGACGCGCTGCTGCATAACACCACCACCACCGAGGTGGCGGGGCGCCGGGTGGCGACCGCCGCCTTCACCTACCCAGCGTACGTGCCCGCCGTGAGCGGCTTCGTGAACGACCTGCTGGACCTGTACGGGGTGGACGCCGCCGTAGCTGCCGTGGCGATGGACGGGGCCACGCTGGTGTTCGCGCGCAGCAACGAGCGCTTCGATTGTGCCGCGGCGCTGGCTCAGAGCATCGGTGGCGGCGGGCACGCGGGTGCAGCTTTCGGTAAAAGCGGGGACGCGCCGGCAGCAACGCTACAGAAGGTGCTGGCCGCGCTGGCCGATCACGCCGCGCCCACCATCCGCGCTCGCGACCTAATGAGTTCCCCCGTGAAGAGCCTGCGGCAGGAGCACACCGTGGCCGACGCCGTGGAGCAGCTCCACCTGTTCGGGCACAACGGCATGCCGGTGCTGGACGATGCCGGCGCCGTGGTCGGCGTGGTGTCGCGCCGCGACTTAGACCGCGCCGTGCGCCACGGTTTAGGCGCCAGCCACGTTACGGGTTTCATGAGCCGCAACGTAATCAGCGCAGGTCCCACCGCCACCCTCACCCAGCTCGAGGCCCTGGTGCTCGACAACAACATCGGCCGCATCCCGATCGTGGAAGACGGGGCCCTAGTGGGCATCGTGACGCGCACGGACATCATCGGCGCGCGCCACGCGAAGCCGCACGACGACCGGGCGCGCTCATTGTTGGGGCGCCTACCGCCCAGCGCGCTCAGGGCGCTGGAGCACGCCAGCCTGCTCGCGGAGGGTGCCGCCCTCTATCTGGTGGGCGGCACGGTCAGGGACCTCATCTTGGGCGCCGGCGTGAAAGACATCGATCTGGTGGTGGTGGGCAACGCCGCGCGCTTCGGCACCAAGCTCCAGGCGGTGCTAGGCGGCACCCTCTCGGCGCACGTGGAGTTCGGCACCGCCACCCTGGTGCTGCCGAGCGGGCTCGAGCTCGACATCGCTGCCGCCCGCGAGGAGACCTACGCCCGTCCCGGCGCCCTCCCCGAGGTGGTGCCCAGCAGCATCCGCAAGGACATGTCGCGGCGCGACTTCACCGTTAACGCCATGGCGCTGCGCCTCAATCCCGCGCCGCCGGAGCTGCTCGACCCGTACCACGGTGAGGCGGACCTCACCGCGAGGCAGCTGCGGGTGCTTCACCCGCTCTCCTTCGTGGAGGACCCCACCCGCGTGCTGCGCGGCGCGCGCTTGGCCGGCCGCCTGGGCTTCGGGTTCGAGGCCGACACCGCGGCACGCGCCCGCGCCGTGCTCGAGCAGCAGCGCCGCAGCAGAGAGGCCGCCGAACAGGCAGACGAGCCCGCCGCGGGAGCGCCCCACTCTGCGCCACCGACCCTGCCGGTAACCGTTAGCCACAGCCGCTCGCGGGCCGAGCTGGAGCTCATCTTCGCCGAACCGCGCGTTGCGCCCGCGCTAGGCATACTGGCCGAACTGGGCGCGCTGGAGGCCATCTTCGGGCTGCAGGCGCACGGGGGACCGCTCGACAGCCTCGAACTGACGCAGACGCTGGACGGCCTGGGGCAGGAGTCGCCCCTACCGGCCGAGGCTTACCTGTTGGCGCTGCTCGTGGGCGTGGACGCCGCCGCCGCGGAACAGCACGTCGAATCGTTCAACTGGCCCAGGCGCCACCTGCAGACGCGTGCGCGGCTCCTAGCCATACTCGGCCGCGAGGAGCGGCCAGATCACCGGCGCAACGGGCCGGTGCGGGACGAGGACCTGGAGGCCCTGGACCCAGCCGCTCGCTGGCTGCTGCGGGCGGCGGCGCCCGAGCTGAGCGGCCGACTGGAGCGCCTGGAGCGCCACCCAGCGCCGAGACGGCTGCGCGGAAGCGATGTGGTAGCTTTGGGACTGCTTCCCGGACCGGACATCGGCCTTGTGCTCGACGCAGTGGCCGAGGCCCGCGCCCACGGGCGCGTGAGCACGTTCGAGGAGGAGCTGGAGCTGGCCAGGAGCCTAGTGGCCGGTTTGCCGAAGCCAGGAACACCGGAGTGACCGATGCTGCTTAGAGCGCAGGCCGACTTTACGACCGTCATCATCGCCTTCATCGTCATGGTGATGGCGCTCATCTTCCACAACATCGTGCAGGCGTTCGTGGCGAACAAGTTGGGCGATCCCAGCCCCCGGCTGGCGGGCTTCATGTCGTTCGACCCGCAGCGGCAGCTCGACCTCATCGGGGTGGTGTTCCTCCTCCTGCTCGGTTTCGGCTGGCCGCGCACGGTGCCGGTCAACTCCCGCAACTACGGTAACCGCGGCCGCTCCGAAGCCTGGGTATGGCTAGCCGGCATCGGCTCTTACCTGCTGGTGTCGTTCGTGAGCCTGCTGGTAGGCGCAGTGTTCCTCTCCATGGGCAGCCAGGCGCTCTTCGCGGCCTTCTGGCTCGCGGCGCAGACGGCGCTCCTGCACGCCGTCATCAACCTGTTCCCCATCCTGCCGCTCGACATGGCGCGAGCGGCCCTGGCGTGGGGCAACGCCGACCTGCGGCGGCTCATCATGCAGGTGGCTCAGTTCGGGGTGCTGGGCTTCATGGTGTTCTTCTTCGTGCTCAGCGCCACGGGCATCATCGGGCGCATCATGAACTTCTTCGCGGGCATCTTCCTGCGGATCATCAGCCTCATCCCGGGCCTGTAGCGTTCCAGAACGACCTAACGCGTCACGCGTCACGCCGCTAGCCCCTGAGTACAGCGGGCTCAGCCGCACACGGCCGTGGCCGTTCGGCCTCACGCTCGTACTGCTCCGGTTTCAGGTTGACTCAGTTGATGGCAGCTTCTGATGGCGAGGGGCTCGGTTGCGGCGCGGGCGCTCCGGCCTTCTCGCGCACGTCCACCATCATCTGCACCACGGGCGCGTAGGTCTCGAACGTCTGCAGCAGTCGCCCGGCGGGGTCGAACTTGCGGATCAGGTGGCCGCTCCTGCGCGCGGCGTAGAGGTGACCGGTGTCGTCCACCCCCAGGTCCACCAGCGCGTCGGTGGCTTCGCCCTGCCGCGCTTCCAGCGCGAACGACATGCCCACCTTGCCGTCGGCCGTCACCTTGCGGATCTTGCTGGCCGTCACGTCGCTTATGTACACGTTCCCGCCGAAGTCCACGGTCACGCCGTCCAGCTGCCGCAGTTCGGGCCTGTCCGCCGCCAGCTTGAAGGCCCAGCGCGTCTGGTAGTTGCCGTCGGCGTCCAGGCGCTGCACCTGGCGGTTGCCGTAATCCAGCACGTAGAGCCTGCCGCTCATGTCGACGCAGATCAGGCGAGGGTCGTTGAACTCGCCGTGGCCCTTGCCGCGCCCCCCGAAGCTGGCCAAATAACGCCCGTCGTTGGTGAAGCGCGAGATGAGGTGCGTTTCGCCGTCCAGCACGTACACGGAGTCGTCCGGCGCCACCGCCACGGAGACCGGGTAGAGGAACTCGCCGGGCTGCATGCCGTAACTGCCGAACGACATCTTGGGCGCGCCGTCGGGGCTCATCTTGTGGATCATGCGGTGGTCCTGCTCACCCACCCGGTACTCGAAGATGGCCGCGAAGAGGTCGCCCTTCGAATCGACCGCCACGGACAAGGGCGCTGCGGAGAAGTTGCCGCCACCCACGCCGATATCGCCGATAGAGGTGTGCAGGTTCCCTTCCGGGTCCAGGATGCGCAGCACGCCCTGGCGGGCGCTCACGGTGAGCAGCAGCCGCGTGGGCAGGTTGGCCTCCTCCTCGGAGTCGAAGTCCACGTTCTCCAGGGTGTCCAGCACCTCTTCCAGCGTGGGCCGCTCGTCTGGGTCCTTGGCGATCATGCGCATGACCAGTTGGTCGAGCGACTTGGGCAGGCGCAGGTCCACCTGCCGCGGTGGCGGTGGGGTCTGGAATATCTGCTGGTGCACGATGGCTTCGTAACCGCCCTTGAAGGCGGTCTGGCCGGTGAGCATCTCGTAGAACACGAGGCCAAGGCTGTAGATGTCCGAGCGGTGGTCGATCTTCAGGCCGCGCGCCTGCTCTGGCGACATGTAGACGGGCGTGCCTACCCGGGCGCCCGTCATGGTGAGGCGCGACATGACCTTGCCGCCCGCTATGCCGAAGTCCATGAGCTTCACGGCGTCAGTCTTGAGGCGGCGCCCGCCGCCGTCCGTCTGCGACACGCCGCCGCGGGTGATCATCACGTTGGCCGGCTTGATGTCGCGGTGGATGATGCCGGCGGCGTGGATGTGCTGCAGAGCGCTCAC
>CAZVTS010000075.1:0-7783 GCA_964630175.1 uncultured bacterium
ACGGCGTGGCCGCCCTGCACGGGCGCAACCTGCGCCAGCGGGCGAAGGCGCTCATCGGGATAGCGCACCCGGAGCACCGTGAGGCCCTGGAGCAGGCGGCGGCGGAGCGGTTCCGCACCCTCTGATGCCCCCGGGCCGGGGTAGCGGTGGCGTGAAGCAGTAGTGACGTCCGGTCGGGTCCCGCGTAGCGTGACCGCGCGGGTCAGTTGCCTGCGCCGCTCGAGGCGGTGGCCGCCAAGGTAGCGGCCAGGTCGAGCAGCTCTTCGCCTTCGAGCCACGGCTCGGGCCGTGGCGGTTCTTGATCCACGCCCACGGCCGCCAGGCACTGGCGCAGGTCCTCGGCGTACTCGGGCTCGAAGACGGGGTGGTGCCGGCAGTGGCTGAGGAGTGTTCGCGCGTCCTCGCGCCTGCCCAACGCCGTGGCCAGCGCGCCCGCGGTCAGCGCCACTCGCGCCACGAAGCGAGGGGCGTTCAGTTCTCGCGTCATCCTCACGGTGAGGGCCAGGTGCCGCGCGGCCGCTGGCAGGTCTCCCAACGCCACGAGCGACCGAGCGCTGGTCTGGTTGAAGAGCACGGCCAGGAGGGACGTCCTCTCTTCCCCGACCCTGTCCAGCAGCACGCGCGACTGCGCCACCGCCTCGGCGTGGTCGAGGAAGCGGGCGCCGATGCTGCCACGCACGAGCGCGGCAGTAACGGTCACGTCACCCAGTTTCTCTTCCTGGGCAAGGAACGCCTCTCCCTTGGCGATGGCGGTCTCCTTGTCTCCCACCACGAGCGCCAACCAGTACTCCGTGCCCAGCACGCCGCTGCCCCGGTAATGATCGCCCTCGGCGATGAACAGCTGCCGCGCCTCGGCGACCATGCGCCTCACTCCCTCCGCGTCCCCCCTCAGCATGGGTCCGAGCACCGCGATGTCCATGGCTTCCGCCTGACTGATGCGGTCGCCCAAGGCCTCGAACGTGTCTCGCGCTTCGGTGAGAAGCTCCTCCGATTCGGCGGTGCGCCCGAGCAGGCCAACCAGCTCGCCGCGGCTCAGAGCCAACTGAGCCATGCCGACAGGGTCGCGGGCTGCCTCGAACGCGCGCCGCGCCTGGGCGAAACGCCGGTCCACGTCCGTGACCTGGTCGAAGGCCACCAACGCCGCCAAAGCTATGCCGGCCGCGTTGTCATCCTTGGTTCGCCTCGCCAGCCGCAACGCCTCGAGTAAGTTGTCCATGCGCTGGTCTACCGGTGGGGGCGCCAGCGGCAGCAGGCGGGCGAGGGCCCGTGCGCGCACCTTGTCGTGCGCTCGTTCCTCGTTCAGGCGGCGTACCGCCACCTGGAGCGTAGGCGTCAGCTCGCGTAAGCGCCCAGCCCGCAAGGTGGTGCGGTACAGGCCGATCGTCATGTCGGCCACCTCCTCCCAGCGGCCGCGCTCCACGGCCCAACGGTAAGCGGCCATGGCGTGGGCAAGATCGTGAGGGTGAAGCCTCGTGCGCTTGCCCGTGCCTGGCTCCACCTCGGTGGCTACGCGCGGACACCACAGGTGCAGCACCGCCTCCCAGGCAGCGTCCTCGCCGCCGAGCGCGGCAACGCGCTCTCGCCCGAAGCGGGCTATGAGCGAGTGCATCTCCAGCCGGTCGTCCCTATGGCGCATGACCGCATGGTCGATGAGGCGCCGCAGGCCTCGCCAGCCCGTGCCGGCCAGGTTCGCCGCCTCCGCGCGTCCGACCGTGCCGGGCAGGATGGAGAGCCGCAGCCACGCGCTGCGCTCTTGCGGCCCGAGGTGAGAGAACGTGGTCTCTATGGTGGCCCGCAGGTCGATCCTGGATCCTGGGCGGTCTGCGCTATCGCTCTTCAGCAGCTCCCACGACCGGGCCACCTGTTCCTCTATCTCCTCCAGCGTCATCACGTCCAGCCACGCAGCGGCGAGCTCGATGGCCAAAGGCGTGCCACCCACCACGCGGCAGATCCGCTCCGCGGTAGCTATCTCCGCTGGCCCGAACGGTGCCTGTTGCGGCACCTGCGAGGCCAACCTGAGGAACAGCCGGGCCGCTGGACTCGCAGCCGGCGGATCGCCTGGGCTGTGCTGGGCGCAGGCGGCCTCGCCAAGCTCCAGCTCCAGCGGCCCTAGCTCCACCACCTGTTCGGTGGACAGTCCCAGCCTGCTGCGGGAGGTGACGAGGATGGTGAGGTGGGGGCAGTGACGCACCAGGGCGTCCACCACCAGCACCTGGTCCAGATGCGCCTCGAAGCCGTCTAGCAGCAGCAGTGCGCGGCGCGGCGCCAGGGCGTCGGTAAGCTGCATGAGCGGAGGGGCGCCGGGGCTCAGCGACAGGTTCGCCGCGCCGACCACGGCGTGCAGGACCGCGTCTGGGCCCGTGAGGCCATCGAGCACGGCCACCATGACGCCGTTCTCGAAGGCGGTAGCCGCCTGGTCGACCACGGCGGCCGCCAGCGTGGTCTTGCCCATGCCGCCGGGTGCCAGCAAGGTGAGCAGCCGCGTGTCCGCCCTGCAGAGGCTCTCCACCAGTGCCGCGAACTCAACGTCGCGGCCCACCAGGCGGTCCGGGCGGCTGACGCGCGGGGCGAGCGCGGTCAGAGCAGTGGCTGACGGGGCCCGCGGACCCATCCCGGAGGCGTCGGGCGCCGGCATCACCCCTGCGAGCGCCGGACGGGGGGTGACACGCAAGCGCTGCGCCAGTTCGACCGTCGCCGGATCCGGCTGCAGACCCGTTTCCAGCAAGAGCATCTCCTCGTAGGCTGCGAAGCGCTGCTCCGCCGCCCTAGGGTCTCCGCTCGCCGCCTCGGCCAGCATGGCGTGCCGCAGCGCGACCTCGTCCAGCGCGTCGGCGGCGAGCAGCTGCTCGGCCAGTTCCAGCGCCCGGTCGTAGCGTCCACTGCCATGCGCCAGGCCGATGACCTTCAGGCAGCACCTGCGCCAGCGCCGCTCGACGGCCGTGCGCTCGCTAGCCACCCACTCGCCGAACTCCCCAGCGCTCACGCCCTCCAGCCCAGCCACGAACGGGCCGCCGTACAGGCCGACGGCGGCTTCCCACTGCCCTTCCCGTACCGCCGCCTCGAAGGCCTGCAGGTCGGTCCTCGCCGTTGTGTAGATGGTCGTGCGGTCGCGCGCCAACAGCGGTCCGACCGGCCCTTCGGCCATGCTGGCCAGCACCTGCCTCAGGTTGGTGTGCGCCCGCTGGTCTGGCATCTCCGGCCACAGCAGCGCCGCCACTTCGGCCCGCCGCACGGGACCGCCCCGGTGGGCAGCGAAGACGAGCACGGCCGTGGCCTTGCCCGGCTTCAACCTCTCCCACCCGTGTGGGTTACGCAGCGCAGGCGCCCCTAGTAGGCGGATGGCTGGTGTCATGGGTAAAGGGATGATACTTGCCGTACGCCTGGCCGCGCAGTGAGCGGTTAGGGCCCAGGCTTGGCCGCTCTAGTTGCAATCCTCAGGCGCCCCACCACTCGCACTGAAGAAGTACGGGCAACGACTATTGCCAAGGTAGTTCGCCGCGAAACCTCACGCTTCGGGCGCCAACTCGCCCGCCCGCTCGATCCTCAGAAGCATCGCCGCGGACGGCGTGACCTTGCCGTGCAAGTAGGTGCTCAGGCGCGACGCGCTCGTTCCAACCTGTTGCGCGAACTCGCGGTGGCTGAGACCGGAACTGCCGATCGCCTCACGGATCCTGGCGGCCACCTCCGCTCGCTCCGCGGCCTCTGCGACCTGCCGGGCGCTCTCGATGGCGAGGGAGAACAGGGTGCCAACGCCGTCGGGCTCCCGGTAGGTGAGGTACTGCTCCACCCGCCGCGCAACGCGCCCCCAGGGAGAGCGCCGCAGTTCGGCGAAGATCGGCTGCCAGTCTGCCACCAGTCCCCGGTCCAGCACCGTGACGATGGCTTCGTAAGGCCAGGTGCGAACGTCGTCCTCAGGCGAAGCGTCTACGTTGCGGAAGGCAACGGCCATCACGCCGCCCCCGCCAGCCTGAGAGCCAGCGTCTGGCAGACCTTCACCACGTCTTCCCAGCGGTGATAGCGCTGGTTGAGGCCCTTGTAGCGGAGCAGTTCGTTGGTGACCTCGGTATCCCGCGGCTTCGGGTCTGCCAGAGCTATGACCAGAGCTGTGAGCACCGAGCCGTTCTCCCCGGACCGATCGGCGTAGTAGGCATCTATGTCAGCGAGTACCCGAACTGCCTCATCGATCCCTAGGTGCTCAGCCAGGGCAACCACGTCCAGGTAATCGCGTACCACGTTCCGCTGCACCACCAGGAACGCCTTCACGCGTAGAGCCTCAGGCGCGGTCGGCGCGACGACGATGGCGCCATCCCCAACCATCACCTCGACCGTTTCCAGCGCCCTGGTACGGCGGAGTTGACGCAAGCCTGCTTCTACGCCCCACAACCTGCCCATTATCGTGAACGGCGGCTTGGACGCCCGGACGGAGGTCGCCCACCCCTCTGTGGCCTCCACGGCCTCCAGCACCGTCTCGTACTGGGCAACCAGATCATGAAGGACATGACGGTGGTCGAAAGAGTCGCGGTGACCGGCGTGCAGCGCCGCAGCAGACCCGCCAACGAGGACCGCGTCTGGCACCACCTCCTGCAGCCTGACAGCAGACTCCAGGACTCGCTTCAGTACCGGGGAGAGGTTCTCCATGTGGTTATCATATCTGATAACCGAGCCTGCCTAGCGCAGTCGCCCTAGCCGATCAGAACGGCACGCCCGCCACCAGCACGAGGTTGCAGTAGGGAGTGGTCTCGCCCGTGCGCACCACCGCGCGCGCCGTGTGCGAGGCCGCCTTGAGCTCCGGGTGGGGTACGCGTTCCAGCGGCACGCCGGCGGGCCAGGCGACGTCGAGCTCCCGCGCCGCGGCGGGGGCCGCGTCCAACTGCTCCTGGTTCGCCATGCCCTTCTCCACCACCAGCTCCGTGAGCACGGCGTTCACCACCTGCTGGAAGCGTGGCACGCCGGGGCTCACGGCCAGGTCTATGCAGTGAACGCCGGGCGGCACGGGCAGGCCCGCGTCGCCGATGACCAGCGTGTCGCCGTGCCCCATGGCCGCCACCAGCGCCGAGAGCTCGGCGTGCAGGATGCCTGTTCGTTTCATACGGTCAGTCCCCTCTTGCGAAGTTCAGCTAGATACTCGCGCGCCACCCGCCTTCCGGTGCGCGCTTGTTTCACGTGAAACGAGGGGCGACCTCATCGGCCGCCCCTCGCTCGTTCCCAAGCCCGGCCCCGGGTCAGCGGGCCGGGCTTTCCGCTGCCCTAAGGCTTACTGGCAGTCGGCGTTCACCACGAGCTGCAGGCTGACGGCCACGCTGACGGTCTCGGCCGGCGCACCGTTGTTGATGATCTCGAACGCTGCGCGCACGGCCTCGTCGCCGAGCATGCCGGGCTGCTGGGCCACGGTGGCTGCCATGGTGCAGGCGTTCACGGCCGCCACGGCGTCGTCGGTGGCGTCGAAGCCGACCACGAGGATGTCGCGGCCGCTGGCCTGGATGGCCTGCAGGGCACCAAGGGCCATCTCGTCGTTATGAGCGAACACGGCGTCGATGTCCGGCTGCGCCACGAGGATGTTCTCCATGACGCTGAGGCCCTCGGCGCGGTTGAAGTTGGCGGTCTGACGAGCCACCACGTTGAGGCCCGCGCAGGCGGCTACGGCTTCGTTGAAGCCCTGGCCGCGCTCGCGCGCAGCGGAGGCGCCGGGGATGCCCTCGAGCTCCACTACGGTTCCGTTCCCGCCGAGCTGTTCGCAGATGTAGTCGCCCGCCAGGCGGCCACCGGCCAGGTTGTCGGAGGCGATGAAGTAGGCCAGGGTGCCGCCGTTGACGCCGCGGTCAACCGCGATCACGGGCACGCCCCTGGTGTTGGCTTCCATCACGGCGGGCACCACGGCGTCCGAGTCGGTGGCGTTCACGATGAGAACGGCCACGCCGGACTGCAGCAGGTCCTCGATGTTGGAGATCTGGGCGCTCACGCTGTCCTGGGCGTCCGTGACGATGAGTTCCAGGCCGAGTTCATCCGCGGCTGCCTGGGCGCCGTCCCGCACTTCCACGAAGAACGGGTTGTTGAGGGTGGAGAGGGAGAGGCCGACGCTCTGGGCGAAGGCCGCTCCGAACAGGGCGACTATGGCTACGACTAGCAGTTTCCTCATTGCTTTCCTCCTGATGGGCGCGGCTCCGTGCGGAGCGCGCACTGGCGAGTTGGTTCCGGCCTTGCCGGTCCGGCTGCCTGGCTTGGAGCGCGGGCCAACACGCACGTTAGACACGTTGACCCCAGGCTCGATGTGATGGATGGGTTACGCTCCCTCTTCTCTTAACGTCGTGCAGTGGCCTCTCCCAGGTCGGCTCAGCCGGAACGGCGCGAGAGCACGCGGTCGATGAGCAGGGCGGCCAGGATGACACCCCCTTTCACTATCTGCTGGTAGAAGCTCGAGACGTTCATGAGGTTCATGCCGTTGTTGATGACGCCGATGATGAGCGCGCCCACGAGCGTGCCCCACACTCCGCCGCGGCCACCGAACAGCGAGGTGCCGCCCACCACTACGGCGGCGATGGCGTCCAGTTCGAACGCCACGCCCGCGGTGGGCTGCGCCGAGTTGAGGCGCCCCGTCAGCACGATCGCGGCCACGGCGACCGTGAACCCAGAGAACGCGTAGGTGAACGTGAGGACGTTGCGAACGGGGATGCCCGACAGGCGCGCGGCTTCCGGGTTACCGCCAACTGCGTAGATGGCGCGCCCCAGGGCCGTGTGCCTAAGCAGCACGTAGGTGAGCAGGAGCACGCCGAGCATTATCCAGATGGGCAGGGGAACGCCCAGGAAGGTGCCGTACCCGATGGTGGAGAAGAGGGGCGGCAGACCGCTCACGGGCCTGCCGTCCGTGGCCACCAGCGTGGCGCCCCTGAAGATGGTGAGGCCCGCCAGCGTGACTATGAACGGCGCAACCCCCGCGTAGCCGACGATGGCGCCGTTGATGGCGCCGAGCGCGAGCCCGATGAGCACTGCCAGGATGAGCACCAGCCACATGGGCAGCCCCACGCTCGTGGCCAGAAGCGCAGCGATGACGCCCACCAGTGCCAGCAGCGAACCCACTGAGAGGTCTATGCCGGCGCCGATGATCACCACCGTCATCCCGAAGGCGATGATGGCGTTCACGCTTATCTGCCTGAGCACGTTGATGATGTTGGAGGTGGTGAGGAAACGGTCGGATATCGACGCGAGGACGATGACCATCACCACTAGGGCGAGCAGCAGCCCGAAGCGGGCCAGCAGTTCACGCCACTTGCCTTGCGCCTGTAACATGCGCCACTACCTCCTTGTCGTCCAGGGGCCGGAGAAGCTCTATGGCCACTTCGCCGTGCCGGAACACCAGCACTCGGTCGCACAACCCCACCAGCTCCTCGGTGTCCGAACTGGCCACGATGAGCCCCATCCCCTCCCGCGCGAGCTCGTCTATCACGCCGTAGATCTCGTTGCGGGCGCCAACGTCCACCCCGCGGGTGGGCTCGTCCAGCAGCAGCATCTGCGGGCCGGTGGCCAGGGCCTTGCCCACCACCACCTTCTGCTGGTTGCCGCCCGACAGGTCGCCCACGCGCTTCTTCGGCTCGGGCGGGCGCAGGTGCAGGCGCTCCACCCAGTGCGTGGTCTCGGCCAGCTCGGCCTGCTGGTTCATGAAGAGCCCGGCGTGCGTGAGCCGGTCGAGGATGGCCATGGTGATGTTGGACTGCACGCTTAGGTCGAGCACCAGCCCCAGGAGCTTGCGGTCCTCGGGCACCAGGAACATGCCCCGCTTGATGGCCTC
>CAZVTS010000075.1:7883-9952 GCA_964630175.1 uncultured bacterium
GCCTGCGTCAGCACGTGGTTGCCGTCGCGCAGCACCGTCACGCGGTCCGCCAGCGCGAACACCTCTTCCAGCCGGTGGCTGATGTACACGACGGCCACCCCGTCCTCGCGCAGCTTGCGGATGAGCTCGAAGAGCCGCTCCGTCTCGCCGCTGGAGAGCGCCGCCGTAGGCTCGTCGAACACGAGGATGCGGCGCTGGTGACCGAGCGCCCGCGCTATCTCCACGAGCTGCTGCTCACCCACCGCCAGGCTGCCGAGCCGGGCGAGCGGCTGCACCTTCAGGTCCACCTTCTCGAGCAGGGGCTGCGCGCGCCGGGCCAGCGCCCGGTGCGAGACGAGCGGCGAGAGCTGGCCGAGGAACAGGTTCTCCGCCACCGAGAGGTCGGTGGCCAGGGCCAGCTCCTGGTACACCATCGCCACCCCGTGCGCCTGCGCGTCCGCCACGCTGCCGAACGAGACCTCCTTGCCGCCCACCGTCATGCTGCCGCTGGTGGCGGGCTGCACGCCCGCCAGGATCTTCATGAGGGTGGACTTGCCGGCGCCGTTCTCGCCCAAGAGGGCGTGCACCTCACCCGAACGCAGGTCGAAATCCACACCCTTCAGCGCCTCGAAGGTGCCGAAGCGCTTACGCACGCCGGTCATCTGCAGCACCGTGGTGCTCAAATCTGCACCCCCGTCAGCAGGCGCTCCACTTCGGCGAGGCGCGGCAGGCTGGGCTGCGCTCCGTGCCTGGTGGTGGCCAGGGCTCCAGCGGCGCTGGCGAAGCGCACGGCCTCCACCATGAGTGTGGCCGGCTCGGCGCCCACACCGCGCGCGCGGGCCACCGCCAGCGCGAAGGCCCCCGTGAAGGCGTCGCCAGCGCCCGTGGTGTCCACCGCCTTCACGCTGAAAGCCGGTTCGCTACCGGACCACGCCTGGCCGGACTCGTCGCGGCAGGCCCACGCCGCGCCCTTATCGCCCAGGGTGATCACTACCTGCGGCACCAGTTCCAGGAGGCGCTTGGCTGCGCCCTCGGCGTCCGCCGTGATGGTGAACGCGGGCGCGCCGACCAGCAGGCCCGCCTCGTACTCGTTCACGAGCAGGTGAGTCACGTTCTGCAGCTGCACCTTGGTGAGCCGCTCGGCGGGCGCCAGGTTGAGGATCACTGGCAGGCCCGCCGCACGCGCCTTCCGCGCGGCGGCCAGTACCACCTCGAGCGGCACCTCGAGCTGCAGCATCAGCGCGCCGGAGCCTGCGAGGGCCGCGTCAGCCAGGTCGCCGGTGGTAACGGCGAAGTTCGCGCCGGGCGACACCACGATGCTGTTCTGTCCGCGCTCGTCGACCTGGATGAAGGCCACGCCGCTGGGTCCCTCGCTGGTTCCCAGGTGCGTCACGTCCACGGCGTCCGCCTGCAGCGTGCGCCTGAGCTCCGCGCCGAAGGCGTCGCTGCCCACCCGGCCCACGAAGCGCACGGCGGCGCCTAGGCGTGCCGCAGCCACGGCCTGGTTGGCTCCCTTGCCGCCGGGGTGGGTCACGTAATCGGAGCCGATGAGGGTCTCGCCCGGCGCGGGATGGCGCGGCACGCTGACCACGAGGTCCATGTTCACGCTGCCCACCACCGTGATGGTGGGCGCGTTCAGCGCGGGTTCTACGCCAGGTTGCGTCACGCTAGTACCTCTCTTCCCTGTACCGGCTGGCCGCCCCGCCGGCCGCCTTGGTCTGTTGCCCCGGCACGAACGCCGCCGGCCGCGCGGTGGAGGCGCGCACCACCAGCTCCACGGGCATCACCACGCCACGAGTGGTGCGCGTGGGCTCCTCCAACCGCTCGAGCAGGAGCCGCACCGCGGCCGCCCCGAGCGCAGCGAGCGGCTGACGCACGGTGGTGAGCGCGGGCTGCATGAGCGAGGCCCACGCCACGTCGTCGAAGCCGACCACGGACACGTCCTCGGGCACGCTGCGCCCCAGCGCCGTGAGGTGCCTGACCACCCCGAGCGCCACCATGTCGTTGGCGCACACCACGGCGCTGTAGCCGCCGGCCCCGAGCAGCTGCTGCACCTCGGCCGGCAACTCGTGCGTGAAGCCGGTGACGGC
>CAZVTS010000076.1:0-9884 GCA_964630175.1 uncultured bacterium
GCATCAAGAACGCCTTATCCACATCACGCTCAGGCGTGGGGATGTAGGCATCCACGGCGTCGAGGAGCTGCCAGATGCGGTCGACCCACTCGTTCTCGCCGCGCTGGGTCTTGGGGTTGGCGGTGAGGGCTTCGAGCGCCTTGAGGGAGGAGCCCATGATGACGGGCAGGTCTTCGGGGAAGTCGTAGGAGGCCACGAGTTCGCGGACTTCCATCTCGACGAGTTCGAGGAGTTCTTCGTCCTCCACCATGTCGACCTTGTTCAGGTAGACGACCAGGTGCGGCACGCCCACCTGACGGGCGAGGAGGATGTGCTCGCGGGTCTGCGGCATGGGGCCATCGGCAGCGCTGACCACCAGGATCGCGCCGTCCATCTGCGCCGCACCCGTGATCATGTTCTTGATGTAATCAGCGTGCCCCGGAGTATCCACGTGACTGTAGTGCCGCGCCGCCGTCTGGTACTCCACGTGCGAAGCGTTGATCGTGATACCGCGCGCCTTCTCCTCAGGAGCCTTATCGATCTCCTCGTAAGACTGCGTAACAGCAGTCGGATCCATAGCCGCAGCGGTGAAAGTGATAGCCGCCGTAGTAGTCGTCTTACCGTGGTCAACGTGACCGATCGTGCCCACGTTCACGTGCGGCTTCGTACGCTCGAATACACCCTTAGCCATGGTCCTTCATCCTTTCGCGGCGCCCCTTATGCGCCACCTGCTATTTTGCTGCATCTTCTACCGCTTGTGCCCGGTTCGAGCCACAACCCGTAGGTGGCGGCCCAGCAGTCAAGCGTAGCCGCTGGCGCCGGGGCGCTAGGCGACTAGACCTGGTGGGGCGGAATTTGGAGCTCGTGGTCAGGATTGAACTGACGACCTCTCCCTTACCAAGGGAGTGCTCTACCACTGAGCTACACGAGCCAGCAACCGCCAACTGGCGAAGCCGAAAGCGCCGGGCGGCGCCTGAAGCTCCACTGGAGCGGGAGACGGGATTCGAACCCGCGACATTCAGCTTGGGAAGCTGACGCTCTACCAACTGAGCTACTCCCGCATGCGGGAACCCCGTAGGGTTCCCTTCGGACTCGCAGCCGACCTGGGGTCGACCCCGCGGCCTGAGCTGGTGGGTAGGACTGGATTCGAACCAGTGTAGGCGCTAGCCAACGGATTTACAGTCCGTCCCCTTTAACCACTCGGGCACCTACCCAAACACCACCAGGGCCGTTTCCCAACTGGAGCCACCCATCGGAATCGAACCGACAACCTTCCGATTACAAGTCGGGTGCTCTACCAGATTGAGCTAGGGTGGCAGGTGGCCACAAGCCCGAAGAGCTAAGGTAGCACGCGCCAGAATAGGGTGTCAACTCGCGTGCTGGACGGGATTGAGGGCATGTTTCGGGCAGTTCTGTCACGCTTGTCAATGTCGGGGCGCCCGCGGCTTGCTAAGGTAAGGGGTCTGGAGGGGTTCTGATGCCCAAGATCGGTTCGCTGGGAGTACTCGAACTTCTGATTATCCTGGTGGTGGTCCTGCTCATATTCGGACCTCGCCGCCTTCCCGAGATGGCCAAGGGGCTGGGTCAGTCCGTACGCGAGTTCCGTAAGGGCATCAAGGACATGCGCCAGGACCTCGAATCCGAAGTCTCCGAAACACCGAAAGCCGCGCCCGTTTCGAAGGCGGCCGCTGCCACGCCGGAAGGCAGCGTCGGCAACGCTCAGGACAGCTCCGAAGAGAGCTGACCGCAAGCACCTTCGGGCAGGTTCGACCAAGGTGTCGTCAGCCGTTCACTACCAGCTTCACGAACACGTTTCGCCCCACGTGGCGGTGAGGTCGTGACCCTCATCGAGCACTTCGAGGAGCTGCGCAAGCGGCTCTTCATCGCGTTCGGCGCGTGGGTGGTGGCGTCCGGCGCCGCGTTCGTCTTCCGCTTCGACGTGCTCGCCTGGTTACGGGCACCGCTGCCCGACAACATGGTGCTCAGCTACTTCTCGGTGCTGGAACCGTTCACCGTCTCCATGCAGATCGCGTCCTTCTTCGGCCTGGTGCTGGCCTCGCCCGTCATCCTCGGGCAGGTGTGGGGGTTCGTGGCGCCGGGGCTCTACCGGGAGGAACGCCGTTACGCCGTGCCGTTCATCTTCTTCGCGGCCGCCGCGTTCGCGGCGGGCGTGGCGTTCTCGTACTACGTTGTGCTGCCCTTCACCCTGCCCGTTCTGCTCGCCTTCCTGGGTGACGCGGCGCAGGGCCTACTCTCCATCGGCCGCTACATCTCCACCCTGCTCATGCTCATGGGCGTGTTCGGCCTCATGTTCGAGATGCCGGTGCTGGGCTTCCTCTTCGCGCGCATCGGCCTGGTCCGGGCCGAGCCGCTCGTCAAGTACCGGCGCTGGGCCATAGTCATCGGCCTGGTGGCGGCCGCGGTGCTCACTCCCACCGGCGACCCGTTCAACCTGGCGCTCGTGGCTGTACCGCTCCTGATCCTCTACGAAGTGACCGTCGTGGTGGTGAGGTTCTCGCAAAGGCGCGACGGGCGGACTAGAGTGGACCATGCACGAGAAGATCCTGAGCCTACGGGCTGACATCGACCGACTCAACCTAGAACTGCTACGACTCCTCTCCAGGCGCGCGGAGGTTGCCAAGAGCATCGGCGCGCTGCAGGCCGCAGCCGGCGGGTCGCAGTACGACCCCGTGCGCGAACAGGCCATGCTGGACGCCCTCGTGAGCGCCAACGAGGGCCCGTTCGACGAGGCCACGGTGAAGAGCCTCTTCAAGCAGATCTTCCAGGCCAGCATGCAGGCGGGGCAGGCGGAGCAGAAGCAGAGCTACCTCACCTCGCGCAGCGTCAAGCCCACGGACACCGTCATAGACGTGCGTGGCACGCTCATAGGCAGCGACCACTCGCCGGTGCTGATAGCCGGTCCGTGCGCCATAGAGTCCGCCGAGCAGGTGAACGCGGTGGCGCGTCACCTGGCGGACGCCGGCGTGAAGCTCTTCCGCGGCGGCGCCTACAAGCCGCGCACCGATCCGTACTCGTTCCAGGGTCTGGGCGAGGAGGGGCTGGTCATCGGCCGCGAGGCCGCCGACCGTTACGCCCTGGCGGTCGTGAGCGAGATCATGAGCACCACGGGCCTGCCGCTGTTCGAGGAGTACGTGGACGTGTTGCAGATCGGCGCCCGCAACATGCAGAACTTCAACCTGCTGCGGGCGGTAGGGCGCAGCCGCAAGCCCGTTCTCCTGAAGCGCGGCCTCTCCGCCACCATCGAAGAGTGGCTCATGGCCGCCGAGTACCTCCTGTACGAGGGCAACCCCAACGTGATCCTGTGCGAACGCGGCATCCGCACCTACGAGCGCTACACGCGCAACACCCTGGACGTCTCCGCGGTGGCGCTGGCCAAGCTGGAGAGCCACCTGCCCGTGCTGGTGGACGTGACGCACTCGGGCGGCAGGCGCGACCTGCTGGTTCAGCTCACGAAGGCGGGCCTGGCGGTGGGCGCCGACGGCATAATGGTGGAAGTGCATCCCAACCCTGCCGTGGCCCTCTCCGATCAGAAGCAGCAGATCGACTTCGCGACCTTCGACGCCTACCTCGCGGAAACCGGCTATCACAACAAGCTGAGCGAGAAGCGCGTCGAGCTCTACGGCTTCTGAGGTAGTTACATGGCGGGCCTGAGCGACCTCCTGGGCATGGCGCTGAAAGCCATGGAAGTGGCGCCCGCCAACACCACCGCGCGCTGTCTCAACAGCACCGAGGGCGCCGGCTCGTGCACAGCTTGCCTGGACGTGTGCCCGCACGAGGCCGTGACGATAGAGCGACTCGTGGCTATAGACGGCGTGGACTGCACGGGCTGTGGGCTCTGCGTGCGCGCCTGCCCCTCCGAGGCGCTGGAGATGGAGACGCGCCTGCCGCAGGGCGCCACCGCCGTGCGCTGCTCCCAGGTGAAGGGCGACGCGCCGAGCGTGCGCTGCCTGGCGCAGCTCTCCGCCACGGACATGCTCCGGCTCGGAGCCGGCGCGGGAACGCTGCACTTGGGGCATGGCAACTGCGCGGGCTGCAAGATCGGCGACCGCACGGTTCCGGAGGTGGCCCGCGCCACTGCGGCCACCGCCAAGGAGCTGGCAGCGGTGCTCGGGCGGGAGCTCACCATCGAGGTGGAGCCAACGGAGAGCCTGAGCGACGAGCGTCGGCGCCGCAACACCGTGTCGCGTCGCCAGCTCTTCGGTGGTGGGCTCAAAGAGGTGCGGCGCATGGCGGCTGACGCGCTCGCGCCACTGGAGCGGATGCTGCCTGAGGAACCTGGAGCCGCGGACGTAGAGCCGGACCTCGCGCCCCTGCCGCTCGAGCTCAGGCGGCGCTTCCGCGCTCTGGAGATCGCCGAACCGGAGCCGAAGGAGTCGGTGCCGTGGCGCCTGCCACGCGTGGATGACGGCTGCATCCTCTGCCCCGCCTGCACGCGCGCCTGCCCAACTGACGCCTTCTCCCGCGACTTCAGCGGGGAGCACGGCGTTCTGGTCCTGGATCCGGAACGCTGCCTGGGCTGCGACGCCTGCATGCGCGCCTGCCCCGTGAAGGTCATCCACATGGAGGACGCCGTGACCTGGGAGGAGCTGTCCGGCGGGAAGCAGGAGGCGTACCGCGCCACCGACGAGAAGCGGGCGCCCGGTTCGTTCCACCGCTGACCCTCCCGGCGCGCCTTCGCGCTGGAGCGGTAGTCGTACACTTGCAGCATGACAGTCGACGCCTGGGTGCTCGACGCCATCGAATCGGCCGGCAGCCGCGGTGCTACCTTGCGCGATGTGCAGCGCTACATCGACGAGAAGCACTTCGAGGAGCTGGCCGTGGACACGCTGGAGGCCTCCCTGGCCGGGCTCTTGCAGGCCGAGCGGATCACCATCGAAGGCGAGCGTTACCATCCAGCCCGGCGCACCTCCAAGGAGGACGCGCTCAAGAAGCTCTTCGGCGACGGCTGAGCGGGTTCTCGAGGCAACGAACCCGTCATTAGGCACGGGGCGGCGCCGCAACGCGCCGCTTCACTGATAGGAGAACGGATGACCACCACCAAGGCCACGGGCTCAGCGGTAGCCCTCACAGACTTCTATGACGTGGAGTCGTTGTACGACAGCGAGGAACGCCTGATCCAGGGCAGCGTGCGCGAGTTCGTGCGCTCGGAAGTAGCGCCTCACATCGGTGAGTGGTGGCAGGCCGGGCACTTCCCTCCCGAACTTGCGCGCCAGTTCGGTGAGCTGGGCGCGCTCGGCGTCACGCTGCCGGAGAAGTACGGCGGGGCGGGCGCCAGCTACAGCGCCTACGGCCTGATCTGCCGCGAGATCGAGTACGTCGATTCGGGCATGCGCTCCTTCGTGAGCGTGCAGTCGAGCCTGGTCATCTTCCCCATCCACGCCTACGCCACCGAGGAAGTCAAGAACGAGTGGCTGCCGCGCCTGGCGGCGGGCACCGCGGTGGGCTGCTTCGGCCTCACCGAGCCCGACGCCGGTTCCGACCCCGGCGCCATGCGCACCCGCTGCCGCAAGGTGGGCGGCGACTGGGTGATCAACGGCGTGAAGCGCTGGATCACCAGCGGCTCGCGCGCGCACGTGGCCGTGGTGTGGGCCAAGGACGAGGAGTCCGGCAAGGTGCTCGGCTTCGTGGTGCCCACGGACACCGAGGGCTTCCAGGCCGTGGACATTAAGACCAAGGCGTCCATGCGCGCCAGCGTCACCTCAGAGCTCTACCTGGACGACGTGGTGGTGCCGGACGCCAACCGCCTGCAGGTGGAGGGCCTGAAGGGCCCGCTCTCCTGCCTCAACCAGGCGCGCTTCGGCATCGCTTTCGGGGTCATCGGCGCGGCGCAGGCCTGCTTCGACGAGGCCGTGGCCTACGTGTCCGACCGGCCCGCGTTCGGCGAGCCGCTGGCGGCCAAGCAGATCGTGCAGGAGCGCCTGGCGGACATGCTGAGCGAGATCACCAAGGGCACGCTCCTCTCCTACCGTCTGGGCCGGCTCAAGGAGGAGGGCAAGGATCATCCCTCCCGCGTGTCGCTAGCCAAGCGCGACAACTGCCGCAGCGCCCTGAACGTGGCACGCGCCGCGCGAGACATGCTGGGCGGCAACGGCATAACCACCGAGTACGCCTCCATACGGCACATGCTGAACCTGGAGACCGTGGCCACCTACGAGGGCACGGATACCGTGCACACGCTCGTGCTGGGTCGTCAGATCACGGGGCATAACGCGTTCTAGGTCGCGGCAACCGGTAGGTCAGAACACCAGCCGGGCGAACACCACCACCCCGGCGAGCGCCAGGCCGCGCACCAGGTGGTTGGGCCACTCGACCTTGCCGAGCACCAGCCGGGCGTTGAGGAACGACGCCACGAAGGTGAGCGCGGCGCCGGCGAGCAGGAACCACCAGGCGGCCTCGAGCCGGTAGGCGTAGGCCACCATGGTCACCGTGAGCACCATGGCTGCGAGCAGGAAGAGGCGTGCAACGAGCGGTCGACGTCGGCTGACAGCCCAGGAGCCGAACGTGTTGATGGCGGTGAGGACGAGTGCCACCAGAAGCAGCAGCAGATGCACGGCTTCAGTCTAGCTGCAAGTTAGCGAGGGTGTCGACGGGATCCAGCCCGGCGAGGGCGTCCTGCAGGTCCACCACCTGCACGGCCTTGTGAACGGTCTTCTCCACGCGCCGCGCGAGCCAGGCATCGGACCCCGAGGTGGGGTCAACGAGGAGTCGCAGCCTGCTTACGGCCGACCGCCTGGCGGCCAGCCGCGCTGCGCCCAGCGTCTCTGCGTCCGTGTCCACCAGCTGCGGGTCGGCGCGGTGCCCCTCCGCTCTCAGTTCCAGCGGGTCCAGCCTGTGCTGCGCCACCACGTGCTCACCCTCCCGCGTTGCGGCGGCAGCGAGCGCATCGTTGAGGAGCCAGGGCTGGCCGATCAGCGCCACGGTGACGAGTTCGCCAGGCCTGTAGTTCCAGGTCACGGGCGCCGGCTTGTACGGCCGCACCTGCGCCCGTAAGCGGCTCCACACGCGGCCCACCTGAACGGCGTCGCGCATGAGCGCCTGAACGAAGGCCACGGCTTCCGGCTCCACTTCGGCGCCGAGCTCGGTGGGAACGGCCCGCATGGCGGGCAGTCCGGGCACCGCGCTAGCGAGCGCCCCTGGGAAGTCGGCTATCCAGGGGTCCTGACCTGCCCCGCGCGCAACCTGACTCTCGCGGTTCAGCCGCGGCACCACCAGCACGTCGACCTCCTCTGCCAGGCTCAGCGCCTGCGCCGCGGCCAGGCGGAACGCTGCCCCAGGCACGCCCTGCACGGCCGCGTCCAGCAGCGCCGACCGCACGCCTCCTAAGGTAGGGAGAACGACCTCGGCACCGGCAGCCTCGGCGAGGCTGCGCCAGAAGGCGCCGTAGCGGTGCCACAGGAGTTGGGTCACGAAGCCTACGCGCACGAGAAGGGAGTCTAGCATCAGGCGGTGGCCGAGCGCGCCGCCGTCTCTTCGTCCAGCCGCGCCTGGCGCCCCTGCAGCGCCTCCGCCAGCGTGAGGGCCGCCTGCTTGTCAAGGAACTGGTTGCCGTTGCCGCACTTGGGCGAGAGCACGCAGCGGGGGCACCCGCCCACGCAGGGGCAGGCGCCAAGCAGGTCGCGGGCGGCGGCCAGCCAGGGAGTGAACGCCGCGGCCCCCGCGCGGGCGTAGCCCACCCCGCCGGGCGCGCCGTCGTAAACGAACACGAGTGGCTTGCCCAGAGGCGGGTAGAGCGGGTACGAAACGCCGCCCACGTCAGCGCGCTCGCAGAGAACGAACGAGGGCAGCAGCCCGATGAGCGTGTGCTCCAGGGCGTGCAGAGCCCCTGGCAGGTCCAGACCTGGCGGCAGGCCCTGCACACCGTCTAAGTCGAACCAGAGCGCCTGGGTGTCGTAGCTAACCTCGGGCAGGTCCAGCACACGTTCCTCCAGCACCGCCTCGGAGAAGTAGCGCTTGCGCACGTAGCCGACCACCTGATGACGAACCCGCACCCGGCCAACGTGCACGCCGTGGGGCGGTGTGTCCACCTCACCGCTCTGTAAGTGGCGCGCCGGTAGCGGGCCGAGGATCTCGATGTCCGTCTCCGAGCGCGGCTGGGTGTAGTAGTCCTCTATGTGCGGCAGGAGCCTGGCAATACCACGCTCCAGATCCAGCGAGGCCACCAGGTACTGGTCGCCCTGATGAAGGTACACGGCGCCGGGGTGCAGCTCGCGCAGGGCGGTGGCGAAGTCCGTTGCGCCGAGCGCGCGCCCCATGCCGTCCTTGAGCCGCACGAGCTTCCCGCCGGTACCACGCAGTTGCACGCGCCGGTGCGGGTAGCGGCCCGCCGCGCGGTACTTGCCGGCGCTCTTCACCAGGCCCTGCAGCGTGCTCAGGTCCACCCAGGGCGCCACCAGGCCCTCCTCCTGCGCCAGCGGCATCTCTGCGGCGGCGCACAAGAGGTGCCGCGGGTGCAGCTCCTCGTTGAACGGGTCTGCCACGGCGTCCTCCACCGGACCGTCCACCAGGGCGTCGGGATGCGTGCGGTAGTACTCGTCGAGCGGATCTGCGCCCGGGATCAGCAGCGTGAGCGCCCGGCGCCCCTCCCTACCTGCCCGGCCGGCGCGCTGCCACAAGGCCATCTTGGAGCCTGGATAACCCACCAGCACCACGGCGTCCACCCCGCCTATGTCCACCCCGAGCTCGAGGGCGCTGGTGGTGGTGAGCACGGTGATGTCGCCCTGGCGGAAGCCGTTCTCTATGAGGCGCCTGTCTTCCGCCGTGTAGCCCGCCCGGTAGCTCTGAACCGTGGTGCCCAGCGGCTCGCCCACCAGCCCGGCCGCGTAGCGCCGCACCAGCTCGGCGCCCTTGCGGGAGTTGCAGAAGAAGAGGCTCTTCACACCGTGCCTGGCGAAGTTGGCGGCGAGGCGCGCCGCCTCGCTGTTGGCGCTGCGGCGCCGCTCGCCGGCATCGTCGGCGGCGGGCGGCTGCCAGATCACGAACTCGCGCGCTGCGGCGGGCGCTTCGTCAGCGCTCACCACCTGGAACTTCCGGCCCGTGAGGCGCGCCGCGTGAGCAGCGGGGTTACCCACCGTGGCCGAGGCGGCCACCACCGTGGGGTCGGCGCCGTACGCCGCCGCCATGCGCAGGAGCCGGCGCACCACGTTGGCAACGTGCGAACCGAGCACCCCGCGGTAGGCGTGCAACTCGTCCAGCACCACCACGTCCAGCGAGCTCAGGAAACCGGCCCAGTCCACGTGGTGGGGCAGAATGCCGTAATGGAGCATGTCCGGGTTAGTGAGCACCACCCGCCCGCCCGCGCGGATCTCGGCTCGCTTCGCGGGCGCCGTGTCGCCGTCGTAGGTATGCACTGCGGCCGGACCGCCGGCCGTGAGGCCGAGCCCGTCCGTTAGCGCGTGCAGCCGCAGGAGCTGATCTGCCGCCAGCGCTTTGGTGGGGTAAAGGAGCAGCGCGGAGCGCTGCCGCGACAGCGCCTCCAGAACGGGCAACTGGAACGTGAGCGACTTGCCGGACGCCGTGGCGGTTGCCACCACCACGTCCTGCCCGGCCCCGATCTGCTCCAGCGCCTGCGCCTGATGCCCGTAAGGCTCGAAGCCGAGCCGCCCCACCAGGTCGGCGTAGGGTCCGGCGTAGCCCCCCACGAGGCTGCCGCGCCGGGGCGGGAAGAAGTGGTAACCCACCACCTGCTCCTCGTAATCCTCCAACTGGGTGAGGAACGCATGGAAGCTCTGGTCGGGGTGCTTGGTCACGGGTACACAAGCGTACCGGAGCCGGGCGGCGACGCCTGATACCTGGGTGATACACTCCCACCGTGAAAGCGAGGTTCTGGCAGGAGTGACCGGCGTACTGGTCTTCTTCCTCTATCTCTTCGGTATCCCTTACATCTT
>CAZVTS010000077.1:0-6788 GCA_964630175.1 uncultured bacterium
CATCGGCGCGCCGGGCCAGATGGTGCTGGGCGCGATCGGCGCGGCGATGGTGGCCCTCTACCTGCCCGGGCCGCGGATCGTGGCGATGCCGGCCGCGATCCTGGGCGCGTTCGCGGGCGGCGCGCTGTGGGGCGCCCTGCCCGGCTGGCTCAAGGCGCGTTTCGGCGCGAACGAGGTCATCACGACGATCCTGCTCAACTTCGTGGCGTCGTCTGCGCTCCTGTTCCTCCTTTCGTCCGGCAACGTCTTCGCTGCCGCCGCCCTGCGGATCCTCACCGTGATCGGCGTGTTCGCGCTGGCCGCCATCGTGATCGCCCTCATCCCACCCGTGAGGCGCCTCCTCGGCCGCGCACCGCGGCTGGTACTGGCGGTCGCTGGCGTGGCACTGCTCGCGACCTGCGTCGTGGCTGGCCAACCGCGACCCGGCGACGCTCCCGTGACCGTGCAGATGCCGTTCAAGGTGCCAGGCAACGAGCCCAAATCCCAGCCACTGAGGGTCGAGGCGCGCCTGCCGCAGCTACCAGCCATGGTCGGCATAGACACACGGACGTCGCCTGGCACGAACGTCGTCCGTATCGATTACGCCAGGCTGATCGCTCCGTTGCTCGCCCTCGCATCGCTGTTCGTGCTGGGGCGCTGGCGGCGCTTCCGTCGTCTGCTGCCGCGCCTGCTGGCTGCCATAGGGGTCGGGGTCGTCACCTACCTAGTGCTGGTGCTGGTCGGCCTGGGCCGCGTCCCGACGGCGATCCCACCGACCAACCTCAACGCGGCGTTCGCGCTCGCGGTCCTGGCGGCAGCGTTCACCTACGTGTTGCTCTTCAAGACGCGGTTCGGGTACGAGCTGCGCGCGGTCGGACTGGCGCCCGGCGCCGCCGAGTACGGTGGTGCCAACATCGGCACCACGACGACCATAACGATGGCCATCTCGGGCGGATTGGCCGGCCTCACCGCAGCTCATTACGTGCTTGGCGGAGCCCTCGAGGACTACTCGCTCAGGCAGTCGATCCCCACCAACGACGGGTTCGACGGCATCGCGGTGGCTTTGCTGGCAGGCAACCACCCCTTCGGGATCCTGCTGTCCGCTCTGCTCTTCGGCGTCCTCAAGTTCGGGGGGTCGGTCCTGAACATCACGTTCCCGAACCTCACCCGCGAGGTCGTCAGCATGATCCTCGCGCTGGTGGTGCTGTTCATCGCCGCGCGCGGCTTCCTGCCGCAGGGTGTGCTGGACCCCCGCACCTGGTTCGACGCCAGCACCGGGCCGGCCAAGGACGACGCCAACCAGAAGCGAACCACCGCAGGGGAGGGGGGCTGACGTGGATACCGTTCTGCTGCTGGCGCTCGTGTCGTCCATGATCCGCGCCACCACCCCGCTCCTGTTCGCGGCGCTGGGCGGGCTCTTCAGCGAGCGTTCCGGCGTGGTCAACATCGCGCTCGAGGGCATAATCCTGTTCGGCGCCCTGGCCGCCGCCGTCACCGCGCAGCTGCTGGAAGCCCCTTACCTGCGCGAGTCTTTGGCGGCCCGTGTGTGGTTCGCGCCGTGGGTAGGCGTCCTGGCCGCCATGGTGGTAGGCGGCTTCATCGGCTGGATCCACGCCGTGGTCTCCATCCGCTACAAGGCCGACCAGATCATCTCCGGCACCGCCATCAACCTCATGGGCATCGGCATCCCGGCCGTCATCCTGTCGGGCATATACAACAACACCGCCACCTCCACCCCGGTGCGCAGCCGCCTACCCAGCTGGGAGCTCTTCGGCATCGACGGCCTGGCGTTCAACCCTCTCGTGTACCTGGCGTTCCTCCTCGTGCCCATCACCTGGTTCGTTGTGTTCCGCACGCCGTTCGGGCTAAGGCTCAGGTCCGTGGGCGAGCACCCGGAGGCGGCTGATTCGCTGGGCGTGAACGTGTTCCGCATGCGCTACGTCGGGGTGGTGCTCTCCGGTGTGCTCGCCGGCCTGGCGGGCGCTTACCTGAGCATCGGCAACGTCAACCAGTTCGTGTCCGAGATGTCGGGCGGGCGCGGCTTCATCGCGCTGGCGGCGCTCATCTTCGGCAAGTGGCACCCGCTGGGGGTGTTCGGTGCCACGCTGCTCTTCGGCGCGTTCCAGGCCACCGAGGTGCTGCTGGGCGGCGGCCGCATACTTCCCCCCACCCTGGTGCAGTCGCTACCGTACGTGCTCACCATGATCGTGCTGGCCGGGTTCGTGGGGCGTTCCGTGGCGCCCAAGGCGGCCGGCAAGGCGTTCGAGAAGTAGTCCCTACAAGAGGGCGGAGGTAAACCGTGGCGTCAGCCAGGCGTTCAGGCATCCTGCTTCACCCGACTTCGCTGCCCGGCCCGAACGGCGTGGGCGAGCTTGGCGCCGAAGCGCTGGCCTGGCTGGATTTCCTGGCCGCGGCGGGGCAGCGCCTGTGGCAGGTCATGCCGCTCGGCCCAACGGGCTACGGCGACAGCCCTTACCAGTCGTTCAGCACCTTCGCCGGGAACCACTTCCTGATCAGCATGGACACCCTCGTGGAGCAGGGCTGGCTGCAGGCCGGCGAACTCGCGCCGCTCGCCGAACTGCCTACGGAGAGGGTGGATTACGGGGCGCTGATACCGCGCAAGCTCGCACTCTTGGAGCGAGCCGCGGAGCGGTTCGACCGGCTGGCCGAAGGCCAGGAGCGAGCAGCGCTGGCCGCCTTCCGGGCGGAACAGGCTGCCTGGCTCGACGACTACGCGCTCTTCATGGCGCTCAAGGAGGCCCACGGCGGGTCGGCGTGGGGCGACTGGGTGCCAGGGTTGCGTGACCGCGAAGCGGCGGCTCTGGAGCGCGCGCGCGCCGAGGTGGCTGCCGGCGTGACGAAGCACGTGGTGTGGCAGTACTGGTTCTTCACGCAGTGGCGCGCCGTGCGGTCGCGGGCTGCAGAACTGGACATCCAGGTCGTCGGCGACGTACCGATCTTCGTGTCGCTCGATTCTGCGGACGCGTGGGCCAACCCGGACCTCTTCCACTTCGACGCCAAGGGGGCACCAACGGTCGTGGCCGGGGTGCCGCCAGATTACTTCTCCGCCACGGGGCAGCGCTGGGGCAACCCGCTCTACCGCTGGGACCGGCTGGCGGACACCGGTTTCGCCTGGTGGGTGGAACGCGTACGCGCCGCGCTGGCCATGTTCGACCTCGTGCGGATAGACCACTTCCGCGGCTTCGCGGCCTACTGGGAGATCCCGGCGGACGAACCCACCGCCGTGCGAGGCCGCTGGGTGCCGGGCCCGGGGAACGCCCTCTTCGACGCCTTGCGACGTGCGCTCGGGGAGCTCCCGCTCATAGCGGAGGACTTGGGCGTCATAACGCCGGACGTGGAAGAGCTGCGCGCCGGCAACGGCTTCCCCGGCATGAAGGTGCTGCAGTTCGCGTTCGCGGGCGACGCCGAGGATCCGTACCTACCGCACAACTACCCCAAGGAGTGCGTGGTTTATACCGGCACGCACGACAACGACACCACTGCCGGCTGGTACGCGGCCGCGCCCGAGGTGGAGCGCGACCTGGTACGGCGCTACCTGGCGCGCGACGACGGCGAGATCGCCTGGGAGCTCATCCGGCTGGCCCAGGCGTCGGTGGCGGACACCGCCATAGTGCCGCTGCAGGACGCCCTTGGCCTGGGCTCGGGTGCGCGCATGAACACGCCCGGCACGGCGGGCGGCAACTGGTCGTGGCGCTTCGCCTGGCAGGACGTGCCCTACTGGATAGCGCCGCAGCTGGCGGAGCTGGCCGAGCTCTACGGGCGTTCACCGGCTCCTGAGGCCGGCGCGAAGGACACCGTTTACCGGCAGTCCGTGCTCGAGTGAGGGGCCGAGAGGCGCCGGCAGTTCGCGGCCGCAGCAGGACGCCCGGGGCAGGGCTCAGCTTCGGAAGATGACCTCTTCGCGCTGGAAGTTGCGGTGGGCGAACGCCAGCAGCAGCACGATGAACAGCAGCATGGAGCCCCACACGAGGGCCAGGCGGCTCGGGTCCACCACGCCGCGCACCACGTCGTCCATGAGCAGCAGCACGTTGAACACGGGGATGAGGTACGCCTGGCTGCCCAGACCGATCAGGTCCTTGAACTGCAGGAGCACCACCGGGATGATGAACACGAACGTGAGCGGCGCGATGTAGCTCTGCGCCTCCTTGAACGAGCGTGCGAAGAGGGACACGCCGATGAGAACAGCGGCCACCAGAGCCGCCAGCAGCAGCGCGCTAACGATGAGCACCAGCACTGAGAGCAGGTCGATGTTGAGCCCGCCGCCCATCATGGACACGATCTCCGCGCCCTGCTCGCCCAGGCGCGGCAGGAACACGGAACTGAGTGCGAAGCCGCCGATGAGGAAGCCCACGATGGCCATGAGCGCCGCGCTGAGGCCGAACGTGAGGGTGGCCAGGAACTTGCCGACCACCACCTCGGTGCGCCGCACGGGCGCCACGAGCAGCACCTCCAGCGTGCCGCGTTCCTTCTCACCCGCGGTGGCGTCCACGGCGGTCATCTGGCCGCCCGTGAGGGTCCAGATGGCGATGAAGAACGGGATGAGCCAGGAGAACTGGCCGCTGGAGCGCTCCGCGGCAGTGCTCGCGTCCACCGCTTCGATGGCGAGGGGCTGCAGCACGCTGGGGTCCAGACCCGCGTCCACCAGGCGCAGCGCCACCACCTGCTGCTGGTAGATGGCGGCGGCCTGCTGCACCTTCGAAGCGTCCAGCTCGCTCTTCATGTTGCCCTGTTTGGAGTAGATGGTGAGGGTGCTGCTGCCGCCGTTCGCGATGGCCGGCTCCAGGGGCTCCGTCGCCTCGATGACCACGTCCACGTCGCCGCCCTGCACCGCGGTCACGCCGTCCTCCACGGCCCTGAGCTCCACGTTCTGCGCCTCGATCAGAGCCACGAAGTCAGCCGGCAGGTTGCTGAGGCCAACCACGCCGATGGGCGTCATGGTGGTGGCGGAGCGCTCGAAGAGGCCACCGAGCAGGAGCGGCATGCCCAGCATCACGACAGGCATGAGGATGAGCGGGATGAGCAGGTTGGACACGATGGCGCGGGTGTCGCGCAAGGTGGAGAGGATCTCTTTGCGCGCCACGCGCCAGATCATGACCGGGCGCATCAGCGGCTCCCCTCCAGGCCCATGTCGACCCGGCTGACCAGGCGGAAGAACGCCTCCTCGATGCTCTTGCCGCCACCCATCTCGATCAGCTGCGCCACGCTGTCCTCCGCGATCTTGCGCCCCTGGTAGATGATGGACGCCCGGTCGCACAGCTCCTCCACCTCGCTCATGACGTGGGTGGAGTAGATGACGGCGCGACCCTTGCTGGGATAATCGCGCACGAAGTCGACGACGGCGCGGCGCGCCACCACGTCGAGGCCGCTGGTGGCCTCGTCGAAGAAGATGACAGGCGGGTCGTGAAGCACGGCCCGGGCGACGACGATCTTCTGCGCCATGCCGGTGGAGAAGCCGCCGGCGCGGCGGGCGAGGGTGTCGCGCAGGCCCAGCAGCTCGTCCAGCTCGCCGATGCGCTTCTCGATCTGCTCCTCGGTCATGTCGTAGAGGCGCCCGAAGTAGTAGAGGATCTCCCTGCCGGTGAGGCGATCGTAGAGCCCCATGCCGCCGTTCACCACCCCGATCGAAGCGCGCACCGCCTCGGGCTCCGTGAGCACGTCGTGGCCTGCCACCGTGGCCGTTCCACCGTCGGGCTTGAGGAGCGTGGCGAGGATGCGCAGGGTGGTGGTCTTGCCGGCCCCGTTCGGGCCCAGCAGGCCGTACACCTCCCCGGCTGCCACGCCGAAGCTCACGTCGTCGACGGCCTTGACCTTCCCGAAGCTCTTGCTGATGTTGCGAACGTCGATCAGCTGGGACATAGCGGCAGAGTACAACGCGGGCCTGGTGCTGCCGATGAGCGCGCTCCTCCCCACGCGCGTGGCGCCACCGGTCACGCCGCATGCTCGCGGCACCAGGGGACGACAGTCCTGGCTTGCTATCATCGCCGCAATGTCGTCTTCAGATATCGCCGCCCTGGACGCGCATCAGCTGCTGCCACGGGTGCTAACCGACGTGGAACGCGCCGAGCTGGGCACGTACCAGCTGGGCATGAGCCTGAGTCATCCCATGGTGCCCCGCTACAGGCGCGCTGCGCCTGTGCCCGGCGACGGCCTGGCGCTGTTCGCAGCCGATGACGTGCTGGACGTTGCCAACAAGTATCCGGTGGAGCAGACCATCGCCCTCCTGCCAGCCGAGAGCATGGGCGCCTTGATCGGGCGGGTGGCCAAGCTCGCGGAGCGCGGAGTGGCGGCGGTGGCGCTGGACATGAGCCCACTGGCGGACTCGGAGCCGTACGGGGAGCGCGCGTGGCGTCCGCGCACCCGTGAGGAGCTGGCGGAGCTGAGAGCGGCGGCCGGCACACCGCTCTGGCTGGTGGGGTTGGGCAGCGCGGCCGACGCGGAGACGGCGGCTGAGGCGGGCGCGGACGGCGTTGTGGTCGGTTCCGAGCTGGGGCGTCACATCGGTGCACCGCCGGTGATCGAGGTGCTGCCGGAAGTCATCGATGCGGTCGGCGGCATGCTCACCATCGTGGCGGGCGGCCCCGTTCGCGACGGTGTGGACGTACTGCGCTACCTGGCGGTAGGAGCGGAACTGGTGGTGGTGGACGGGGAGCGCACCGTAAGCGCGCTGGCTGCGGAGCTGGCGTACGCCATGCGCCTCACGGGCTGTGCCGACGTGGCCGACATCGGTTACGAGGTGTTGTTCGCCCCTCTTTTCGGAGAGCCATGACCACGGCGCCTGGTGAACTCGT
>CAZVTS010000077.1:6888-9270 GCA_964630175.1 uncultured bacterium
GTGCTGGACGTTGGCGGCGTGGGCCTGGAACTGCTCGCCCCCGCAGCCACGCTGGCCAGGTGTGAGACGGGGCAGCCCATCACTCTGCGCACCCAACTACTCGTGAGGGACGAGCAACCCACCCTGTACGGCTTCCACGACGCCGACCAGATAACGGTGTTCAGGCGCCTCCTGGACGTGACGGGCGTGGGCCCCAAGGTGGCGCTCAGCGTGCTCTCCACGCTGGCCGTGCCGCTCATAGCCGCGGCAGTGAGCAACCAGGACGCTGGCCTGCTTACGGCCGCGCCGGGGGTGGGCAAGCGCACGGCTGAGCGGATAGTGCTTGAGTTGCGGGACCGCCTGCCGGAGTCGTTGCTCGCCGGCGCGGAGGCCGCCCCCGGCCGACGTGCGCTGGCCGGGGCAGGGGAGGACGCGGTGGCGGCGCTGCTGGCGCTCGGCTACCGCGAGAGCCAGGTGAAGGGCGTGATAGCCGAGCTGGCCACCGACGCCCCGGAGGACAGCGCGGAGAGCCTGATCAGGAAAGCGCTGGCGCGGCTCCGCTGAGCGCGGCAGCGGCGTCCGTTACAGGGATGCCGAACGTGTTGCCTACCGCGGCGTAGGTGAGCTTGCCGGCGTGCGTGTTGAGGCCCTTCAGGAAGGACGGATCGGCCGTCAGCGCCTTCAGGCCCGCGCCGGCCAGCTTGAGCGCGTACGGCAGCGTCTGGTTGGCCAGCGCTCTGGTGCTCGTGTTGGGTACTGCGCCGGGCATGTTCGACACGCCGTAATGCAGCACGCCGTCTACCTCGTAAGTGGGGGCCTCGTGGGTGGTGGCGTGGATGGTCTCGATGCAGCCGCCCTGGTCCACCGCCACGTCCACGATGACGCTGCCGGGCTTCATCAGCGACAGCATGTCGCGGGTGACGAGCTGCGGCGCCCTCGAGCCGGGGATCAGCACGGCGCCGATGAGCAGGTCGGTGTGTGGCAGGAGTTCGAGGATGTTGCCCAGGTTGCTGGTGGTGGTCTGGATGCGGCCGGCGAACACGTCGTCGAGGTACTGCAGCCGGGCGTGACTGACGTCCAGGAGGTTCACGCGCGCACCCAACCCGTGCGCCATCTTGGCGGCGTTGGTGCCTACCGTACCGGCGCCCAGGATGGTGACGATGCCGCCAGGCACGCCGGGCACGCCTGCCAGAAGGAGCCCCCGTCCACCATGGGCGCGCTCGAGGAAGTGAGCGCCTACCTGTGGCGCCATGCGACCGGCCACTTCGCTCATGGGCGTGAGGAGGGGCAGCGCCCCGTTAGGCTGCTGCACGGTCTCGTACGCCACGGCCGTGGTGCCGGCTGCCAGCAGCGCTTCCGTGAGAGGCTTGTCCGCTGCCAGGTGCAGGTAGGTGAAGAGGATCTGATCGTGGCGCAGGTAGCCGTACTCGGAAGCCATGGGCTCCTTGACCTTCATGACGAGGTCCTGAGCCCAGGCGTCGGCGGCCTCGCCCAGGCTCGCGCCCGCAGCCGCGTACGCCTCGTCCGTGAAGCTTGACCCTACGCCGGCGCCGCGCTCCACCAGCACCTGATGTCCGGCGCCAACCAGCGCCTGCACCGAACCGGGCGTGACCGACACGCGATACTCCTGGGGCTTGATCTCCTTGGGGACACCGATTCTCATAGACCGCTCCTGCTACCTGGCGTCGGTTGCCATGTTGAAACGACCGCCGCCGCGAAGGTGGGTGACGGACCGCGCCTTGGATTCGTTGTGGCGATTCTACCGTTGCCAGGCGCGCACCACGTGCACCGGGCGGACCGAGTGGGTACCCAGCGCAGTGTCCCCGTCGGGGTCGCGCGGTTCCACCATGGCGACCAGGTCGCCCTCCGCGTCATGCACGGCCGTGAGCTCGGTGACCGGGAGGGCTAGCTTCTTGCCCTGCCGGAGGGCGAGCGCGGTGGCCGCGTCCACCTCGAGCTTCGGGTGGCTGAGCGCTGCCAAGGGTGCGATGCCGGGGGCGCCGCCCAGGTCCTCGAGGGTGGAGCAGTCTGCCAGATCGAGGCTGCCCGCTCCCGTGCGCACGAGGCCGGCCAGGTGCGCAGGCAGGCCCAGGGCCGCGCCCAGATCGCGCGCGAAGGCGCGGACGTAGGTGCCGGCCCCGACCTCGAGGGCGAAGAGGGCGGTGGGGAGGTCTGCCAGGGTGGGCGGCAGTTCGAAGGTGCGGCCGGCCGGGTCCGGGCGCCACCCCGCGGGCGTGCGCAGGAACCGGTCGGGCAGCAGTTCGCGCTGGCGCGCGAACCCCAGGAGCTGAACGGCCAGGTACCGCACGGGCCGTGCCGGTGGCTCCTCCGCCTCACCCCGCCTGGCAGCGGCGTAGCTGCGTTGGCCCGCTTGCTTAACGGCCGAGTAGGCCGGCGGCCGCT
>CAZVTS010000078.1:0-9265 GCA_964630175.1 uncultured bacterium
TCGCTCGGCGCCCTCATGCTGGGGCTCACGTCCGGCGCCCTTGGCGCCTTCGCGGTGCTCCGGCGCCAGAGCCTGCTCGGCGACGCCATGTCCCACGCAGCACTGCCCGGCGTCGTTCTCGGGTACCTCCTGGCCGGCGGGCGCAACCTGCCCCTCATGCTGGCCGGTGCGCTGGTCACTGGCCTCTGCGCCGCGCTCCTCGCGGTGGCGTTGAGCCGCCGCGCGGGCATCAAGAGCGAATCGGCGCTCGGCGTTGGGCTCGGCGCGGGTTTCGCCCTCGGGGTAGTGCTCCTCTCGTACGTGCAGAGGCAACCCGGCGCCGGCAGCGCGGGCCTGGAGCAGTTCCTGTTCGGGCAGGCCGCGGCCACGCTGCGCACGGACCTGGTGACGATAGGCGTGCTGGGCGCTGCAGCACTCGGTCTGGTCGCGCTCCTCTTCAAGCCGCTCAAGATCGTGATCTTCGACCCCGTGTTCGCCCGCGCCAACGGCTTCCGGGTGCGGCTCTACGAGGCCCTCAGCACCGGGCTGCTCGCCGTAGCCATCGTGGTGGGCCTGGAGCTGGTGGGCGTCGTGCTCATGTCCTCCCTGGTGGTGACGCCCGCGGTGGCGGCGCGGCAATGGACGAACTCGCTGGAAGGCATGGCGTTCCTGGCAGGCGCCATCGGCGCCACCAGTGCCCTCGTCGGTGCGCTCCTCAGCGCGGCGGTGCCGGGACTAGCCACGGGCCCGGCCGTGGTGCTGGTGGCGAGCCTCATCGCAGCGCTCTCGCTGCTCCTGGCGCCGCGCCGGGGCGCCTCGCTGGAAGGGGCGTAGGCAAGTGGTGAACGCGTTGCAGGCGCTGCTCGACTCGCCTTCGTTCGCGATAACCGCCACCGGCATCATGACGGGCGCCTCCGCCGCCCTGTTGGGCACCTTCCTCGTGGTGCGCGGTCAGGCCATGCTCACCGACGCCATCAGCCACGGCGTGGTGTTCGGGGTGGCGGTCACTTTCCTTCTCTCGGGCCAGGCCACCGGGGCCCTGCAACTGCTCGGCGCCGCCGGCGCCGGGCTGCTCACGGTGCTCCTCACCGAGGCGCTGGCCAGGAGCGGCAAGGTGAAACGGGACGCCGCCACCGGCCTCGTCTTCCCCGCCCTGTTCGCGGCGGGGGTGCTGCTGCTCGGGCTCTTCGCCCGCGATTCGCACGTGGACGTGCACACCGTGCTGCTGGGCGAGATAGGTTTCGTGTGGCTCGACCGCGTGACACTGCTCGGACTGCAGGTCCCTCGCGCCCTCGTCGTGGTAACGGCGGCGTTCACCCTCAACGCGGTTTACGTAGCGCTCTTCTACAAGGAGCTCGTGGCAGCCTCCTTCGATCCCGTCCTGGCGCAGTTGCAGGGGCTGAGGCCCCGGCTGGTCACCGGTGGGCTGCTGGCACTTACGTCGTTCACGGCGGTAGCCGCCCTGGACGCCGTGGGCGTGGTGCTCTTCGTGGCGTTCGCCATAACCCCGGCCGTGGTGGGCAGGCTGGCCAGCAACCGCCTGCCGGGCATGCTGACCGTTGCTCTGGGTGTAGCAGCTGCGGCCGCGCTACTCGGGTACCCGTTGGCGGTGGTAGCGGACCTTTCAATCGGCGGCATCATGGCGCTCCTCACGGCCACGCCCCTACTGGTTCTGCTGCCGCTCAGAGCGTTCGGCGCGCGCGGAGCCTGACCCGCCCGGTCTCAGGCGAGCCCAAGCCACCTGAGCACCTCCCAGCCCGCCTCCTCGAACTCTCCGTCCGCATGCTCCCGAGCCCAACCAACGGTGGAGAGCGCCCAGAGCGCCGAGATATGGCGCAGAGCGTGTTCTTCTTCCGCGGTGAGACCGCGGCCGTAGCCTGCCAGGAAGCTCTCCTTGAGGTCGGGCCTGCTGCGCCAAAGCCCGACCCAGAGGCGCTGCATGTCTACCAGGTGAAGATCCGGCAGCGAGTGCTCGAAGTCGAAGACCACGAGGGCGTGGCTCGGAAGCTCGGGGCGCCCCGTATCGGTACTGCTCGGTCCGGACGAGGTCACGAGCCAGTTGCGCGGCGTGAAGTCGCGGTGGCATGGCACCCGCGAGCAGCCCTGAACGAACGGCAGCGCCTGCACCGCTTCTGCCGCCACCGCCTCTCGCACCGCCGTCGGCACCGTGGCGCTGGTGCGCTTCACCCAGGCCTCCAGGCGAGCCCGGTAGGCGTCCGCCAGCGGCAGGGCGTCCGCGGGTTCCACCGGCAGTTCGTGCAGGGCGCGCAGGAACCGCCCGGCACGAAGGTGCAGTGCCCGCTCTTCGGTTACCGGCAGCGTGAGGCTCTCGGCCCGTTCGCCCTGCTCCCAACTGAGCAGCAGTGCCCGCGGGTGCTCGGCGTACACCCCGAGCAGTTCTGGAACGTAGGTACGCTCCTCTAGCTCTCTCCGCAGCGCCGGCGCCCACTGCGTGTAGGCGGCCAGCTCGTTGGCGAACTTGCGGCCCTGCCGGTGCACTTTCAGGACCGCCTGGTGGCTGGCGGACGCCACGCGCCACACGGCGGACTCCGCGTGGCTCCACGAGAGGTCCTCGACGTGGGTGAGCGCGCCGATCGAACGCTCCACGAAAGCGCTGAGCGCCGGCCCGAGTTCCGGCTGGCCGACACCTGCAAGTGGGCGGTTCTGCGCCATGGAGGAACCAGCTTACGACACGGCCAGCGGCACCTTCGGGCACGTTGGCGGGGGCAAGTCGGCCCGGCCAAGCACCGTTCGGTTCGCTTGACGCCTCGCCGGCCAGACCGTAGACTCCCCACTTGAGTAGGCGCAAGGGGCGTCTACCGCTGCCGAGCGCGCGGCCGATGACCGCGCGGCGGGGGACCCGAGCAACTGGGGTGAATCCGGCGCACGCCGAACGGAGACTTCCTACTCCGAACCCGTCAGCTAACCTCGTAGGCGAAATCGGAAGGTGGTAGAGATGCCGCCCATCGCATCGGAGCGCTCACTCGTGCCAAGACCCGTGCCTGGTTCATGACCACCGTATTCACAGCAGCTCCTCACCACGACGTCCTCGTTCTGATCATCCAGATCGCGCTACTACTCCTTACCGCGCGGGCGCTGGGCGAGGTGGCTCAGAGGCTGGGGCAACCCTCCGTGGTGGGCGAGATCCTCGCCGGCATCGTGCTCGGGCCGTCGCTACTCAGCGGACTCGTGCCACAGCTGGGCGCCTGGATCGTGCCACAGACCCCCACCCAAGGGCACCTGCTCGAGGTCGTTTCGCTGATCGGCGTGATGTTCCTCCTGCTCCTCACCGGTCTGGAAACGGACCTGGCGCTCATCAGGCGCCAGGCGCGCGCCGCCGCCGGCGCCTCGCTCGGCGGCATCACCCTCACGTTCTCCACTGGCTTCCTGCTGGGTCAGTTCCTGCCGGACACGCTGCTGGCCAACGACCAGCAGCGCCTGGTGTTCTCGCTCTTCGTTGCCACGGCCATGGCCATCACCGCCATTCCGGTCATAGCCAAGGTGCTGATGGACATGAACCTCATGCGGCGCGACGTGGGTCAGACGATCCTGGCGGCCGGCATGACCGACGACACCATCGGCTGGACCATGCTCTCCATCGTCGCCGGCCTGGCCGCCGGCGACTCCGTGACCGCCGGCACCTTCCTCGGCGCGCTCGGCAGCGTGCTGGCGTTCATGGTGCTCTCGTTCACCATCGGCCGCTGGCTGGTGAAGTGGTCGCTCGACTTCGTGCAGGACGAGGTGCGCGCCCGCGACCGCCTGCTCACCCTGGTAGTGGTGCTCACGTTCGTGTGGGGCGCCGTCTCGCACGCGCTCAACCTCGAAGCCGTGCTGGGCGCGTTCTTCATGGGCATCCTCTTCGGGCGCATGCCACGACTACCAGCGGAGGTGGTGCGCAAGGTCGAGAGCGTGACGCTGGGGATCTTCGCGCCCATCTTCTTCGCGGTGGCGGGGCTCAAGGTGAACGTGGCGCCGCTCTTCACCCGCGAACTGTTCTTCATCACCCTGCTGGTGATATTCGTGGCGTCCTTCGGCAAGATCGTGGGCGTGTACATAGGCGCTCGGGTCGTAGGCAAGCGAGACCACTGGACGGCCCTCAGCATGGGCGCGGGCATGAACGCGCGCGGAGCCATGGAGATAATCATCGCTACCATCGGCCTCCAGATCGGCGTACTCACGCAGGAGATGTTTTCCATCATCGTGGTGATGGCCATGGCCACTTCCCTCATGGCGCCGCCCGCCCTCCGCTGGGCTCTGAAGCGAGTCACGCCCGAGAGGCAGGAGCTGGCGCGGCTGAGGCGCGAGGAACTCACCGCCGGCAGCGAGGTGGCCGCCATCCGCCGGGTGCTGGTGCCCCTGCGTACCCGTGAGGGCAGGCCCGACACCGTGAGCCTGGACGCGTACGTGGTGTCCCGGCTGGCTCGCCACGAGAGCATGTCCGTGACGCTACTGAACGTCAGCCCGCCCGGGAAGCGCGCGGAAGGCGCGGAGTTCCTGGACCGCCTCGGCGACCAGTACGAGAACGTGGATCTGAGCCGCAAGGCCATAGAGGACGCCGACCCGCAAGCCGCCATCCTGGCGGAGGCGGCCAAGGATTACCAGCTACTCATACTGGGCGCCACCGAAAGGGCCCTGGTGCCCGACGCGCTCTTCCACCCGATGGTGGACGACCTGGTGCGGCTGGCGCCGTGCCCGACCCTAGTGGCCCGTGGCGGGCGAGGGGAAGGCGCGTGGCCCCCGCGCCGGCTGCTGGTGCCCACCAACGGCACCCCCGCCGCGCATCACGCAGCCGAGTTCGCCTTCCGGCTGGCCACCGAACCGGACGAGGAAGTGCTCGTGCTCAGCGTCAGCCAGGGCATGGAGGGACCGGGTCGCGCGGGCACACGCCTCGACTTGGCCCAACGCGAGCACGGCGCCCGGCGCCAGATGGTGGACGAGCTGGTCGGCTTCGGCTCCGACCAGGGCGTGAACGTGAGGGGCGAGGTAGCCATAGGCCCGGGTGTCGAGGATTCGATCCTCACCGTGAGCGCTCGGGAGAAGGTGGACCTCATCATCCTGGGCACGGACGTGCGCCCCGGTTCTGGCCGCCTTTACCTGGGCCCGCGCGTGGAGCGCATCCTGGAGGAGGCGCCCTGCCCCGTGCTGGTGGTGAACTGGGGCGCGCCGGCCATCCGACACGGTGGCGCCAGGAACGGCAACGGCTCGGCGAAGACCTAGCCGCCACACCTTGGTGCGCAATCTTGATAACATCACTCGGGATTAGGGTTCGGGTGCTGCGAGCGGCAACGCTGATGGCCGCACGCCTCCGCTGGTTCGATCGGAGCGCCAACCACCCCCGACAGGAGCTACCGCGTGACGCAGATCAGAACGAAGAAGTGGTCCGGCCCCAACCACACCGGCGAGGTGCAGGTGAACCTGGTGGACACGGTGGGACGGCGGGTCCTCACCGTCAGCCGCATCGAGGAGCTAACACCCAGGTACAAGCGCGTGTACCTAACGGGAGAAGCGCTGGTGGACGGCTTCCCTTACGTGCACCTTGCGCCCACGGACCACGTGAAGGTTCTCTTCCCGCAGCCCGGCAGCACCGAGGTGGCCATCCCCACACGCGGCCCCAACGGCTGGGTCACGGAAGAGGGCGCCGGGGAACCGATCTTCCGTGATTACACCGTGCGCGGCTGGCTGCCCGAGACCAAGGAGCTGGTGCTGGAGTTCGTGGTGCACGGCCACGGCGTGGCTTCAGCGTGGGCAGCGGGCGCCGCCGTCGGCAACAAGCTCGGCGTGCTGGGTCCGCGCGGCAACAAGGTCTTCCCTCAGAACTACGCCTGGTACTTGCTCGCCGGCGACGAATCCGTGCTGCCGGCCCTGGGTCGCTTCGCCGAGGAGCTCCCGGCCACGGCGAGCGCCCACATCGTGGTGGAGGTGGCCGACGCCGGAGAGCGGCGGCAGCTGACTGACCGCTCGAACGTGGAAGTGACCTGGGTGTTGCGCGACGCTGAGGGCGACCAGGGCCTCGAGCGGGCGTTGCGGGCGCTGACCCTACCGCAGGACGACGACTGGTTCGTGTTCGCCGCCGGCGAAGCGGGGGCCCTCAAGCCCATCCGCGATTACTTCAGGCGCGAGCTCGAGTTGCCGAGGCAACGCGTGGTGGTGGACGGCTACTGGAAACGCGGCCTAGCCAACCTGGATCACCACTCCATAAACCTGGATGACGATTAAGCATCAGGGCGCGCTGCGCCTGAAGCGAGGCTAGGGGCGCGCTACTGGCGCGCCTTGCCCGAATCCGGGTCGAGCATGAGGCTCGACGCGTCCACCGCTTCGAAATCACTGCCCTGGATCTGCCGCAACTCGCGCAGCACCGGGTTCGACCAGCGATCGTCCGGCGCGCCCGATAAGTACCAGGCGGAGCCGTTGTCGGCCAGGATCATGCCGTAGCGCTTGAGCGCCTCCACGATCACCTGGGCCTCGGCCGAGAAACCGGACGCGTCGAAGTCGGCTTTCAGGCGGAAGCGCGCCCCCATGGGCGGGTATTCCTCGCCACTTCTGCTAGAAGCCTGGTGTCTGGCGGGCCACACGTAGCGGTTGGCAGTTTGCGGCGCCGTGAAGCGCAGCGCGTGGGCGATGACGCCGGCGGCCACCTCCTCGTAGCGCACGAGCCCCGGAAGTATCGGGAGACCGGCGGCGTCGGCCGACGTGAAGCCGGCCGGTCTCAGCTCGTAGTCGCTGAGGTCGTACACGGCTCCCGAGCCGGCCTGCCAGGAGCCGTCCGCTTGGCGCACCGCGTCGAACAGTTCGTACAGCACGCAGTCGTCCACGTTCACCACCAGCACGTGCCTGTCCCCTCCCGTGGCCACCCCGCCCGGTGGCGCGCCCTCCACTGGCGCGTCTGCGGGGATGGGATACGGCCCGGGGTCGCTCTCCGCCGCGTAGTAGAAGCTGACGGGCACCTTGGGCTGCCCTGCCCCCACGGTGGCGTAGGGGATGCCGATGGGCGCGCCCTCCCACAGGCCCTCCCCGAAGTCCGGGTGGACCCCGGTCTGCGCCCCGATGGTGTTCACCCACAGGCTCGACGAAGGATGTACCGGCAACTGGTCCACGGGAGTGTTCCAGACGTGGTCGGCCGGGAACACCTGGCAGCCGGCCAGGGTGGGCCCCTCGCCGGGCCCCGGGTTGCCGTTCGAAGCGGGCGCCGCGCAGGCGGCAAGCAGGACCAGAGCGACGAGCAGCCGGAGCGGTGACCTAACGTTCATGCAGGGATAGTAGGGCCTGCGCCCATGGGCACCGCGTGACGCCCTTCATAGGCTCGGGCCTTCTGGCTTCAGACCTGCCCTAAGTAGGTGCGCGGGTCCAGCCGACCCTCCAGCTCGAAGGTTCTCGCCGGCGTTTCGAACACCGCCGCCAGGGACACGCCCGGGCCCGCTTGCACCTCCAGGCCTTCCGGCAGGTCTCCCACCGCAGCGAGTGCTCGCACCAGTTCGCCAGCGTCAGGATGCTCCACCGTGAAGCGGCCGAGCTTGGCGGCGGCCCCCAGAGCCACGGACGGGTGGGTGGAGCGCCCCCAGTCGATGAAGAACGGTAGCGCCCCACCGAACTCATGGCCCACCGGGAACACGAGTTCCCACGTGAGCAAGCTCCCGCCCGGCAGGGCGCGGCTACCCTCGACCCACCTGGCTCCAACGCCTGCGCCGGTGAGGCGCGCCACCACCTCGCTGGCTGGGCCCGCGCGCACGCACCAGGCCTGAAGCGACGGGCCGGGCAGCGGCGCGAAGACGTCGGCCCAGGGGCCGCTCGAGCCCGGTTCGGGCGCCACGAGCTCGAGATAGAGGCCCGCGCCGAGTCCGACGAGCGCGTTGTGCGTGCCCCAGTTAGCGTGCCGGCCGCCCTTGGCTGCCTGCAGGCCGCTACGCCGTTCGAAGTCGGCCTTCAGGTCCTCTAGATCCGGGCCGGCGTAAAGGATGTGGTCGAACTCGAGCATCAGCGCACAGCCCTCCTGTGATCGGCAGCGTACCGCTGCGCTCACCAAGTTGGCGGTTGGCTAGACCGCCTCGAGCGCCCCTTCGGCGGGCGCCACGCCCTCGGCCTGCCCCAACTCGCGCAGCACGGCGCCGATGAAGATGCGGCCCGTTACGAGCATGGAGCGTTCGTCCACGTCGAAGCGGGGGTGATGGTGCGGGTAGACGGCCTTGAGGTCCTCGTTGCGACCACCCACGAAGAAGAACGTGCCGGGCACCTTCTGAAGGTAGTAAGCGAAGTCCTCGCCACCCATCATCGGCGCGAGCGTGACGAGGTTCTCCTCGCCGACTACCTGCCGCACCACGTCCTCGACGAGCGCCGTCTGCTCGGCGTGGTTCACCACGGTGGGGTAGCCGAACATGTAATCGAGGATGCCTTCGGCTCCAAACGCCGAGCACACCTGGTCCACCAGGCGTTCCAAGGATTCGCGGACGCTTTTGTGCACCTCGGGTTCGAACACGCGCACGGTGCCCTTGAGGTGCACGCGTTCAGGGATGACGTTGCACGCGTTGCCCCCGTGGATGGCGCCGATGGTGACCACGGCGGACTTCAGTGGGTCCGTCTGGCGCGAGACGATGCTCTGTAGCGCCAGGATGAGGTGGCTGGCCACCACGATGGGGTCCACGGTCACGTGGGGGGTGGCGCCGTGCCCACCCTTGCCTTGCACCGTCAGGTCGAACGAGTCGGTGGTGGCCATGGCGGGCCCGACCACGGTGCCCACCTTGCCGGTCTCCAATGGCGAGTGCACGTGAGCGCCGTAGATGACGTCCACGCCGTCCAGGCAGCCGTCCTCGATCATGGGCTTCGCTCCGCCCGGCGTGAGTTCCTCGGCGAACTGGTGGATGAACACCACGTTGCCTCGCAACTGATCCCTCACCTCGCTGAGCACCTTGGCAACGCCGAGAAGGCCGGCGGTATGGATGTCGTGACCGCAGGCGTGCATGACGCCGGGCACGGTGGACTTGTAAGGCACGTCCTTCTCGTCGTTGATGGGCAGGGCGTCGAAGTCGGCGCGCAGAGCCACGGTCTTGCCGGGCTTCCCACCCTTGAGCGTGGCGACGACTCCCCTACCGCCGACCTCGGTGCGCACGTCCAGACCGAGGGCGCGGTGGTACTCCGCTATGAGCTGGGGCGTGCGCACTTCTTCGAACGAGAGTTCCGGGTGCATGTGTAGGTCGCGCCTGAACTCGACGAGCTCCGGGTACAGCGCTTCGAGACGGGAGAACAGTGCCTGTTGCATGAATCAGGTTACCCGACGCGGCCGTGGCGACAGCGG
>CAZVTS010000079.1:0-3776 GCA_964630175.1 uncultured bacterium
GCGTGGCGCGCCACCTGTTGGGGCACCCCGGCATCGGCCTGCACCCGGTTGCGGCCTTCGGGTCCTCTAACAACTGGGACGTGCGTGCGCTACCGATAACGGGCACCCTGGACCACGCGTGGGACTACGTGGACAAGTACGCCATCCGCCACGCCATCGTCACGCGTGACGCCGCCATCACGGCAGCTTTCGATCAGGTGCTGCTGCACTCGGGCAAGCAGCTCAAGTACGTTCAGTACTTACCCGACCTGCGCGGCCTGCCCACCAACTCGGTGGTCGCTTCGCCGTTAGGCTCCACCCTGGCGCTCGAGGCGCGGAACCAGTTGGCTTCGGATGCCAACCGCATAGTGAAGCGCGTGATCGACTTCGTGGGCGCCGCTCTCCTGCTGGCCGTTCTGGGCATACCGCTCGCCATCATCGCGCTCATCATCCGGCTGGATTCGCGCGGCTCTCCCCTTCACCTCTCGCCCCGCATCGGCCGCTACGGCAACACCTTCAACTGCATCAAGTTCCGCACCATGCAGAAGGGTGCCGACGGCGACCTCGAGAAGCTGCTGAAGGAACAACCGGCACTGCGAGCCGAGTACCAGACGTTCCACAAGCTCGAGAACGACCCGCGCGTGACGCGGGTCGGGAAGCTCCTCAGGCGCGTGTCTTTAGACGAGTTCCCGCAGCTGCTCAACGTGCTGGTGGGCCAGATGAGCCTGGTGGGCCCCCGCCCCTACATGGAGCGCGAACGCGACCTCATGGGCAGCGAGCGCGACCTGATCTTCCTGGCCAGGCCCGGCATGACGGGCTACTGGCAGATAGAGGCCCGCAACGACGTGAGCTTCGAGGAGCGCCAGAGCATGGAGGCGCACTACGTGCGCAACTGGTCCGTGTGGTGGGACATAGACATCATGCTGCGCACGCCCGGGGTCATGCTGAGCAAGACGGGGAAGTGACGGCCCTTCAGGTAGGCCTGGCGCACGCGCTGCGTGGCAGGCTGTGGGCCCACGCCCAGAGCGGCTACGCGCTACTGGGCTTCGGAGCAGGGAAGGCCTTCCGCAAGTAGCGGCGCGCCGGCCGCTCCACCAGCACGTAGGCCAAGACCGCCGCCAGCAACGTGACCAGGAAGGTGGCTGCCAGGTGAACGTTCGTGTCTCGCGGCAGGCCGAGCCACGCGAGCACCAGCGCCACGGGGTAGTGCGCCAGGTAGAAGGCGTACGAGGCTTCTCCCAGGAACCGGAGCGGGCGCCACTCCAGCAGTGGGGCCGGTCCACTGCCGCCTGCGAGCGAGAACGTTACGAACGCGAAGACCGGTGCGAGCGCGCCGGAGATGAGCGCTATGCGGGGCAGCCCCATGGGTATGCCGAAGATCAGGACTGCCAGCGCCACCGCCCAGGCCACCCAGCCCACCCAAGCGCCCTTAGCCAACTCGGGCCGGCGTAGGAAGAGCATGCCCGTTGCTATTCCGATGATGAACTCCCCCAGTCGGAACACCGGGCTCTTGTAGACCACCTCTACGTTCACCATGCCCAGGCTCATGTCGCCGCTAAGCAGCCACGACGGCAGAGTGAGGATGGCCCACGCAACGAGCGCGATCGGTATGACCTGCCGTAGCGGCAGCCGCCAGAGCAGGAACAGCAGCAGGGGGAACACGAGGTAGAAGCCCGCCTCGGTGGATATGGACCACGAGGGGTTGTTGATGGCCTGGGTCATGCCTATCGAGTTTCCCGACACCGTCCAGGCCTGGGTTGCCGTGGCGAACCGGAGCAGCACGTGCCACAACGAATCGCCCGAGGTCTCCAGGTAAGTGGTGAGGCGACCCCAATAGATGGGGATGCTGCCCACGATGAAGAGCAGGTACACGGGCCAGATGCGCGCGAAGCGTGCCCAGTAGAAGCGGGGGGCGTCCATCTTCCGACCGGCGTACGTGTAGGTGAGGATGAACCCGCTGAGCACGAAGAACATGCTCACCCCGCTGCTACCCAGGTAGGCGAAGTCAGCTAAGTAGGTGCCCTCGAACAGGTGCCTCCCGAAGTGGACCAAGAGAACGTAGACGGCCGCGAAGAACCTTACGGACGTTAGCGACGGGAGGTGCGGACGCATCCACCTACTGTATGCGACGTGGAGGAGGCGCAGCTTCAGGCGCTTTCCTGGCCGCGCGGTTGCGCCATCGCGGCCGAACGCGGAAGGAACTGCACGGAAGTACCTCGGGGCCTAGCGGTGATGGGCGGCAAGATATTACTACTTCTTACTGCGCGTGCGGGGCGGTAGAGTACCCCGAATGCCCACCCTGCCCGCCAACGGCGCCAAGCGCGCTCTCAGCGTCATCAACACCGTTTCACGGCCGCTCTACTGGGTGTACGAGCGCCGCCTCAAGGACGCGGTGGCGGGCGGGCCCATGCCCAAGCACATCGGCATCATCATGGACGGCAACCGCCGCTTCGCGCGGGCCGCCGGCATCGACCTGAAGGCGGGCCACGATTACGGCGCCGGCAAAGCGCGCGAGGTGCTGGATTGGTGCCTGGAACTAGACATCAAGCACGTCACCCTGTGGGGTTTCAGCACCGAGAACAAGGGCCGGGCGCCGGACGAGGTATCTCACCTGCACGACATCTTCGCGGCGCAGGCCCGTAGCCTGCTAACCGACGAGCGCCTGCACGCCAACCGCGTGCGCGTGCGGGTCATCGGCGACATCGACGACTTCCCGGCCAGCGCCAAGCAGGCGCTGCGCGAGATGGAGGAGGCCACCAAGGATTATGGCGGCATGTCCGTTAACGTGGCCCTGGGTTACGGCGGCCGCGAGGAGATAGTGGACGCCGTGAAGCGGCTGCTGAAGGACGAGGGCGCCGCGGGTGCCAGCCCGCAGGCCATAGCCGAGCACCTGAACGCGGACGACATCACGCGCCACCTCTACACGGCTGGCCTGCCAGACCCGGACTTCGTCATCCGCACCTCGGGCGAGGTTCGGCTCTCGGGCTTCCTGCTGTGGCAGACGGCCTACAGCGAGTTCTACTTCTGCGACGCCAACTGGCCCGAGTTCCGCAAGGTGGATTTCCTCCGAGCCGTGCGTTCTTTCCAGGCGCGGGAGCGGCGGTTCGGGAAGTAGGCTCAGCGAAACGAGCGGCAATAGGGGGCCAAGAGCAGTGCAACACACGGAGTTCGTAGCAGTCATCATGGCCGGGGGGCAGGGGCAGCGCTTCTGGCCGCTCTCCACGCCTTCGCGCCCGAAGCAGTTCCTCGACCTCGGTCATACTGGCCGCACGCTGCTGCAGTCCACCTACGACCGCGTGCTGCCGCTGAGCGGTGCGCCAGGGCGCATCATGGTGGCCACCTCCGAGGCGTACGTGAAGCTAGTGAAGGAGCAGCTGCCCGAGCTGCCGCACGAGAACCTGCTCATAGAACCCACCCCGCGCGATTCTGCTCCCGCGATCGCTCTAGCCTGTCTCGCCATCGAGGAGCGTTTCGGCGCGAGCACGGTGGCTGGCTTCTTCTCCTCGGACCACGAGGTGGGCAACGCGCCCGCCTTCACGACGTGCGCGCTTTCGGCTATTCAGTTGGCCGCCGAGCACAACGGGCTGGTGACCATAGGCATCATCCCGAGCCGCCCCGCCACGGGCTACGGCTACATAGAGGTGGGTGAGGCCCTGGGGCCCGGCCACCGCGTGGGCCGCTTCGTGGAGAAACCCAACCTGCCTACCGCCGAGAGCTACGTGAAGGGCGGCCAGCACCTCTGGAACGCCGGCATCTTCGTATGGCGCGTGGGCACGGCGCTGGCGTGACTCGACCAG
>CAZVTS010000079.1:3786-9244 GCA_964630175.1 uncultured bacterium
CCTCGGGCGCAAGCTCCATCAACCGCTCGTCGGCGACCAGCACGACCCGGAGCTCATGCAACCCCTGCGCGCCGCCGGTGCGAACGGCTCGGTTGCCGACGTCTTCCCCACCCTCAAGAAGATCAGCATCGACTTCGCGCTCATGGAGCGCACCGAGCGCGCCCTCGTGGTGCCGGGCACCTTCGATTGGGACGACATAGGCGACTGGGTGGCCCTGGAGCGCCTGCTCACGCCGGAGGACGGCCCTGGCGGCGCCAACACCGTGGTGGGCCGACACGTGGGGCTGGACGCTTCGCGCAACATCGTCTACACCGATGGCCCGGACGACGTGGTGATAACCCTGGGCGTGCACGACCTGGTGATAGTGAAGCGCGGCAACGCCGTGATGCTGGTGCATAAGGACCGCGTGCAGGAGATCAAGACGCTGCTGGCCGACGAGCGCATGGCGGAGCTGCTGGCCGAAGTAGAGGGCTGAGGCGACCTGGCCACGCCACCCACCCATGCAAACGGCCCCGCCGGGAAGTAAACTCGTGGCCTTGCCCAACCACTCACAACCGCGCAAAGCGTGGAAGACCCTCCTCATCGCCTTCCTGCTCGGTCTGGCCGGCCTGGTGGCCGCCACGATCTGGCTGGGCGAGCCGGGCGATCTGCGCCTGCTGCTGCGCCTCTCCGGCACCACGCTGGCGTGCGCCGGGGTGTTGCTGGTTGCCAGCTTCATCGGCGGCGGCGCGCGCCTGAAGGTGCTGCTGCGCATGGCCGGGTCGCACATCAACATCTGGCGCGCCACGCGGGCTCACATCCTGGGGCTCTTCGCGGCCGCCATCACCCCCAGTGGCGGCGGGAACGGTCTGGCCATAGGCTTCGCGCTGCAGCGCGACGGGGTGAAGGCCAACGTGGCCTGGTCCGCCGCCGTGTACGGCTCGGTGCTGGACCTGTTCTTCTACGCCTGGGCCCTGCCGGTTGCCGGCTTCATCCTCCGCGGCTCCGATCTGATATCCGTGCACATCTTCTGGCTGGTGCTGGCCACTAGTGCGTTCGCGTTCCTGCTCTGGTACGGGCTAGCGTTCCACTTAGGAAGGGTACGGCACCTCATCAGGCCGCTGCTCTCGTGGCGGGCGCTCAAGCGCTGGCGGCGCCCCACGCTGCGCTTCCTCGACGACGTCGGTTCGGCCACCACCACCATGTCCAGGGGCGGCCTGCTGCAGCACGTCGGCCTGAGCGGGCTCACCATGCTCGTGCACGTGGGCTTCTACGCCATCTTCCACCTGTTCGCCGCGGCGCTGGGCAGCGTGTTCCCCATCTTCGTAACGTTCTCGCTCATGCTCGTCATCTCCGCCGTGAGCCAGGTGGTGCCCACGCCGGGCGGCAGCGGCTACTTCGAGGTGGCGCTCTCGTACGCCTTCTCGCAGGGCGGAGCTCAAGCGCAGATAACCGCCGCGGTGGTGGCTTACCGCGCCCTCACCTACTACGTGCCCATCGTGCTGGGCGCCCTGCTGGGTGGCGGCGTGCTCATTTCCGAGCTGAACCGCGCGAACTCCGACAGGCCCACGCGGGAGCATGACCAGGCTAGTACCGAGGCTTCCGAGAGCGCCCCGTCAACCGCCGACGATCAGCCTCACAACGCCTGATCCGCCGGCAGGCGGCCCAAGAACCACGCCGCGCGGCGGCGGTTGGTATCGCCGAAGAACGTGCTCACGGAGAGCCCGTCGAAGCAGGGCAGCATGCGCTCGAGTATCTCGGGCGCCACTTCGTGCGGCGGGTTGAGCTTCATGAGCTCGTCCGCCTCGCGCAGCGCGCGGCCGAACGCCAGGGGTGCGCCCGCCAGCAACAGGTGCACCGCGCCCGTGAGGTAGCGGCCCACCATGAGGTCCAGCCTGCGCCAACCGCGGTAGTAGCGCCTGAAGGTAACGAGGTCGTTGCGCAGCATCATCACGCCGCTGCGCACGTCCACCTTCTGACCTTTGGCCTCCCACAGGTGGAAGATGGGCGCGCTCGGCAGGAAGTCGGCCTCCCAGCCGGCGGCCAGGAACTCGATGGCGGTGCCGGGCTCGGTGCCGTACATGAAGTAGCCGGGCGGGCTGAGCGGAATGGCTAAGGCCGCCTCGCGGCGCACCACCACCGCCCCCTGGTAGAAGGCGCGGGTTGGCACGTGCCCGCCGTCCGCCTCCGCCGGCGGCAGGTACGGCGTGTGCGAGCGCCGCCCGGAAGTGGGCTCCACGAACGGTAGCGCCACCAGTCCCAGGCGGGGGCCCCGCTCCTCGAAGTGCCGCACCACCCGCTCGAGGGTGCCCTCGGCGGGCCAGGCGTCGTCGTCCAGTTGCATTACCAGCTCGCCGCGCACCATCCGCACGGCCTCCGGCAGCGCGTCGAAGCCCTGCCCGACCTCGTTACGCAGCACGCGCACGTGCGGGTGGCGCCTCAGCATCTCGCTCGTGCCGTCGCTGGAGGCGTCGTCTATAACGATCACTTCTCGGGTCGGGCCATCCAGCTCCGCCAGCTTGTGGAGCAGCTCTTCGAGCAACTCGCAGCGGCTGTGGGTGGGTATCAGGATGCTCAGTACGGGCGCCGGTGCATGCTCGGTTTCGGCGGGGCGGTTCGTCATCAGGAGCACTGTAGCAAGCGGGCTGGGGCTGCCCCTGCGCTCGGGGCGTGCCCAAGGGGCGGGGGCATTTGTCTCTACTGGCCTCATCTGCAACGCAACTACCGTGGGCCCACCACCAAAGGTGATCGGCAGGAGCCTATGCTGACGTAGGTTCTGGCCGTGCCAAGGACCACGCGTCCTGGAGGAGGACCATATGAATCGGTTGCTGTTGGCGTTCGCTCTGCTCTTGGGTTTCTCGGTGGTCTTCGCGCAGACCCCGGCACCGCCCACCCCTCTCACCCAGGAGCAGATGGACGAGGCGTTCGACATCTACTTCAACCTCTGCTCGGGTTGCCACGGCCCCACACGGGCCGGCGCCACCGGACCGGAGCTCACGTACGACACGCTGGGTCTCAAGGGCGAGGCGTACATCAAGGCCATCCTCTTCACGGGCCTGCCGGGCGGCATGCCTAACTGGGGTGCTCAGGGCGTGCTCGATCAGGAGCAGATGGACCTGATGGCCAAGTACCTCCTCAACCCGGTGCCCGAAGCGCCGCTCCTCACCTTCCAGGAGATCCACGACAGCTGGCGCGTTATCACCCCGCCCGAGGAGCGCCCCACCGAGCCGCAAACGGACCGCAACTGGCAGAACTACTTCGGCGTCATCCTGCGCGACGCGGGCCAGGTGGCCATCGTGGACGGCGACACGAAGGAGCTCGTGACCATCCTGGACACGGGTTACGCCATCCACATCCTTAGGAGCAGCGGCGACGGCCATTACTACCAGGCCGTGGGTCGCGACGGCAAGGCCAGCCTCATCGACCTGTGGACGCCCGTGCCCGAGGTGGTGGCCGAGGCGCGCCCGTGCCTGGACGCGCGCAGCATCGAGTCGAGCAAGATGCCCGGCTTCCAGAACGACTACATCGTGGAGGGCTGCTACTGGCCGCCCCAGTTCGTGATCATGGACGGCCTCACCCTCGAGCCCCTCAAGATGGTCTCCACCGTCACCTTCGAGCGCGGCGGCGGCGAGCGGGTGGACGCGGCGCGCGTGGCCGCCATCGTGGCCTCCGAGCATCGCCCCAACTGGATCATCAACATCAAGGAAGCCGGCCAGACCTGGCTGGTGGATTACAGCAACTTGGACGCGGACGGGCAGCCGGTGGGCGTGCAGATGCTCGACACTGAGCTCTACCTGCACGACGGCGGCTGGGTAACCGGCGGGCGCTACTTCGTGGTGGCGGCCAACGACATGAACCGCCTGGTCATCATCGACACGTACGAGGGCACGCTGGAAGCGATCATCGACGTGGCCACGCTGCCGCACCCGGGCCGCGGCGCCAACTGGGTGGACCCGGAGTACGGGCCCGTGTGGGCCACCGGCCACATGGGCGCCAGCACGCTCACCGTTATCGGCGCCGACCCCGCCGGGCATCCGGAGTACGCCTGGAAGGTGGTGCGCGAGCTCGCCACGCCGTCCACCGGCAACCTCTTCATCAAGACCCATGAGGCGAGCCCGTGGCTCATAGCCGACTTCCCCATGAGCATCACCCCGCAGGGGCCCGGCACGCTGTGCGCCTGGAACAAGGCCGACCTCGAGAACAGCCGCGTGTGCTGGGAGGTCGAGGGCGCCCGCGAGCAGAACGCGCGCATGACGCACATCGACTTCAACATGGACGGCAGCGAGTTCTGGGTGTCCGCCTGGGCGGCCATGAACAAGGAGAGCTTCATAGCCATCTACGACTCGCAGACCCTGGAGGAGATCCACCGCATAGAGGGCGACTGGCTGGTGACCCCCACCGGTAAGTTCAACGTGTTCAACACGGCCAACGACGTCTACTGAGTAGACCTAGACTGGCACTTCGCTAGAACGGGGCGGCTCGCTGTGGTGCGGGCCGCCCCTCTTTTCGGTATTGCGCTCCTTCTTGCCGCCGCCGAGCATCGTTCGGCTGGGTGAGAGCACCCCTCTGGGCGGCGGTTCGGTGGTCCTAGCCGCAGCCACTTCCTAGCCGCCGGACTCTTTATGGTCTATATTCAGACCAGCACTGGAGGTGTTCGTGAAGCTCTCAGATCGCATCAAACCCATCAGCTTCGTGAAAGCGAACGCTTCGGAGGTGCTTCGCAGCCTCGCGGGCAGCGCGGAGCCGCTGATCATCACTCAGAACGGTGAGGCAAGAGCCGTGCTGCAGGACATCGACGCATACGAGCAAACGCAGGAGACGCTAGCACTGCTGACCCTGCTCTCCCTCGGCAAGCGCGAGATCGAGTCAGGGGAAACGAAGGACGCATCGGCCGTCTACGCTGACCTCCTTGGGGAGTGAGCGTGAGGGTCCGCTACACCAAGGCGGCCCAGGCCGACCTGGCGGAGATCCACCGCTACATGGTGAAGCGCGAAGGCGCCCAGCGGGCACGCGAGGTCATCGAACGGATACGGCAGATGCTTGTGATCCTCGAGACCCAACCGGAAGCTGGGTCAGTGCCGGATCTGCTTGCCGATCTGGGCATCTCGGATTTCCGGCAGGTTGTTAGCGGTCCTTACCTGGTCATGTACTCGAACATCGGCGACGTGGTCTATGTACTGCTGGTGGCCGATGGCCGGCGAGACTACCGGGGCTTACTCAAGGCGCGTCTGCTCGGCCGCGGCTAGTTCCTAACCCGCTTCGCACTGGTCTGGCATCACTTCCAGTGCAAGAGTGATATCCGAATTGATGCAGAAGTGATAACGCAGGCCGATCGAACATGTGGGGCGCCCCAGGAACCCAGGGCGCCCCACACTCGGGGGACAAGGCTCAGCTCAGAACAGCTCGCCGACCTTCACGGGCTCGGTGGGCGCCGCGTACGCGGTGTCCATCTGCGGCAGCTGCAGCTTGCCGCTGATGT
>CAZVTS010000080.1:0-9171 GCA_964630175.1 uncultured bacterium
TCCGTGCGCCGGCTGGTCTGGCTGGGGCTGCTCTGACTCAAGGCACGAAGGTGCCTCGGCTCAGACGCTGGTGCGCGCCAACCTGCGGCTCAGGCCGCGGTGAACATTCGTGAGTGCTGGGGTACTGCCTGGGTGCGCCCTGTGGCGGGCGCCTCGTTTCCTTGCTTGCGCTGCATGCCGCTCCTCCTCTTACGCTCACCCTCGCGCAATGTCCGCTGGAGATCGTCTCGCTGCGGTGCGCTCTGGGGTTCGCGCGTAGATGAGGCGTTTAGCCCCTATCTGCCCGGTTCCTCACCATCGTGGCTGCGGCTCCGGCTGGATTTAGCACCCGTCTATATGAAGGCTGGTTGCTGCGACGTCGTCGGGCCAGGTCCCTCGGTCGCTCTCGATAAGCCCGCTCGGCGTTACCGGGCGGGGCGTTCTCGCTACCCTGAGCCGGTGGCCTCGGGCGGCGATGGAAGAGTAGAACATGACGCCGGCGGAGTTTGCAACCCCACGTTGCACGGTGATGGCCGTGGGGGCGCCGGCAGGGCCTCAGGCTGCCGCGGCGCTATACACTCACTACCGTGCCCGCACCCGTCCTCTATCCCATGCTGGACCTGCACAGTGAGGTCGAAGAGCTCTGGCCAGAGTTGCAGCCGGTGGTGGAGCGCGTGCTCAGGAGCGGCGCGTTCATCGGCGGTCCCGAGGTAGAGGCGTTCGAGGCGAGCGTTGCCGCGTACCTGGGGGTCGGCCACGCCGTGGGCCTCAACTCCGGCACGGACGCGCTGATCCTTGGCCTGGAAGCCCTGGGCGTGGGCCCGGGCGACGAGGTGATAACCACCCCGTTCAGCTTCTTCGCGACCAGCGAGGCGGTGCTCAGGCTGGGCGCCACGCCCGTGTTCGTGGACGTGGACCCCGTGGGGCTCAACATCGACGCCTCGTTGGTGGAGGCCGCCATCACGCAACGAACCCGGGTGCTGCTCCCGGTGCACGTGTTCGGGCTGCCGGCGCCGGTGCTCGAACTGGCGAAGATAGCGCAACGGCACGGGCTTCACCTGCTGGAGGACTGTGCGCAGTCGTTCGGCGCCACCGTGGGCGGGCGTCACCTCGGCTCGTTCGGGGCGGTTGGTGCGTTCAGCTTCTACCCAACCAAGAACCTGGGCGCCTATGGCGACGCCGGCATGGCGGTGACGAGCGACGACGACCTGGCTGCAGACCTCCGGAGCCTCCGCAACCACGGCTCGAGCCCAACCAACAAGTACCTGCACGAGCGGCTCGGTCACAACTCTCGGCTGGACGCGCTCCAGGCCGCAGTGTTGAGCCTCAAGCTGCAGCGCGCGGACGCGTTCAACGAACGGCGCCGTGAGAGGGCCGAAGCGTACCGGGCGGCGCTGGCAGACCTGCCTCAGGGTGAGGACGGGTTGCAGCTGCCACCGGCGCATCCGGCGCACGTGTACCACCAGTTCACGGTGCAGCTTCCGCAGGCGCGGCGCGAGCACCTCGAGCGCGAACTGACCGCGAGGGGAGTGGCCTACAGCCGCTTCTACCCTTCGCCGCTAACGCAGCAACCGGCCGGGCACCGGCATGGCAGCGCGCCGGTGGCGGAGCGGGCGGCGCGGCGGGTGCTCTCGCTACCCATCCACCCGTGGCTACCGGACGCCGCCGTGGACGCTGTTCGCGCCGCTATGGTCGCGGTTTTCACCTAACCCGTATAGGCGCGGGCAGACCGGGCACTTCAGCGCACCTCGAACGCCAGATGGAAGGCCGGCAGTTCCTCTCCGGGGTGGTCCTGGAAATGGAGCATGGGGATCTGCAGGTAGGTGGCGTTGGCCGTAGCCGTGCTGGCGGGTGCACCCGGCCCCGTGAGTTCGCCCTGGTAGATGGCCGGGTAGAGGCTGATGAAGTGCCAACCGCTCTGCCCGGGGGCGCGCAGGTAGATGGTCACGTCGCCATGCGAGTTGAAGCCGCAGCCGTAGCCCAGGTAGCCGTTGTCGAGCAGCAGGGTGTAGATGTTGGCCGTCTCCGTCCAGCCCACGCCCTTAATGGTCACCACGATCTCGCCACCTGGCTCCACCGGCCCGCTGGGTGAGAACGTCACGCTCGGCGTGATGACGTAGGTGGTCTCGGCCCTGAGGTTAGACCCGTCGTCGGCCACCGCGGCTATCAGGTTGTGTTCACCGCCCAGGTCGTCGGGTGTAGTTGTGGTGAACGTGAACGCCCCGTCCGCGTCGGTGGTGACGGTGCCGAGCGGGAACTCCCCGACCTCCCAGCCCCGCCCGCTGAGGCGGTTGCCGCGGTTGGCGTCGTACCCCAGCCACACCTCTGTGTTGGCCGGGAAGCCGCTCCCGGTGAGCGAGATGGGGCTACCTACGATGCCGGAAGCGAAGTCGGCGCTTAGCGACGGACCGTCGCCCTCACCGGCCGCGCTCAGTCCGCCTGGCGCACGGGGCACCTGCTGCTCCACGAGGGCCACGGGCATGACGGGGGGACCGCCCGTTACCTCGAAAAGGGCGCCGAGCACGGTGGGAATGGCCGGGTTGAAGTTGGGCGACTGCTGCTGGTTGAGGTACGGCACGGGGTGGGTTCCCGAGATCACTTGCAGCGTGTGCGTCCCGGGCGCGCCCGTGGCTGGGATGACGGCCACGGCGGTGCCGGCGGTGGTGATGGCCGAGAGCCAGCCGCTGTGGGCGCCGTCGTAGGCGAGTTGCCACACGCTCTCCCAGAACTTGTAGCCGACCCCCGTCATGGTCACCGTTATCGGGGTTCCGACTGGGCCCGAGGTCGGTTCGATGCTGAAGGTCGGCACCACCGTGAAGCCCTGGCGCGCGGCCTGCTGGCCGTTCACGGTCACGAACACGTCGTGCAGGTAGCCGTAACCTTCCGGAACGGCGAACTGAAGCGTCAGGTTGCCGGCCGAGTCCGCCGCACCTTCCGCCAATGGCGTCCTGGTCTCGGTGGCCTCCACACCGTGGAACTCCCCGTCGCCAACGTTCCAGCCTGCCTCGGCGCCTGCCCAGACGAGTTGCGCCTGAACGCCTGGCTCCAGCCCAGTAACACGAGCCACTACGGTCGAGCCAACGGACCCGTTGGGCGGGTCGAAGTGTAGCGACGCCTGACCGAACACGAGGCTCACGAGGCTCAGACAGAGCAGGGCGGCCCCGAGTCTTAGGACGGTGCGGCTAGCAACGTTACGGAGGGCGCCGCCCGTCGGCGTGCCGGTGGTGCCATCGCACCTGCATGAGGCGGTTTCACGGATGAGCATGAGAGGCTCCTCTACGCGTGGCGGCGTGCCGTTCGTCCGGCACGCCGCCTCCAGAGCTGTTGAGGAAGTTCAGTTGGCGTCCATCTCGGTGGTGCCGGTGGCGTGGAAAGTGGGCTCCGTGTCTGCACCGTTCAAGGAAGCCGAGCTATCCGTGGTGGGCTCGAGGATCATCAGGGTGCCCAGGCCCACGGACTGCCCCATCGGCAGGTACGCCGCCGTGTTGCCGCTGGCGTCCTCCACCTCCACCGACCAGGCGTAGTTGCCACTGGGGTAATCGGCGGGGATGGACCAGCCCCCTGCCCAGAAGAGCTCCGTCTGCGGGGCTTCCGGCGGGTGCGGGATGAGGGCGAGTTCCACCACGCGTTGGCCGTCCAGCACGCCGTAGGCCTGCAGGCCGCGCGCCGCGGCTTCGTCCGGTGTGAGGGCTACTCCCGTGCTGGCGTCATAGACGTAAGCACGGAAAACGATCTGTTCGCCCTTCATGAACACGGCGTTCCCCACACAAACCGCGCCCTGCGCGCCGATGGCACCCCTCACGGTGTCGGCCTGGATGAAGTAGGTGGGCTGAGCCCACGCGGCCGACACCAAAGCAACCGCCAGGAGGGACAAGCACACTGCTGCGAACCTCAGGACTCGGCCCCGGCCCGACGTGGTTAGGCTCACGCCGCCTCCGGTTGGGCTTGCGCCCGTTCTCAGAACTGTCCGTACGTTCTTCATCGTGCCTCCAGTTCGGCAGGGATCAGTCGTTACGGCAGGGGGCGGTTGGTTCGGGAAGGGTGCGCTGCAACAAGTGAGACGCAAGCATGTGGCCCGGTGCTCCGCGGCTGAGATGCCGAACAGATTGTAGTGCGGTGCTTCCTGAGGCGACGTGACGGTTGGCGAAGCCGGGCCCGGGCGTCGACCGTGAACCGGGGAGCGCGCCTTGCCCGGCACGAGCCCGTGAGCCGGTAGTATCCGCTCATGCTCGACGCCTACCGCACGCCTGGTCGCTTACAGGCCAGGATCCTGCTGCACGAACGGTTCGGAGACCGCCGTTTCGACATGCACGAGTGGATCTTCGACCTGCTGCTCGGGGCAAGCAGCCCGGTGACGCTGCCCGAGCGCGCCCAGGTGCTGGAGGTGGGAGCCGGCACGGGCCGCATGTGGCAGGTGGTGGCCGGGAGGGTACCGAGCGCCTGGCAGATCACGCTCACGGACAAGTCCGTAGGTATGCAGGACGCGCTCAGGGAGATGCTGGGCAGACAGGGTTTGCACGCCACGGTGCAGGCAGCCGACGTGATGACCCTGCCGTTCGCCGCTGCCAGCTTCGACCTCGTGTTCGCCAACCACATGCTCTATCACGTGCCGGAACCGGCCGTGGGCATAAGCGAACTGCGGCGCGTTCTGAGACCTGGCGGGCTGCTGGTGGCGGCCACGAACGGCGCGGGACACATGGCTCAGGTAACCCGGTTGGTCCGCGAGGTGGACGGCCTGAGCGGCGTAACCGTCATGGGAGCAGAACCGCTCTCCTTCACCTGCGAATCGGGTGCCGCGCAGCTGGCACGTCACTTCGCCAGCGTTCAACTGCACCCGCACGACGATCGGCTGCTCGTCACCGATCACGAGGCGCTGCTGGCGTACCTGCGTTCGCTGCTGCACGTGACGGACGACGCGCCTGCCGCCACCGAGGCCGGTCTGCACCGGTGGGAGAGGCGCGTGCGCTCGGTGCCGCTGCCGTTCGCGGTCGACCGGGCCACGGGCGTCTTCCTCGCCAGTGGCGTAGCATCCTAGGCATGGCGGCTACCAGTGACTCCACATCCGGCACGCAGTCAGCCCCGCTGGGCAACTCGCAGCTCACGACCGAACAGCTGATGGAAATGAAGGACCAGGTCATGACGCTGGCGCGAGAGGTCGGGCGCTGGGCCAAAGGGCGGCACGACCTGCATCACCTGGGCCGCAGTCAACTCGCCGTGAACGTGAAGACCGTGCCGGGCGACGTGGTCACGGAAGTGGACGTCGAGGCGCAGCGCCGCATCGCTCAGGAACTTCAGGAGCTCTATCCAGGCTTCGGGCTGCTTGGAGAGGAAGACCTGAGCCAGCCGGGCGAACCGGGTCAGAGTGGCGCGCCCATCTGGGTCATCGACCCGGTAGACGGCACGCACAACTTCGTGAAGGGCTACCCCAGCTTCTGCGTGTCCATCGGCTTGGTGGTGGAGCGCGAGAGCGTGCTCGGCGTCATCTACGACGCCGGTACCGACGCCATCTACTGGGCGGTGAAGGGCCAGGGCGCCTGGCGCGAGCAGACGCGCATAACGCTGACGCCGCGGCCGCTGGCGCAGGCGCTGATAGCTACCAACTTCACGCCCGCTTCACGCGGGAAGGTGGGCCACCGCGACTTCTTCGTGGCGTTGGCCGAGCGCTCCGCCGGGGTGAGGGCCAGCGGCTCCGCTTGCCGCGATTTCTGCTTCGTGGCCGAGGGAACGGTAGACCTCTTCTGGCAGTTCGGACTGCGGGCATGGGACGTTGCAGCGGGCATGGTGCTCACCACCGAAGCGGGCGCCGAAGTGCGCATCCTCAACGAGGGCGTGAACTGGCTGGGTGGTGGGGACATCGACCTGCTGGTAGCGGCACCAACGCTCGTGGACGAGGCCCTGGCCGTAGGCCTGCCGCACCTGAACGCAGGAGGCCGCTGAAGGGCCGCTATCCGGTCTAAGCGTCAGGTCATCCCGCCACCCCGAAGCGGTTGCATAAATTCTCATGACGGGGTACATATTGGCTAAAGCCGATACCACATCGCGCTTTTAGCCCACGACCTTCACGCTCAGGCTCGCCCTGAGCACGTCCTTACCGGCAGGTACGCCTCGTTCGTCCCCAGCGTCGGCGGTTAGGTCAGCGTTTCTCACTCCTGGGAGGGTGTTGTTGGTGGCACAATCCGTAGCGCCGGCCAAGGGGAAGGGCGGCGGAGCCTCCACTCCCAACTCACCGCACGCTCGCGGCGCCGCCAACGGCCGCGCCGGCAACCGGCAGCTCCCGGCCTGGCTGCGGCGTTTCATGAAGAACGGCGCAGGGGTCACCGGGCTGATAGGCGTGATCCTCGTGCTGATCATGGCGCTGGGTGCGCCTCTGCTGGCGCCACACGACCCGGCACGGCAGTACTTCGACGGTCTTACCGACTTCGGCGATCCCTTACCGCCGAGCGCTACTTACCCGCTCGGCACCGACACGTTGGGGCGCGACCTCGCCAGCCGCATCCTGTACGGCGCCCGCGTGTCGCTCCTGGTTGGCGTGCTCGCCAACGGCGCCGCCGTGCTGCTCGGGCTCATCATCGGCGTGGCGGCCGGTTACTTCCGGGGCGTGGTGGAGACCATCCTCATGCGCCTCACGGACGTCATGACGGCGTTCCCGGCCCTCATCCTGGCCATCGCGCTGGCCGCCATCCTGCGGCCGAGCCTGTGGATAGTGGCCCTCGTGATCGCCCTCGTGAACTGGGTCTGGATCGCGCGGGCCATCTACGCCCAGGTGCTCTCCATCGGTCAGCGCGAGTTCGTGGAGGCCGCTGGAGCCCTCGGTGTGGGCACGGTACGAACGCTGGTAAGGCACATCCTCCCGCACCTGGTAAGCACTCTCATGGTGTTCGGCACGCTCGGCATCAGCACCACGGTGCTGCTGGAAGCGTCACTCAGCTTCCTTGGCGTCGGCGTTCAGCCGCCCACCCCAAGCTGGGGCGGCATCATCAACGAGAGCCAGTCGTACTTCCTGGACGCCCCGTGGTTGGTGGCGTTCCCGGGGGTGGCCATCGTGCTCACGTCGCTCTCCTTCAACCTCTTCGGCGAGGCGCTGCGCGACTCGCTGGATCTGGCGGAGCGCCGATGATCGCCTACCTCTCGCAGCGTGTGGTGCAGGCCGCCGGCGTACTGCTCGGGGTGAGCATCATCACGTTCCATCTGGCCTACCTACTGCCGGCCGACCCGGCCCGCATGATCGCCGGGCGCAGCGCCACCGTGGCCACGGTGGAGAGCATCCGCGAACAGCTCGGCCTGAACCGACCCCTGCCGCAGCAGTACGTCACCTACTTAGGCAACCTGGTGAAGGGCGATTTCGGGCGCTCGTACGCGCAGAAGGCGGACGTCACGCGCATCATCCGCTCGCGCCTGCAGCCCACCCTGCAGCTGGCGCTGGTGGGCATCCTCTTCGAGCTCCTCATCGGCCTGCCCATGGGCATGATCGCGGCCATCAAGCGTGGCACGTGGGTCGACCAGGGGGTCATGGCGTTCGCTTTCGTGGGAGTCTCCGCCCCGCAGTTCGTGGTGGGCCTGTTACTGCTTTACTTCTTCGCCTACCTCGTGCCCGTGTTCCCGCTCGGCGGGTACGGCACGTTCAAGCACATCGTGCTGCCGGCCATAGCCGTGGGCCTGGCGGGTGGCGGCTGGTACGCGCGCGTTACGCGCAGCGCCATGATCGACGTGCTGCGCCAGGATTACGTGCGCACGGCTCGCGCCAAGGGCGTGTTCCCCTCCAAGGTGGTCTTCAAGCACGTGCTTAAGAACGCGGTGTTGCCCGTGGTGGCGCTCGTGGGCCTCGACATCGGGGTGTTCATGGGCGGCATCGTCATCGTTGAGAGCGTGTTCGGCTGGCCGGGTATCGGTCAGATGATCTGGCAGGCCATCCAACTGGTCGACATCCCCGTCATCATGGGTGGCGTTCTCGTCACCGCGCTGTTCGTCGTGCTGGGCAACCTGCTCGCCGACCTGGTCTACCCGGCCCTGGACCCCAGGATCCGGTACTCGTAGCGGCTACCTCGCTCCAGTCCCGCGTCACCCCCGGTGCGGGCCGGCGAGTTACCCGAAGGGCGCTGACTGACAGCGCACGGAAGGATGGGAAATGAAGCAAGTTAACGGTAGAGATTCGGACGCCCCGCGAACGTACCGCGCCGGTGCCTGGAGGCGCGTGACCGCGCTGCTTAGCGCCGTACTGTTGGCGGGCTCGCTAGCCTTCGCGCAGGAGCAGGGCGGCAGCGCCGTCGTGTCGTTCCAGGACGACATCAGCACCTTGGACCCGCAGATCGGCTACGACTGGCAGAACTGGTCGATCATCAAGACCATCTTCGACGGCCTCATGGATTACGTGCCCGGCACCACCGAGCTGATCCCGCACCTGGCCGAATCGTACGACGTGAGCGAAGACGGCCTCACCTACACCTTCAACCTGCGCCAGGGCGTGCTCTTCCATAACGGGCGCGAACTGGTCGGCGACGACGTGCGCTACACCTTCGAGCGCGTTCTCGACCCCGCCACCCAGAGCCCGGGCCAGGGCTTCTACACCACCATCGCGGGCGCCCAGGAGTTCATCGACGGTGCCGCCAGCAGCGTAGCCGGCATCGAAGTGGTGAACGACTACACCGTCCGCATCACCACCTCCGAGCCGGACGCCTCGTTCCTCCACAAGATGGGCCTGAACTTCGCGCACATCGTGCCGCAGGAGGCCGTGGAGGCCGCCGGTGGCGACTTCGGTCATAACCCTGTGGGTACGGGTGGCTTCATGTTGAAGGAGTGGGTGTTAGGTCAGCGCGTCGTGCTGGAGCGCAACCCGAACTACTTCGAGGCGGGCGTACCGTACCTCGACGAGATGACCTTCCAGGTGGGCGTGGACCCGAACGTGGCGTTCCTGCGTCTGCTGGCCGGTGAGGTGGACATCCTGGGCGACGGCATCCCCAGCGCGCGCTTCACTGAAGTGATGGACGACGCGGCCCTCTCGCAGCAGGTGGCCATGGGCGACCAGATGCAGACCGGTTACGTGACCATCAACGTCACCATGGAACCGTTCACCGACGTGCGCGTGCGCCAGGCCCTCAACATGGCCATCAACAAGGAGCGCATCGTGCGGCTCATCAACAACCGCGCCGTGCCCGCCGTGCAGATCCTGCCGCCCCTGTTCGACAGCTACGCCGC
>CAZVTS010000081.1:0-8818 GCA_964630175.1 uncultured bacterium
GCTGGCGCACCGCCTCGGCATCAACCACATCAAGAACGAGCTCGAGGACATCGCGTTCCACTACCTCGAGCCGGAGCGCTACGAGCAGCTGCAACGCCAGGTGCGCATGCACCACCAGGAGCGCGAGGATTACGTGCAGCGCAGCATCCAGCTACTGGACGAGCGGCTCACGCAGGAGGGCCTCACCTTCGAGCTGAGCGGGCGCAGCAAGCACCTCTACAGCATCGCTCGCAAGATGGAGCGCGACCACCGCAACCTGGATCAGATCTTCGACCTCATGGCCATCCGCGCCATCCTCGAGCCGCAGCACCTCGGTAACGGCATGGCGCTGGAGGATTCCGAGAAGGCCGTGTGCTACCGCGCGCTTGGCATAGTGCACTCGCTGTGGACGCCCATCCCGGGCCGCTTCAAGGATTACGTGGCGGTGCCGAAGCCGAACGGTTACCAGAGCCTGCACACCACCGTCATCGGCCTCCTTGGCCAACCCATCGAGGTGCAGATACGTACGCGCAGCATGCACGAGGTGGCGGAGTTCGGCGTGGCGGCGCACTGGGCCTACAAGGACGGCGTGGACGACGCGGACGAGGTGCAGCGCCGGCTCGACTGGATGAAGCAGCTGCTGGAGGTGGACACCACCGCGGACGACGCGGACGCCTTCGTGGACGCCGTGAAAACGGATCTTCTCAGCGAGCGCGTGCTGGTGTTCACGCCAGCGGGCGACGTGGTGAACCTCCCGCGCGGCAGCACCCCCATCGATTTCGCGTACCACGTGCACACGGAGGTAGGGCACCGCACCATCGGCGCGCGCGTGAACGGTGAGATAGTGCCTCTCAGCCACGCGCTTGCCACTGGCGACCGGGTGGAGGTGCTCACCAACCGCAGCAGCCAGTACGGCCCGAGCCAGGACTGGCTCAACATCGTGGTAACGCGTGGCGCCAGGCAGAAGATCAAGCACCACTTCCGCATGCAGGCCCGCTCGGAGCAGCTGGAGAGCGGCCGGCGTTCGCTGGAGCGCGCGCTCAGGCGCCGTAGCCTGCCCGTGGCCAAGCTCACCACCAAGGCGAAGCTCGAGGACGTTGCCAAGCAGCTCATCAACATGGATTCGCAGGAGGACCTGTTCCTGGCCATCGATTCGCAGCGCCTCTCGCCCAAACACGTGGTGGAAGCGCTGGTGCCGGAACTGGTCACGGAGCGGAAGAAGTCGCCCGTTACGGAGCTGCCGAAGAAGAGCATTTCCGGCGTGTACGTGGATGGGCTGGACGCCCCCGCCAACCTTGCCAGGTGTTGCAGCCCGGTACGGGGCGACGATGTGATCGGTTACGTGACCCGCGGGCGCGGCATCAGCGTGCACCGGGTGGACTGCCCGAACGTGAAGCACCTGATGCTAACGGAGAACGACCGCTTCGTGAACGTCACGTGGGATGCGCCCTCCGGCGAGGTGTTCCCCGTGGACTTCGAGGTGGTGGGTATAGACCGCCCGGGGCTACTGAAGGACGTGCTGGACGTCATCTCGGACATGAACAAGAGCGCCAGCCGGGTGGCGGCGGACGTGCAGAGCGCCATGCAGGCGCGCATCATGTTCAGGGTGGACGTGAAGGACCACGCGGAGATCGAGTTCATCAAGGACCGTGTGGGCGCCGTGGCGGACGTTACGCGCGTGTACCGCAGCAAGCCGGGGTGGAAGGCGTAGGGGAGAACCGACTGTTGCCTTAAACGGCGACGATATCGAGTTTGGCACCGAGGCCTTTCAGGTCGCCAGCGTTCCTAGTGAACAGCGGTAATCTGTTCGAGGCAGCACACGCTGCGATCATCAGATCGAACTTGCGCGGTCTTGGGTTGCGGCCTGCTTCTAGCACTAAGGCGACGAGGGTGGCGTAAGTTCTAGCAGCAGACGCATCGAACGGTATGGGTGAAGGGAACATAGCTTCGATCACACGTACATGGTCGAGCCGGGTAGCACGGTCTGCGTGGTTCTTCGCGAAGTGCACCCCTTGAAGTATCTCCGCCAAAGATACGGAAGTAATGGCGCCATGAACCGGCAGTCGTTCTTCCGCCAACTGGTCTAAGTCGACAAGTACCGACGTGTCGAGCAGGCCGTGGCTCGATCGGCTAGGGCTCGAGGTCATCTCGACCGAATACCTCATCTTCTTCTGCGCGCATCTGCCTTAGGTCTATGTGACCGATACCTTGAACTTCTTCGAGCACCTGATTCATGGCTCGGAACACGGGTCGAGTAACCGGGCCCAGTTCAGCCACCTCGACCCCGTGACGCGTGATCCTGAAGGTTTCACCCCGTTCCACGGCGTCGATAACGGCTGAGTTCTCGTTGCGGAGTTCGCGCTGGCTGATGGTCTTCATTCTCATAGCGTAGCACCTTGTAGCACAATGTGTAAGACCTCTATGCCGGCTCACGGCCGAACGGGTCTACGATCAACACGCCGTCGATCTCGGTGCCGGTAGCCATGTCCTGGGTCAAGATGGCCGGTACCTGGTTCAACCTTGCCACTGCCCACATCTGCGCGTCAAAGAACGACATCTGGTGATGGCGCACCCCGCGTAATGCCTCGACCACAACAGCCGGCGTTACGGCAAGGGTAGGGAACGCTCTAGAGAGCGCCTGAACATGTTCGGCCACCCGTTCCGGACTCCACCTTGGTTCCATCCGGTGAAGGCAAACGTTAGCCAATTCGGTGAGAGCCTGGGTGGAGAGCACGCCGTTGCCGGTGGCGAGCAACAACTCGAGCCAGGCCCTAGCGCGTTGCTGCTTCTCGGCGCTGGTCGTGCTTAGGGCGTACACGAGCACATTGGTATCGACCAGGTAACGGGCTGACAGGGTGCTTACCTGTGGTCTTGGTCCGTGATTAGCTTGTTGATTCGCTCAGCGTAGAGTGATTCGCGATCGAAAGCCTGCGAGATACGGGAGGCCGGTTCGGCCCAAGCACTCCTCAACTTCGCAGCTGCTTCTGCCTGCCCGGGGCGCAGCGCTTCAAGCGTGGAGGTGTTCAGTGCAGCGTCGAGCGCTCGGCGTACCAGCTCCGCTTCAGAAACGCCGGCCTCCAGGGCCTTGTGCTTCAACGCGGCATCCTGCCTCTCGGTGAGGTAGAGCTGCTTACGGATCATGTACAGCATTATACATCACCCTCCCTTGTTTCATTCCTGATACTGGCGTTTCTGGAGGCCCGGCGTGCAGGGTAGCTAGCAGGTTGCCGAGAGCTACTAAGTATGACGCGGAAGGTGGGCCAGGTGGCGGCGCTTGTGGGACATGCTCCGTTCTGCACCAATCTGGCCCAAAGTGTTGCAGTTTGGAACTAACACAGCACGCTGCCTATCCGACGGACAGCTGCACCAGCTCCCGCGCCCGTCTGGTTCTGCAGCTATCATGTCCGTCATGGCCGAAGATGTTGGGGAGCTCGACTTCATAGACGTGGTGGCCCTGGGCGAGCTCCTGATCGACTTCTTGCCAGATGCACCCGCACCGAGCCTGGCCCACACGGAACGCTTCGTTAGGGCCGCCGGCGGCGCGCCCGCGAACGTGGCGGTGGGGCTGGCCCGCCTGGGCCGGAGAACCGCGTTCCTCGGCAAGGTGGGCAACGACCCCTTCGGGCACTTCCTGAGAGGCACATTGGCGAACGAGGGCGTGGACGTTACCGGCCTCCGGGAGGACGATGCTGCCAGGACCGCGCTGGCGTTCGTTTCTCACTCGGAGGGCGGCGAGCGCGACTTCGTGTTCTACCGTCACCCCTCGGCCGACATGTTGTATACGCCCGACGAAGTGGACGCCGCCGCCATAGCCAACGCCCGCGTGCTGCACGTTGGCTCCATCAGCCTCATCTCCGAGCCCTCCCGCTCCGCCACCTTCCACGCCATCGAGGTGGCCAAGCGTAACGGTGTGGTGGTGTCGTACGACCCGAACCTGCGCCTACCCCTTTGGGAGAACGAAGAGGCCGCTCGCGTGGGCATGCTTGCGGCGCTGCCGCACGCCAACGTCGTGAAAGTGAGCCTAGAGGAGCTCGAGTTCATTACAGGATCGGGCTCGCTTGCTGCCGCACGCGGCTTGTGGCACGGCGACCTGCGGCTCTTGGTAGTGACCCTCGGGCATGAGGGCGCTGCCTGGTTCACTCCAACGGCGGAGGGCCGGGTACCGGGAGTGCGCGTGGAGCCCAGGGACACCACCGGTGCCGGCGACGCGTTCGTGGCGGCGATGCTGGACGGGCTGGTTGGAGAGTTGGACCGCGAGTGGGCTTCGGACCTACTCGAACCCGTACTTAGCCGCGCGAACGCCTACGCAGCCATGACGGTGACAAGGATAGGCGCGATCCCGGCTTTACCGACCAGAAGAGAACTAGAGGAGTTCCTGGCTGATCCCCTGCACGCTCCCTGAAGGTTCGCATGTGGCCCCATCTCAGGGAGCCAGTGACTCGCCTCGCGAACGGCCCCAGAGACCGCACCAGGATAGGTTACCGGACGATGAAGTATGATTAGTTTCTAATCAGTGATTGAGAGGACGAGTCAAATGGCAGGAACAACCAAGGTGCTCACGGCCCACGTTCCCCTGGAGTTGGCAGAGAGAGTAGAGGCGGCTGCCGCTCGCCTCGAGAGGTCACGAGGCTGGATCGTGAAACAGGCCTTGGAGACGTGGATAGCGGATGAAGAAGAGCGGTTCCAGCTCACCCTCGAGGCGCTAGCTGAGGTTGATGTAGGTAGTGTCATCGACCACGCTCGTATGCTCGAGTGGGCCGAGAAACTCGGAACTGACAAGCCAGCGCCGGCGCCAGAGCCTTGAGAATTGAGTGGACCGCTGCTGCTGCGAATGACGTGGCACGCCTCGCAGAGTTCTTGGCGCGCATTGATCCGGCTGTATCGGTGCAAGTGGCTCGGCAGCTAGTTGCGGCGCCAGACCGTTTGATCAGGTTTGCCCGACTGGGAGAACGGCTCGAGGGCTACGGCAACAGGGAAGTTCGACGCCTCATAGTGGGAAGATGCGAGATGAGGTACGAAGTGAAGAGCTCTTCGATTGCTGTGCTGCGCGTCTGGCATTACCGTGAACACAGGGATAGGCGTGACACGCATGGCCATTGACACTGAAGAAGGATCAGACGAGAAAGTGAGCGTGCTGTTCGTGTGCATGGGCAACATCTGCCGCTCGCCCACGGCGGAAGCGGTGTTCCGCCGGAAGGTGGAAGAAGCCGGGCTGGCAGACGACGTGGAGGTGGATTCCGCGGGCACGCACGCGTATCACGTTGGCGACCCACCTGACCCACGCTCCATCAAGGCGGCGGCGACCCGAGGTTACGACCTCACCAAGTTGCGCGGCCGCCAGATAAGCACTTACGATGCCGAACGCTTCGACTACGTGATAGCCATGGACCGCGGCAACTACAACCGGATCGTGAACCTATTCGGAAGCGCCGAGGCAGGGGAGGGACAGCGCGCCAACGTGCGCATGTTCCTGGATTACGCGCCTGGTGCGGCCGAAGTGGAGGTGCCCGACCCGTACGCGGGCGGGCCTGCGGGCTTCCAATACGTGCTGGACCTGGTGGAGGAAGCGTCGGACGGGCTCATCGACCACATCAGAGAAAGCCGACGGGCTTGAGCTTCGGAGGACGTTCTAGCCTCAGTGATTAGCACCCGGCGCTCTAAGGCTGCCGCCTTCGGAACGACCGGCGCCTGGGCCGCGGCTGTTCGCCATCGGCCGCCCCTTCGGATGGTGCGCTCTCACCCTCTTCCGCGTCCGCTCGTTTCAGCCCCTTCATGGTCGACCTGGCGGTGGTGGCGATCTTCTCGGCCGCGCCGCTTCCCGCACTGCCTATGCTCTGCGCCGCCGAGGTCGTAACGTTACCGATGCTCGCTGCGGTGGCCGTGGTTGCCTGGCCGATGGTTGTGGCCGTGGACACGGTGGCCGAACCAATTGCCTTGCCCACCTCTACGGCTCCGGTGCCTACCGTGGTTGTGCCGGTCACGACCGCCTGCCCAGCCGCCCTGGCGGTGTTGGCGACCGTCTTGCCGGCCGCCACCGCGAAAGCTTTCGAGAGCTCCGCGGTACCGGACGTGACGGTGCGGATGAGCAAGCCACCTGCGCGTGCCACGGCGGACCTCCAGATCGAGGATCTCTGTGGCTTGGATAGCGCGTTGGAATAGGCGATGGCCACCATGGCGACCCGCAACGTTAGAAACGAGTTCACGGAGCCCTGGAACACCGCGTTGGATAACTGCGTGGCAACCGCCGCCACGCCCGGGAACACGGCTGCGCTCTGGCCCACCATGCTCGCCATAACAGGCTGCACGTACTCGGAGAGGTCGACCCGCTCCAGGTTCGAGGCCACGAACGAAGTGGTGAGCACGTTGGTGTAGAGGTACGCCATGTGCCTTAGCGAGGGCCGCCGCTGGTAAACGTGGGCGATCTGCCAGACCATGCGCGCCTGCAGTCCCGCCACGATGAGGGTGTCGAGTGCGCCGTACTGCGAGATGGCCGTTCCAAGGAAGATCTGGGACGCGTTGCGCATGGCCACGCCCTCTGCCTTCGTGGTCAGAAGGCCTATGGCGCGCTTCAGATCTTCCTCGTTTTGGAGGCTCTCGCCTTCAAGATGCGGGTTCTGCTTGCAGGCAGACAAGTAGCCTTGAACGAAGCGCTCGTAGGCTTCGCCATCAGATTGGGCCGGCGGTACAAGAGCGGGAGAGAGCCTGAGGTAGCTGACGAGCGGGAACAGGACCAGCCAAAGGAGCAACCCCACGAGAAGAACGCCCACTGCGGCGCCAAACCAGGGGTGTAGTGAGCTTGCCAGACCTACGACCTGTGCCGCCTGCGAGATGACGAACAGCGTGAGCAGCACCCCTACCGCCAATGCGGTAAAGCGAACGTACCGACTGAACGATGCAGACAAAACCCCACCCCGATTCTGTTTGTGAGCCAAGGTAGCACGAGACGCCCGTTCAGAGCTGGTTGTTAGCGCAGATAGAAAGCGCCCCGCCGGATTCCAACGGCACCTGACGATCACCCCTTAAGGCTGCTTCTTCCGACCTGACCTGGTTCGAGGGTCGCCACCGCGTTGGTCCGACGGGGCAGAGGGGATAGTAACACGGGAGGGTGCACAGAAGCGTGGGCGCTTAGCTGACTATTAACGGCGCAGTACCCACACAGCCGGTGGGCCGCGGCCAAGAGGTTCTAGGTTTGAGCTCTCGTTTGACCGGTGCGTGTGAAGTGTTTGTAAGAGTTCCGTTAGAGCAGCCTGATAGTCTTCATTTCAGCACGAGCAAAGCTTGTGCTTGCACTACTCAGGCAACCGGGCCATCATCCATATCTCTTCCCGGGAGCCAAATCGAAGGAGGCGCGTCATGCGCATTAAGAAGTCCGGGGGTTTCACCCTTATCGAGCTGCTGATCGTGATTGCGATCATCGGCATCCTCGCCGCCGTTCTCATCCCGAACCTAATGAGGGCACGCCAAGTATCGGTTGACCGCGCTGCCGAAGCTCACGCCCGCAACATCTACACTGCCGCCCAAGCCTTCATCGCGGAAGCTCCGGGCAACACTGTTGCCGCCGCTACCGCATCAGCCGCCGCTTGCGCCCCAACGTTCGGTTCTTACGTAGTAGGTACATTTGGTAACGCCACCACCTGCTCGTACACTGCGGACGGGGCATCTGTGACCGTAAACTATGACGGCGGTACGGCAGCATCACAAACAGTTCCATAGTTGCTTGACAGAAGGCTTTTCGGGCCGCCCTATAGGGCGGCCCGCTTCTTTTTCGACCTAGGCTTCCATTCGTTTGCAGCACGTGCCAGCGGGCCACCGATGACGCTCACAACTGCTTGAGTAGACCTGAAAAATTACATGACGCTAATTGACGAAAGATCGTCGGCTGCAGCACCCCGAGGGTTTTCATGCGGTGTGGACTCAAGCTGATCCTCAGGTAGGTCAATATTTCGACCCGCTTACAGGGGTGTATCGGCTGAAGGTGAAATCGCCGAACACTACATTGTTCCGGCCAGGTGACTTGCTGAGGAGAGTCTTGTTGCGCCATCAGTGTTCCGCTGATACTAGTCTCGTCCAATCGTGACTCACGAATGAGCTCGTTCGCGCACAGAAAAGTGTCGTCCGGCGAATTGTGCCCGGGCAGGACTAATGGTGAGAGGCCTGTCGGTTCTACACTTGTTCTGTACGTAGGTTCCGTGTCGCATAGGTTGTGGGCCGGCTCCGGAACGGTGGGCGACAACTGGCAATGGGATCGTGAGAACCTAGCATCACGATTTCACGCTGGTTCGGTCACAGCTGCTACCTTCCGACCGTGACCGAAGACTCACTTCTGCCGGCATCCAAAGCTAAGTTGACAAACTGATCCATGCAGCTCATTCGGATGCGGAACTCGCATGCAAGACCCGTAGCGAACGGAGCGCTCGCGCATTCGGATTGGGTGTGTGCTTCCCCCGGCCGGGGGTGGCCCGGCGCACAGACTGGCAATATCGTAGAAGCATGCATTACGGACTCTGGCTTCAGAATTGGCGGGCTCGCCCTAAGCTACGAAACTCGGAGCGGACCCCTCTTGGTGCCTATGGGCGCCGGAGCAAGTCACTGGGTATCACGCTAATCGAGATGCTCGTTGTACTTGCCGTGCTCGGGCTTGTGTTTGGTATTGCAGTGTTTTCTAATCGGGGTGCGCTCACCAGTCAGCAAGAGCAAGCGGCTATCCGGTCAATCCAACAGGCGGTTTGGCAAGGCGCTTCTGCGGCTTCTGCGCGTGGTCGAAACACTGAGTTGATACACGTTGGAAATCGGATAGAAGTTCGCGAGGTGGGATCAGGGCGAGTGATTCGAGGTGAAG
>CAZVTS010000082.1:0-8429 GCA_964630175.1 uncultured bacterium
GAGCGCCCCCAGGTTGCCTGGCTTCTCCAGCCCGTCGACGATGAGCACCAGTGAGTCCGCCGTCAGGTCGATGGAGCTTAGGTCCCGGCCCCGACTCCGCGCCACCAGCGCCACGCCATCCGGGTGCTCGCGCACGCTGAGCTTGTTGAAGGCGGCCTCGGAAAGCGAGATGACCTCAGCGCCCGCCTGGACCGCCGTCCGCCTGAGCGCAGCCACTTGCTCGGCCGCCGTACCCTTGGGAGGCCCAAGCAGCAGCTCGCTCGGAGTCACGCCCGCGGCAAGGGCGCGCTCGACCTCCCTCACGCCCTCGATGAGGTAGAGGCCCCTCTTCTGGCGCACCCGGCGCTCCTTGAGGCGCGCCGTCTCCTTCACGTACGGGTTGGAAGGACTGTCGATATGCCGCTGGGCCGGCCATCCGCTCATGGCGCGATGATACGCGCCCGGGGCGAAGGCGCGCTGAGATGTACACTCTGCGGATGAACGGATCCAACCTGATCTCTGCAGCTGAGTTCCTTGAGCTGCTGGGCCGGCCGAACCTCCGCGTGGTGGACGCGCGCTTCGAGCTCCTCGACCCCGCTTTCGGACTCCAGGAGTACGCAGCCGGACACGTGCCGGGAGCAGTGCACCTCGACCTCGACGCCGATCTCTCCAGCGCGCCCGCCCGCCACGGCGGCCGCCACCCGCTGCCGGACATGGCCGACTTCGCGCGGCGGCTCGGCGAACTCGGCATAAGCAGGAAGAACGAGGTGGTGGTCTACGACCAGAGCGGCGCCATGTACGCCGCCCGCGCGTGGTGGTTGCTGCGGTACGCCGGTCACCACAACGTGCGCTACTTGGACGGCGGCCTGGCGGCGTACCTGGAGGCCGGCGGGGAGCTGACCAACGAGCCGACCCAGAACGAGTCGACCACGTTCGAGCTGCACCTGCAGCCGCGCATGGTGGTCGATGCCGACTACGTACGTACGGCTGCGAGCGACTCCGCTGCGCTGGTGCTGGACGCCCGCGCCGGAGAACGGTACCGGGGCGAGATAGAGCCGCTGGACCCGAAGGCCGGCCATATCCCCGGCGCCGTGAACCGGTACTACCAGGACGCGCTCCAGAACGGCAGGTTCAAGGACGCGGCGGGGCTGAGGGCGTTCCTGGCGCCGGCGCTCGAGGCAGGTGAGGTCATCGCCTACTGCGGATCGGGCGTGAGCGCGGCGCACCTGCTGCTGGCCCTGGAGGAAGCCGGGGTTCGTGACGCACGGCTTTACGCCGGCTCGTGGAGCGACTGGTCGAGCTACGACCACCTCCCTGTGGCTACCGGCGAGGAAGAGTAGGACTGCGGCGGGGGGGCTGACGGCATCACTACCCATTTGTGAGTATCATGAGCGTGCATATGCAAGCCAAGGTAGAAGTTCCCAGCGTGCCCGGCGAGGCTATCTGGCGGGATTACTTCAAGAGAGCCCCGCACGGCCTGGTGCTCTTCCGTGTGCTTCGCAAAGCCAGCGGCGGCCTGGACGATTTCGAGTGGGTGGACATGAACGCTAGCGCCGCCCACGCGTTCTCCCTGCCGGCCGAACAACTGGCCGGAAGCCGCGCCCGGCAATCGCACCCCGAGCATCTGGATCCCCGCATCTACCGGCGCCTCGTCTTGGCTCACATGACGCAGACGGTGCAGGAGTTCGAGCAGCCGTACCCGTGGGCCGAGGGCGACGACGTCGACGGCGGCCGGGACGCGCAACCGAGACGCGACGTGGTGTGGTACGCCGTGACCGTCATCCCGCTGCAGGAAGATTACCTGGTCGTCCAGTTCAGGAGCATCTCGCATTACAAGAGCGTCCTGAAACAGGCCGTGGAGCTACTGAACCGCGACGATCTCACGGGGCTGGCCAACCGGCGGCACGTCAAGTCGCGCTTCTGGGTGCTCCGCAGGCGGGCCATGCCCATGGCGCTTCTCTACTTCGACCTGAACGGCTTCAAGGCCGTGAACGACACTTATGGCCACGAGGTTGGCGACAAGGTGCTCAGCATCATCGGGCACCGGCTACTCGAGAACGTGCGCCCGGAAGAGATCGTGGCGCGCCTGGGAGGCGACGAGTTCGCGGTGCTTCTGGCCGGCCCCGAGTTCGGGGCGGTCGACCGCGTCACCGGCCGGTTGCTAGCCGCCATAGAGGAGCCCATCTCGCTCGACGAGGGCGTGGTGCGCCTCAGCGCCAGCGTGGGCGCAGCCACCTTCCCGGAGGACGCCGAGTCTTTCGAGGCCCTGGTGAGCCGCGCCGACGCCCGCATGTACGAGCAGAAACGTAGCAGGGCCTCCGCGCACTGACTCACGCTGAACCGCCCGCTCGTTGCTCAGTCCACGTCGCGACGCAGGAACACCGTGAAGAGAAGCACCCCGAAGAGAACGGCGTAACCCACCATCACCAGTGCGGCGTGCGGCACCGTGATGCCGGTTCCCAGCAGGCTGGCCATGGGCCCGAGTTCCGTGGCCGCCTGCCCAGCCAGGTCCGCCCCCAACGAAGCGGCCAGGTCCTTGGCGGGCGCGCGCGAGGGGGCGTAGAGGTTGGCGGTGAAGAAGAACTGCGGCAGCGCGTCCCAGGCGTTCTTGAGCCTCAGGGCCTGGAACACGGCATTGATCCGGTTGAGAGGCTGCAGTTGAGCGATGGTGCTGAGCAACCCGTACACGGCCTCTATGAGGCCGGGCAGGAAGAGCACCATGACCACACCCAGCACACCTGAACGAACGACGAAGATGAGCAGGAACGCCAGCAGAACGGGTGCCAGCATGAACGCCCACTGGATGAAGTAAAGCCCGAGAAGCTCGCCCCACGCACCACCAGAGACGGTGGTGGGCAGGAACAGCGCGCCGACCGCGCCGAAGAGCGCGCCCGCGAGCGCTGCCCCGAACTGCAGCACCCCTAGCGCCAGCATGGCCACGATGACCTTGCCGGCCAGCACCGCCACCCGGTTCGGCTGTACCACCAGAACGGTCTTCCACATGTTCTGACTCCGCTCGTCACCGATCAGGAGAGCTGCCACCAGGGTCACGCACACGATGTAGAAGGTCGGGCTCATGTAGCCGGGACCTACCAGCAGCAGGCGCGCCAGGCCGTAGGGCGACGTGAGCTGCTGCAGGGTGGCGTCGACGATGCCGTCCTGGTTCACGAACGAGCCGCCCACGTTGCCGAAGATGACGCGCGCCACCACGAGGATGAGGATGGGAGCGATCAGCCAGTAGAGGCCCGCCAGCAGGTAGAGGCGGCGCTTGCGCCACACCTTGAACCACTCGGCCCTGACCACGTTGAGTACGGCGTTCATGAGGGCTTCCCGTCCGAACCCACCAGACGCAGGTAGGCGCTCTCGAGGTTCTCCGCGGTCGGTGTGGCGGAAGTGACGCGCACGCCGGCCGCTGCCAGCTGGAACATGAGGTCGTCGGCAGCCTCCTGAGGCACCTCCACCACGGCGCCGTCGGCGCCGGATGCGGCCGCCGCGTAACCCAGCTCGGCGAGCGCGTTCAGCAGCGCAGCGCCGTCCTGAGCCCGGATCTGGTACCGCACCGTCTGCCCGCCGGCCTGAGCGACGAGCTCGGCGAGCGTGCCGTCGAAGCGCAGCCGGCCCTTGTCTATGGCCAGCACGCGGTTCACGAACTTCTCCACCTCGGCGAGGATGTGGCTGGAGATGAGCACGGTGGTGCCGGTGGCGGCCACCTGCTTCAGCGATTCGCGGAACTCGGCTATGCCCGTGGGGTCCAGCCCGTTGGTGGGCTCGTCCAGCAGCAGCACCTTGGGCTCCCACAGCAGCGCCCGCGCCAGCGCCAGGCGCTGCCGCATGCCCTGCGAGTACGCCTTGACCCGCTTCTCGGCCGCGTTCTCCAGCTTCACGAACGCGAGCGACTCGTCGACCCGCCTGGCTGGCACCCCACCGTGAAGAGCGGCCGCGTGCCGCAGGTTCTGTCTGCCAGTCATGTACGGGTAGAAGCTCGGCTCCTCGATCATGGTGCCCACCTCACTCAGCACGGAGCCCGGCACGTTCTGCCCGAGGATGGACGCGGAACCCGCGGTGGGCCTGATGAGCCCGGCCAGCATGCGTAGGGTGGTGGTCTTGCCGGCACCGTTCGGCCCCACGAAGCCGACGATCTCGCCGTTGCCAATCTCGAAGCTGACTGAAGCCACCGCGTCCGTGCGCCCGTAGCGTTTGGTCAGGTTAGAAGCAGTGATCGCGGTCATTCTGCCTTCTCCGCCCTAGTCATCAGGTCCACTATGGCCTGCCTTGGATCCTTCCGCTCGAAGAGGACCCTATAGACCTCGCGACTGATCGGCAACTCTAGCGCGCGACCCACGTCGCTCTCGTTCACAGCCTTCACGGTGTGTACGCCCTCCGCCGTGAGGCCGGTGGCGAGCAGCTCTTCCAGGCTCTCACCCTGCGCGATGCGGGCGCCCGCCTGGTGGTTGCGCGACCGAACGCTCGAGCAGGTGGCCACCAGGTCACCCAGCCCGGCCAGGCCGTAGAAGGTACGCGCCTCGCCGCCCAGCGCGATACCCAGCCTCACCAGCTCCGCCAACCCCCGGGTGATGAGGGAAGCGCGGGCGTTCTCGCCGGTGCCCAGGCCGTCGCTCATGCCGCTGGCCAAGGCGATGACGTTCTTGAGGGCCCCACCCGCCTCCACACCCGCGACGTCGTCGCTAGTGTAGAGCCGGAAGGTGGGTTGCTGCATGAGGCGTTGCACGCGCGCCGCCAGGCGCGGTTCGCGGCTCGCCACGGTGGCCGCTGCCGGCAGGCCGGCGGCGATCTCGCCCGCCAGGTTGGGGCCGGACAGGACTGCGAACGGACAGGACGGCAGCGCGTCCGCTACCACTTGACTGATGCGGTTCAGGCTCCCTACCTCCAGGCCCTTGGAGCAACTCACCAGTGCGCCGGCGTACGCCAGCGCCTGCAACTGCTGCGAGAGCCCACGGATGGCGGGCGTAGGTACCACGATGAAGGCGAGGCCCGCGTCGGCCACGGCCTCCGCCAGGTCGCTGGTGGCCGTGAGGTTGGGCGGAAAGTGCAGGTCGGGGGCGTACTCGGAGTTGCGCCTCTCGGCGGTGAGCTTCGCCGCCAGTTCCGGCCGGTGGGCCCACAGCTTCACGTGATGCTCGTTACGCGCGATGAGCGCGGCTACCACGGTGCCCCACGCGCCCGCGCCCAGCACGGCCACGCGTTCCGGGTCGTTAGGAGTCGCTCGGGGGAAGGCCGCTGAGGAAGCGGATGCAGCATGCGACATGGGTGAAGCGTACCAAGGGTGATACCCTCCATACTTGGTGCCGGTTCGCGTCAACCGCGCCGCCTGGGAGCGGCCCGGTTCGAGCAGTACCGTGTGCGGCGCCGCGCGGCCCACCGCGGTTCGCGCGCAGGAGGATAGATGCCGACCTACGTCTACAGGAACCTTGTCACGGGCGAGACCTTCGAACTGCAGCAGCGCATCACCGAGGACGCGCTGACGGTGCATCCGGAGACGGGCGAGCCGGTGAAGCGCCTCATCCAGCCGGTGGGCATTGCGTTCAAGGGCTCAGGCTTCTACGTCAACGACTCGCGTAGCCAGAGCGGGGGGCGGAAGGCCACCGGCGAGTCAGGCACCGCGGCCAAGCCGGCGGGCGAGACCTCCGGCGCGAGCAGTACCGCGGAAGCGAAGTCCAGCTCGGCGAGCGCCGTCACGTCAAGCTAGGTCAGGCCTGAGTGTTACAGCCGCCAGATAGCTGCGGCCATCACTCGAAGCGCACTTCGAAGATCACCGGCCAGAGCTTGCCGGTTACCAGGAACACGTCTCTCTCGGCGTCGTAGGCCACGCCGTTCAGCACGGCGTCCCGACCGGTGACGCGGGCGGCCGACCGGAGGCCGGCCGCGTTGATGATGGCGTCGATGCGGCCGGACTCGGGCTCTATGCGCACGATGATGTCGGTGAGCCACACGTTGGCGTACACCTTCCCGCCCACGCACTCGAGCTCGTTGAGGCGCGGGACGGGGCTGCCGGTGAGCGTGACGGTCACCGAAGAGAGCACCTCGAAGCTCGCGGGGTCGCGCCTGAACAGGGTGGCGCTGCCATCGGTCATCCAGAGCGCCTCGCCGTCGTAGCAGAGCCCCCAGCCTTCGCCCTCGTACGACTGTTCGCGCAAGAGCTCGAAGGAGTCCACGTCGTAACGGAACAGCGTGCCTGTCTGCCAGGTGAGCTGAAGCAGTTCGTCGCCGACCAGCTCGAGGCCCTCGGCGAAGTGAGGTTCCGGCACGCTCCGCATACGGACTACCTCGCCAGTCGCGAGGTTCACCTGACGTAGAGAGGATTCACCTACCAACCCCGTGCTCTCGTACAGGTAGCCCTCGTGGAGGAGTAGCCCCTGCGTGAACGCAGCGTCGTCGTGCGGGTACTGGGCCAGCACCTTCACCCCCAGTAGCTGCGGCGCTTCCTGCGCGGCGGCGAGTGGCGGGAGCGCGAGCATCAAGGCGGCAACGGCCAGGAGCAGCGGGGGCCGAAACCGGCCCGGGCCTGTGACGGGACGAGCCGCGTTCACGCCGACCCGTTCGCGTGAGGGGCTATGAGCAGGTCCTGCACGGCACGCCACACTTCGGCGGCTACGGCGTCCTCGCTCTGGGCTGCGTTGATCACCACCCAGGTCGGGTCGCCGCTCGCCTGCTCCAGGAAACCCGCTCGGGTCCGTTCATGAAAATCCAACCCGGCGGATTCCAGGCGATCCCTGGCGGCTCGGGCAGCAACGCGTTCCAGGCCCTGCCCGGCGTCCAGGTCCAGGAGGAGGGTGCGGTCGGGTTTCAGGCCGCCCGTGGCCTTGGCGTTCAGGTCGTGCACGAGTCGTAAGTCGAGGCCGCGGCCGTAGCCCTGGTAGGCCACGCTGGCGGACGCGAAACGGTCGCTGATCACGTCCCGCCCCTGTGCCAGGGCCGGCTCTATGACCTCGAGCACGTGCTGGGAGCGGGCGGCCGAGTAGAGGAGGAACTCAGGAAGGGGCGCGATCTCCAGCGTGGGGTCCAGCAGCACGTGGCGCACGGCCTCGCCTGCCTGGGTGCCGCCCGGCTCACGTGTTACCAGCGGTCGCCGGCCGATCCGCTCGAGAGCGGCCTTCAGCCTGGCGATCTGAGTGGACTTGCCTGCACCCTCAGGCCCTTCGAAGACGATGAAGCGGCCCCTGGCCGGCGCCGTGCCTGGCGTCATCAGAGGCCGGTGGGTAGCAGGATGAACTCGGTGGAGAGACCGAACTCGTCCTCGAGCTTGCTGGCCAGCAGCGTCACGCCCACCGTTTCGGTCATGTAGTGACCGGCGTAGATGGCGTTGATGCCCAGCTCGTAAGCATGGTGGAAGACCTCGTGCTTGGGTTCTCCCGTGAGGAACGCGTCCAGGCCCTGCTCCGCAGCCGTGACCACGTCCCACGCTGCTCCGCCGCTCACTATGCCCAAGTTGTTCACCAGGGTGGGCCCGCCAGCGTGCACCATCACCTGCTCGCCGAGCTGTTTCTCTATCTCCGTGGCCAGCTGCCTGATGGGTATGGGTTGGGGGAACACGCCTTTGACGCCGATGTGTAGCCCGCGGAATTCGCCGAACGGCTCCAGTTCCTTGAGGCCGAGGATAGGGGCGAGGCCCCAGTTGTTGCCGACCTCGCGGTGAGCGTCCAGCGGCAGGTGAGCGGCGTACAGGGAGAGGTGCGAATCGAGCAGGTACTTCACCCGCTCCTTGTGCATGCCGGTGATGGCCAGTGGCTGACCCCAGAAGAGCCCGTGATGGACGATGAGCATGTCGGCGCCGGCGGTGCGCGCCTGCTGGAAGGTGTTCAGGCTGGCGTCCACGGCCACGGCCACTTTGGTCACTTCGTCCGAGCCCTCCACTTGGAGGCCGTTCATGGAGGGGTCGGCCCGGTAGGTGCCGATGTCCAGGTACTGATCGAGCCAGGCTACGAGTTCGTCGCGCTTCATGCCCGCCAGCCTACCGCCTGAGGTGGGCGGGAAGGCGTGTCCGGTGGGCGTTCGGCCTGGACCAGCTGGCCGCCACCTGCCTAGGCTTGACAGAGCGCGCTTCAGGGGTTTACTATCTCTTTTGCGCCTGCGAACGGCCCACTGGGCTGCAGGCCGAGTTCCTTGAAAACCTGGTTGCAGAAAATACCTGTCAAAATTCCTTTACCCAAATAACACTTCTGCGTAAGCAGGGGCCTTTCGGGCAGGTTGGAGGCGGGCTCTCATGGAGCTTGCCGAAGCCTAAGCGAGAGGCAGGGGTTGACAGAATGTCGAAGCACCGGTCATAATAGGAATTCGCGCCTAAGGGCGCCGAGATCCTTGAAAACCTGGTTGCAGAAAATACCTGTCAATAACTTCCAGTGAAACTAATGGTCCGTCAGAACCTCAATCTGACATTGTCTTGGAGAGTTTGATCCTGGCTCAGGATGAACGCTGGCGGTGTGCCTTAGACA
>CAZVTS010000083.1:0-2244 GCA_964630175.1 uncultured bacterium
GCCCGCATCTCCGCCAAGCTCTGGTCCGACTCTTCGAACTCGCCGTCGCGGTCTCTGCTCGGCTTCTCCCCGTCGGACGTCAGCAGGTCGGTCCAGCGCGACCTTAGGTTGCCCGTCACATGCCTCACGATCACGGCCACCGAGTTGCTTTCCGGGTCAAGGGCGGTGTGCCACTCGTGTTCATCCAGCTGATCCAGCGCTTTGTCGGCCAGCTGCTTGTTGGCCTCGTAGCTGACCATGAGTTCCTCTACAACTGGTGCTTCCATACCTTCTGTCGTTCTCGTCTCGCTCATGTGCCCAAGTTACTGCTACGGCGGGCGGTCGGTGCCGCAACCGTCCTTGTTACGCTATCCGCATCACAGGCGGAGGCGCGACCATGAGCACAGAAGCCACCCAAACGGAGAAACCCAAGCTGCAGCCCGACGACCTCGTTTCCACCGAGCACGAGGTCACCATCGGTGGGCAACTCGTGCGCTACCGGGCCACCAGCGGACTCGTCTCGCTGAACCGCGAGACCACCGAGGACGACGTGACCAAGGGCGTGCGCACCGTGGCGCGCATGTTCGTCACGGCGTACACGCGCCTGGGAGTGGAGGACGCGGCCGAGAGGCCCATAACGTTCGCGTACAACGGTGGCCCCGGCTCATCCTCCGTGTGGCTGCACATCGGCACCCTCGGGCCGCGCCGCGTGGTCATGGGCGCCGAGGGCGAGCCCCTGCCCGCGCCCTACGGGCTGGTCGACAACGAGCACTCCCTGCTTGACGTTACCGATCTGGTGTTCATAGACCCGGTGGGTACCGGCTGGAGCAGGCCTGCCGAAGGCGAGAAGGCCAAGGAGTTCCACGGCTACCAGCAGGACCTGGAGAGCGTGGGAGACCTGATCCGCGAGTGGCTCGGCCGCGAGGACCGCTGGCTGAGCCCCAAGTTCTTAGCGGGCGAGAGCTACGGCACCACCCGCTCTGCCGGCCTGTCCGGCTACCTGCAGGACCGGCACGGCATCTACCTCACGGGCATCATGCTCATCTCCTCGGTGCTCGACTTCAGCACCGTGCGCTTCAACGTGGGCAACGACCTGCCGCCGCTGCTCTACCTGCCGAGTTACGCCGCCACCGCCTGGTACCACGGGCAGTTGGCCGCCGAGCTACAAGCGAAGCCGCTTCCTGACCTGCTCGCGGAGGTCGAGGAGTTCACGCTGGAACGTTACAGCCTCGCGCTCCTGAAGGGCGATTCGCTAGCGGACGACGAGCGCGCCGACGTCGCGCGCCAGGTGGCGGCCTACACGGGCACCACCCCGGAGTTCGTGGAGCGCAACAACTTACGCATCGTGTTGCCGCGCTTCGCCAAGGAACTGCTGAGGGGAGAGCGCACCACGGTGGGCCGGCTGGACAGCCGCTACAAGGGCGTGGACCGCGACGCGGGCGGCGAGTCTTTCGAGTACGACCCCAGCTACGCCGCCATCCAGGAGCCGTACACTGCCGCCTGGAACGCCTACGTGCGCACCGAGCTCGGCTTCCGGCACGAACCCGACATAACCTACGAGATCCTCTCGGGCTTGTACCAGAAGTGGGACTACTCGCAGTTCGTCGGTCAGTACGTGAACGTGGCCGACACCCTGCGCAAGGCCATGAGCAGCAACAAGCACCTGCGCGTGCACGTTGCGTCCGCCTACTACGACCTCGCCACCCCGTACTTCGCCACGGAGTACACCCTCGCCCACCTTGGGCTCGAGGAGGAACTCCGCAAGAACATCACTACCTCCGCCTACGAGTCGGGGCACATGATGTACGTGCGCTTAGAGGACCTGGCGCGCCTCAAGCACCATCTGGCCACTTTCGTCACGCAGTGACGAAGGCGGATAACGCTGGCCACTGTGAGCACACCGGGTAGCTGGCTGGATCAAGTGCTCTGTCTCTGGCGGCCGTACACACTGAGCAGCACCACCAATATGGCGCCGAACACTATCAGCTGGTACGCCTCGCCCATGCGCATGGCGCGCAGCAGGCTCTCGGTCATGGTCAGCACCAGGGCGCCCGCCATGGTGCCGAAGTAGCTGCCGCGGCCGCCGGCCAGCACCGTGCCGCCCACCACCACGGCGGCGATGGAGGGGAAGAGGTAAGACTCGCCCAGGCTGAGGAACACGCGCTGCGTGAAGCCCAGGAGCAGCAGCCCGCCCAGCGCGGCCAGCAAGCCGCTGAGGGTGTAGGTGAGGATGACGACCCCAGGCACGTTCACGCCGGAGAGCGC
>CAZVTS010000083.1:2344-8373 GCA_964630175.1 uncultured bacterium
ACGATGCCGAGCCCGTTGATGAGCCCGATGACGGCGCCGGTAGCTAGCACCACCAGCACGGCGAGCCACATGCCCTGGTTGTTGCCCCCGCTCACCATGAACGTGAGGATGGCCCCGAGCGTCACCACTGCGCCAACCGAGAGGTCGATGCCTTCACCACCTGCGATGATCACCAGCGTCTGCCCGGCGGCGATTATCCCCAAGAACGCCGCTAGGCGCACGATGTTTATGGCCTGGTCGATGTTGACGAAGTTGGGTTGCACCAGGCCGCCGATGAGGAAGAGCAGCACGGACAGTACAAGCGCTACGGCCGCCGGCGGGATACGCGAGATGAACGCCTTCATGCGCCCCTCTCCCTTATGAGCCGCACTATGCCCGGGCCTGCCAGGGCCAGCAGGATGATCACGGCGTCGAACAGCGTCTGGTACCAGGTGGGCACGTTGGCGAACGTGATGAGGTTGCGGATGAGGGTGAGGATGGCCACGCCGATCACGGCGCCCACCACGCCGCCGCGACCGCCGGCCAGCCGCGTGCCGCCCAGCACCACCGCCACGATGGAGGGCAGGGTCATGGCGTCTCCGAGGCGCGAGTTGCCGGAGCCCGTGCTCAGGGTGAGCATCATGGCAGACAGCGCTGCGAACACGCCCATCGCCACGTAGCTACCGAAGCTGGTGAGGGCCACCCGCACGCCGCTCGCACGCGCCGCTGCTGCGTTACCGCCGATGGCGTAGAGGTTCTGCATGAAGCGCGTGCGCCTGAGGAGCACCCAGATGAGCAGCAGCAGCGCGATGCCGTAGGCCGAGGCAGGTATGCCGAGGGGCGCCGAGCGGTAGAAGGTGGTGAGCGCCCGGGGCAGCGAGCCGCCGGGGCGGGGGAGGATCACCAGCGCGACGCCTGAGAACAGGAACGAGGTGGCGTACGTGGTGACGATGGGCTGCAGCCTGAGGAAGGCCACGCTGATGCCGTTGAGCGCGCCCGCCGCGGCGCCCAGCAGTAACGCGACGCCGGCGCCGAGGAGCATCTCCGGAGGGCCGCTGTCGCGGGTTATGAGCGTCACCAGCGTTACGTTCACCAGCGACACCATGGCGCCGACCGAGAGGTCGATGCCGCCCGCGATGATGACGATGGCCTGCCCGGCCGCCAGCACCATCAGCGGCAGCATCACCCGCAGGTTGCCGTTCAGCACGCGCGCCTGGAAGAAGTTGGGCTGCAGGTAGTAGTTGAGCCCGATGGCCACGAGCAGAAGCAGCAGAGACACCAGGTAGGTGTTGTTACGGAAGAACGCTCGCGTCACGGTGCGCTCACCGCCGCCTGCGCCCCCATCGAGGCCGCCACCAGGCTCTCTTTGTCGAGGGTCTCGCCTGTGAGCTCGGCGCGCACGTGGCCGTCCTGCAGCACTATCACGCGTTGACACAGTCCCAGCAGCTCGGCGTCGTCGGAACTGTGGAAGAGGATGGTGGTGCCCTGCTGCTGCAAGCGCCTAAGCAGGCGGTAGAACTCCGCCTTGGCGTTCACGTCCACCCCCTTGGTGGGGTCGTCCAGAAGCAGCAGCCGAGGCTCTCTCATGAGCCACTTGCCGATCACCACTTTCTGGGCGTTGCCGCCCGAGAGGTTGGCCACCGGTTCGTCCAGCGTGGCTATCTTTATGGCTAGGTCGTTCACGGCCGCGTCCGCGTCCGAGCGCGCACGCTTCAGGCTTAGCGGCGTGCCGTAAGAGCGCCAGCCGGGCAGTTGCAGGTTCTCGAGGATCGGCCTTATGGGCAGTAACCCCTCGCGGTTGCGGTCGCCCGGCACGTAGGCCACCCCCGCCCTCTGGGCCTGGCGTGGGTTGCGGAACCCCGCCACCTCGCCACCCAGCGTCATGCGCCCACGGTGCGGGGCGGCGCCGAACAGCGCCAGAAGGAGCTGGCGCTGGCCCTGGCCCTGCAGGCCGCCTAGGCCCACCAGTTCGCCGCGCTTCACCTTCAGGTTCAGGGGCTCCAGCCCTGGGCTCGTGAACTCCTCCAGCTCGAGCAGCACGGGCGCGCTCAACGCCGCCGGGTCCTCGTGGCGCTCCTGCAGGACCATGGCGGCCACCTCGCCGCCGCCCGTCATGAGGTTCACCAGTTCTCGTTCCGTGGCTTCTGCTATGAGCCTCTCGCCCACGCTCACGCCGTTACGCAGCACGGCAGCGCGGTCGGCCACCCGGAAGATCTCTTCCATGCGGTGCGAAATGAACGCCAGCGCCATGCCCTGGTCGCGCCACTGGCGGACCAGCTCGAACAGTCTGTCCACCTGACGGCTGTCGAGCGAGGCGGTGGCTTCGTCCAGTACCAGTACTCGGGGGCGCCAGGCGAGGGCCTTGACCACCTCCACGAGCTGCCGCTCGCTGGAAGGCAGGTCGTCCACCACGGTGTCTGGCGTGACCGGCACCGCGAAGACGTCGGCGAAGTTGGTGAGCAGGTCGGCGGTCTGCTCGCGCATGGCCCGCCTGTCGAGCCCGCCCAGACGCATGGGTTCGTGCCCCAGCCAGACGTTCTCGGCCACGCTCAGGTCCGGCACCAGTGACAGCTCCTGGTACACGGCGGTGATACCCAGGTGTCGCGCCTGGGCCGGGGAGGTCAGCTGAAGTGTCTGGCCGTCGAGTGTGAGAGTGCCCGAGTCGGGCCTGGTGATGCCCGTTATCACCCGCCCCAGGGTGCTCTTGCCGCTGCCGTTGGCTCCCAGCAGCGCCACCACTTCGCCGGCGCGGATGTCGAGGTCCGCCTTCTCCAGGGCACGCACGGCTCCGTACCGTTTGGCCACGCCGCGCACCGACACCACGGGCGCACGCACGGGAGCGACGGGGGAGCGAGAGGGGATCGAAGGTTCGGCCATCATGGTCTCGAGGTTGGGTGCGGCGGCCTCATGCTTACGAGTCGCCTAAGTCTAAATAGTTTCGGTTGCTACTGAAGATAGTAAATCCCCGCTTGGTTGCCGGCGTAAGGACGGGGCGGCGACCACCCATGGCAGTCGCCGCCCCGAACGCGCGCAGGCGCTTACTTCATGAAGGAGGCTGCTTCGGCCTGGCTGATGATGCCGTCCATGGCGTAGGAGTCAGGGCGGTCCTTGTACTCCTCGAGCCGCGCGGCGAGGTCGTCGGCGGTGATCACGAACGGGATGTCGATGTAGATGCTGTTGCCGAAGGGGCCACCGAGCTGGGCTTCATCGATCTGCCCACCCTGGAGGACCTCGATGGCCACGCGCAGGGCGCTGGAGGCGATGCCCGGAGGGTTCACTACGGCCACCGACTGGAAGCCCGGGTGCGCCGCAGCGGTCTCTTCCCACAGGCGCAGGTAACCGGCGTAGGCCTCACCCGTCATGATCGGGAAGGGAGCCGGGTTGGCTGCGTTGAGGGCGGTGAGGATGCCCTGCGCCATGCCGTCCTGGGTGAGGATGCCGTTGATGTTCGGGATGGACGCGAGCATGTCGGACGCCACGCGCTGGCCGGTGGCCTGGTCCCACAGACCGGTCTCACGGGCCACCACGTTGATGGCGGGGTAAGCGGCGAACACTTCCGCCACGCCAGCCATGCGGTCCTCGTTGGCGGGGTGCCCCACGAAGCCTTCGATGATGACCACGTTACCTTGACCACCCAGAGCTTCGGCGAGCCAGCGAGCGTTCCTGCGGCCCCACTCCTTCTGGTCGATGACCACGTTGTAAACGCCTTCGGCGCCTATCTCCTGGTCGGTGGCGATGACGAGCACGCCTTCGTCCACCGCTTCTTCGAGCGCGAGGTTGAGGGCGACCTGGTCGTTCGGGTTGATGATGATGGCGTCGACGCCGCGGTTCAGGAGGTTCTGGATCTGCTGGATCTGACCCTGAACGTCGACGTCGGCGTTCTCGAACACCAGGTTGACGGTGATGCCGAGCTCGTCCTGAAGAGCCTGGGCGGTGGTCTCCAGGTCCTGCACCATGAGCGTGCGCCACTCGCTGGCGACGAACCCGTTGGAGACACCGATCGTGTAGGTCTGAGCCCACGCCATGCTGAACAGTGCGAGGGTCAGAGCGCTTAGGAATGTGATCGTTCTTTTCATCATGCTCCTCCTAATATTTGCCTATGCCTATGTTACCTAAGGGGCCGGCTCGGTAACGTGCCGGACGAGGCTTCGCGTGAGCGCAGCCTAGCTGCCGCCGTACTCCATCACCGTGCGGATGTACTGCCCCGCGCGGCGGATGGCCTCCTTGCGGCCGTCCAGGCTGTCCTCGAACGTGCGGTCCTCCACCTCGATCACCACCGGGCGGTTCCAGCCGATGCTCTTCAGGGTGGCGAAGAACTCTATCCAGTCGATGTCGCCCAGACCCGGGATCTTGGGAACGTGCCAGCCGAGCCCCATGATGCCCCGCTGGTAGAGGAGCTCCTGATCCACGTGCTCATCCTTCAGGTGCACGTGCACGAGCTTGCTGGCGAACTCGCTCAGCGCCCGGTCGATGTCGATGCCTTGCCAGATGAGGTGCGAGGGGTCGAAGTTCAGCCCTAAGTTCGTGCTGGGCACGCGCTCGAACAGCTCGCGCCAGACGGCGGGGGAGATGGCGAGGTTCTTGCCGCCCGGCCACTCGTCCAGTGAGAAGAGCATGGGGCAGTTCTCGATGCCGATCTTCACGCCAGCCGCCTCGGCGCGCTGCAGGAGCGGCCGCCACACGGCCTCCACGCGTTGCCACTGCGCCTCAATCGGCAGGGCCGGGTCGCGGCCGATGAAGGTGTTCACCACCTCCACTCCGAGCTTCTGGGCAGCGTCGATCACGCGTCCTATGTGCTGCACGTACGTGGCGCTCTCCACTTCGTCCGCTGCCAACGGGTTCGGGTAGTAGCCGAGGGCGCTGATGCCGACGCCGTACTTACGGGTAAGCGCCTGCACTTCCCGGACGGCCTGTTCATCCAGCTTGGCCACGTCGATGTGAGTGACCCCGGCGTAGCGTCGCTGATCGGTGGCGTCCGTTGGCCAGCACATGACCTCGACGCAGTCGAAGCCCTCGGCGGCGGCGAAGGCCAGAACCTCCTCCAGAGAGAGGTCCGGCAAGATGGCGGATGCGAAACCTAGGTCCATGGGCTTCCTCCCTGCGCCGCGGCGGTGCCCGGAAGGCCACGGCTTTGCCCCTAGCTTCGCACATGGCAGCCGGCGGCGGACCCTCAACTGGGCATCACTGCGAGGCCAAATGCCCCGGTCACACCGCGATAATCTAGTTGGTAAGGAGGGCGATTTCTGTGAACGACAAAGTAGCCTTGGTGACGGGTTCGGGTTCAGGTATCGGGCGGGCGACGGCGCTGGAGTTCGTGCGGCGCGGCGCTGCTGTGATGGTGGCCGACTACGCGGAGGAGGGTGGCGCGCAGACGGTGCGCATGATCGAGGAGGCGGGCGGCACGGCTGCGTTCGTGAAGGTGGACGTGAGCAGCGAGGAATCGGTGGCGAACATGGTGGCCGCGACGGTGGCCAAGTTCGGCCGCATCGATTACCTCGTCAACAACGCGGGCATCTCCGCAGCCGGCCCGAACGTGCCGCTTCACGAGGTAACGCGGGAAGCGTTCGAGCGCGTGCTGGGCGTGAACGTTACGGGCACGTTCCTCGGCATGAAGCACGCCATGCCCGAACTGCTGAAGACGAAGGGCGCGGTCGTCAACCTCTCGAGCACCATGGGTGAGCGCGCTTCGGCCGGCGACCCCTCGTACTCGACAAGCAAGCACGCCGTGAGGGGCCTGACCCAGTCGGCGGCACTCTCCTACGCCGCGCAGGGCGTGCGCGTCAACTCCATAGGCCCCGGCGTGGTGAAGACTGGCATGACCGAAGCGATCTTCGAGGACGAGCAGACCACGGGCTGGCTCATGAGCCTGACCCCGATGCGACGCTTCGCCGACCCGAGCGAGATCGCCAAGCTGATCGTGTTCCTTGCGTCCGACGACGCCTCCTACATAACCGGCGCCTACGTGCCTGTGGACGGTGGCTGGCTGGCCGGTTGAACAGCTGATATGGGGATTTGATTGTCAATAGGGCGTGAAAGGGCAGCACCTCGTT
>CAZVTS010000084.1:0-8041 GCA_964630175.1 uncultured bacterium
CGCAACCCACGGTTTACGCGAAAGGAGGCCCCAAACACAACCCATATTGTCTAGTCAACAGTAGAAGTGGCGCGCCGGATCGGTGGCGCGCCACTTCTGCATGGGGTCGACGATCATGGCGCATCATGGGTTCATGAAAGCCCAGGACAAGGTCATAGTGGTTACCGGCGCAGGCAGCGGCATGGGCCGCGAGCTCACCCTCCTCCTGCTTTCCAAGGGCGCCAAGGTGGCGGCCGCCGACCTGAACATGGCCGGCCTGCAGGAGACGGCCTCCCTCGCGGGCGCGGGCGCCCAACTGGAACTCTTCCAGCTCGATGTTTCCGACCAGGCGGCCGCCGAGGCCCTCCCTCAGAAGGTGATCGCCCGCTTCGGCGTGGTGGACGGCATCATCAACAACGCGGGCATCATGCAGCCCATGGTGCCGGTGGCCGACTTGGATTACGGCGTTATCAACAAGGTGCTCGCTATCAACTTTTACGGGGTGCTCTACCTCACCAGAGCGTTCTTGCCTCACCTCAAGGCGAGACCTGTGGCGCACATCGTGAACACTTCGAGCATGGGCGGTTTCCTACCGGTGCCGGGCCAGACCATCTACGGCGCTTCCAAGGCGGCCGTGAAGCTGTTCACCGAGGGGCTCTGGTCGGAGCTCGCCGACACGAACGTGCGCGTGACGGTGGTCTTCCCGGGCGCCATCCACACGAACATCGCCAGCAACTCCGGGCTAGGTGACTACCAGGCCAAGATGGAGAAGGAACTGGGCGGGACCACCAAGGCCCCGCCGATGACGTCGGCACCCGAGGCCGCGCGGATCATCGTGGCGGGCATGGAAGCCGACCACTTCCGCGTGATGGTGGGCAAGGACGCCCGTTTCCTGGACATGCTTTATCGCCTGGCTCCCAAGCGAGCCGCCCGCTTCATCTACAAGCAGATGAGATCCATACTGGGCGGTTAATCGGGTCGACCTCGGGGCTGTGGGTAGATGGTGGCGTCGTAACGTGGCAGCGTGAGAGCACTGACCACTGCCGGGCGCGGCTGGCTCGCCCGCGCGACCGGCATCCCGTCAAGCACGCTTCGGCTGAAGCGGATGCCGGGCGCCACCTCGTCCTCTCTGTACCTGGTAGAGGATGGCAGCGACTCCAGCAACGCGCGTTACGTTCTCAGGCTCTTCACGCTCGAGAAGTGGCTGACCGAGGAGCCCGACCTGGCGCAGCATGAGGCCGCTGCCCTAAGAGAGGCTGCGAGCACGGGGTTGAGCGTGCCGGAGCTGGTGGACTATCTGCCTGGACCCTCGCCGGTTACCCCGGACGACCCGGCGGGGTTCGGGGCCCCGGCGGTGCTGATGACGCACCTGCCCGGCAGGGTCGAGCTGACGCCGCGGGACGAGGGGCGCTGGCTGCGGTGCCTGGGGCAGGCGCTGGCCGACGTGCACGCCCACCACGCTTCGGGGTTCGGGTGGCGTTACCGGAGTTGGGTGCGGTTGGAGAACGTGCGGGTACCGCCCTACACGCGCCAGACTGCCATGTGGGAGGCGGCGGCCGAAACCTACCGGCGGTGGCGCCCCCAGGAGCCTGACGAGGTGTTCCTGCACCGTGACTTCCACGCCATGAACGTCCTCTTCTCGGGGAGAGGCGGCGGGTTGACGGTGACCGGGGTCGTGGACTGGGTGAACGCGTGCGTGGGGCCCGCGGCCGCCGACGTGTCGCACTGCCGCATGGACCTGGTGAAGATGAAGGGCGTCGCCGCCGTGGAAGCGTTCACCGAGGAGTACGCGGCTGCGCGCGGCGGGTTCGACTATTCGCCTGTCTGGGACCTGGATGCCGCGTTCGATGTGGCCGTGCCGGACGCCGACGTGCACGCTCCGTGGCGCGAGTTCGGGCTGGCTGGGCTGCAGCGTGAGGGGGTGCAGGCGCGGGTGGAGGAACTCGTGACGCGCGCCCTGGTGGATCTGGGCGCAGCCTAGCCAATTGTGGCCACGGCACAAGATTAAGCCCCCTGGTTTAGCGCGGCTTGGAGCTCGCGTCCTGGGGGCTTCGTTGCAGGGAATGCGCCTTCCGAGCTGCGCTCCCTGAACCACTTAAAGGGTAAGCCGGCGCCTCAGACGACGGCAGGGGCGTTCGTCCCGGCGTGCCCAGCCGGTCGGCGCGGCCACCGGTAGGACAACAGCCTGAGCGCGTTGAGCACCACCACGAGCGTACTGGACTCGTGCAGCACCACCGCCACGCCGATGGTGGCCAGACCAGCCAGCGAACTTGGCACGAGCAGAGCGATGACGGCCAGGCTGATCACCAGGTTCTGAACGATCATGCGGCGGCTGGCGCGGGAGAGGGCGATGGCGTACGGCAGTCTCGAGAGGTCGTCGGCCATCAGGGCTATGTCGGCTGTTTCCAGCGCTACGTCCGAGCCTGCACCACCCATGGCCACCCCCACGTCCGCGGCGGCCAGTGCCGGCGCGTCGTTGATGCCGTCGCCCACCATGACGACGTTACCGTGCGCCTCCCTAAGAGCGTGCACGGCCTGCGCCTTCTCCTCGGGAAGCAGTTCGGCTCTCACTTCGTCGATGCCCAGCTCCCGCCCTAGCGCTTCGGCCACCCGCCGGTTGTCGCCCGAGAGCATCACCACGTGGGCCACGCCAAGGCCCTTGAGGGCAGCGATGGCGGCGGCCGCCTCGGGCCGAGGCTGGTCGCGCACGGCGATGAGGCCGTCCACCTCCAGCTGTGCGCCCCCGGCGTCCCGACCCTGTGTTGTTGCGACGAACATGACGCTCTTACCGTCGGCTTCGAGTTGCTGCGCCGCCGCCTCGAGGCCGGTGGGCAGCGGGGCGCCCTCCTTCTGCATCAGCTTGCGGTTGCCCACCATCACGCGCACGCCGCCCACGGTGGCCGAGGTGCCGTGCCCCACGATCTCCTCGAAGTCGTGGACAGGGCCGACGTTGCTAACGGGGTCGGCGTGCCCATGAGTAGAGGAGGCGTTGAAGTGAGTCAGGACGGCCGACGCCAGCGGGTGTGCGCTGCGCGATTCCACTGCGGCAGCCAACGCGAGCAGGTGACCTTCGTCGGTGCGCTCGCTCACCACCACGTCGGTCACGCTCGGAGTGCCGGAAGTGAGGGTGCCCGTCTTGTCGAACACCACTACCTGCGCTGTGCCAGCGTTCTCGAGGTGTGCGCCGCCTTTGATGAGCACGCCGCTGCGAGCTGCGCGAGCGATGCCCGACAGCACGGCGGACGGCGTGGCCAGCGCCAGCGCGCACGGGCTGGCAGCCACCAGCAGGGTCATGGCGCGCATGAAGCTGGTGCTGAACTCCACTCCGAACAGGGGAGGAACCGCTATCACCAGCGCGGTGGTCAGGAGGATGACGGGGGTGAGGATGCGCTGGAAGCGGTCCGTGAACCTGTGGCTGGGCGCCTTGGCGCTCTGAGCGGACTCTACCGCCTTCACCACACGCGCCAGGGTGGTGTCCTCCGGAGCTTTGGTGGTGACCAGTTCGAGGGCCCCGGCGCCGTTGATGGTGCCCGCGAATACCTCCTGCCCGGTCTCTTTCAGCACCGGCATGCTCTCCCCGGTGATGGGCGCCTGGTCGACCATGCTGGCACCTGCCACCACTTCACCGTCAGCAGGGATGCGTTCGCCAGGGCGCACTATCACGTGCTCTCCGATGGTTAGCTCTGCGACCGGCACCTCGACCTCTGAACCGCTCCGCACCACGCGCGCCACGCTGGGCGTCAGGTCAGCCAGAGCCCGGATGGCGTTACGTGCCCTGTCCATCGCCAGGCGCTCGAGGGCGTGACCCAAGCTGAACAGGAAGAGGAGCAGCGCACCTTCCGCCCACGCGCCCAACGTGGCCGCGCCGAGCGCGGCGGTGACCATGAGGATGTCGATATCGAAGCGGCGCTTGAGTGCAGCCCTGACCGCGTGATCCGTGGCGTGCCAGCCGCCCGCAACGTAGGCGACCAGGTAGAAGGGGAGCCACGCCAGCGTGGGCGTGCCCAGGCGCTGCAGCACGAACCCTGCCAGGAGGGCAGCCCCCGCGGAGAAGCTGAGGAGAAGGTCAGGAGCCAGCTGGAAACGCGCTCTTCGCGAGCGCTCGAGCGTGGATGGGCGGCTCGGCGCGTGCGAGTGCTGGTGCGACGTGCCTGCCGGGAGCGGTGTTACCCGGGTGGAGCCCGCAACGGCTCCGGCTGCGGGTGGGGCAGCCTCGGGCACCACCCTGTAACCGAGGCTCTCGATCTCCCGCTCGATGCGCCCGCGCTGCACCTTCTCGCGGTCGTACGAGATGTCCAGCACCTCCGACGCGAAGCTGGCGTTGCTAGCGGACACGCCTTCGAGGCGAGATGTCACAGCCGTGATCTTGTCGGCGCAGGCGGCGCAGTGGATGCCCTGGATGCGCAGCTTGTCGTGAGCCCAGCGCCGGCGGGCCGCTTCGCCGGCCTCGTCGGCCTGCCGCGAGATGGCGGCAGGGTTCACCCTGTTCGGATCGTACTCGACCTCGAACCTGGCGCCACCACTGCCCACGAAGCGTGCTCCCAGCACCCCGTCGAGCGCGCTCAGCGCCCCGGTGATGTGGTCCGTGCAGGCGTCCTCACCGGGCTGGTGCCCGGGGAGAAGCCGCCGAAGCTCTATGCTCGCAGTCGCCATCAGGGACCTCCGCTTCCCTGCACCCATTATATGAGTAACGGCTCATGTGTTTGTGATGGAGGCGTGTGCCAAGACACTGTTGCTCTGCGCCGGGCGCGTCCGGCCTGAGGATGACGGCCGTGCTTACCAGAGTTCCTGTGAGTGGGAGACCACGTCGTCCAGCACGTCTCTCACGTGTTCGTCCGCCAAGCGGTAGTACACGTGGCGGCCCCGCTTGCTGTACTCGACCAAGCGCGAAGTGCGCAGCGTACGGAGCTGATGGCTGACCGCCGACTGGGTCATGTCCAGGGCCTTCACTATCTGGTGCACGCAGACTTCCCGCCCCCGCAGGAGCAGCAGTATCCGCAGGCGTGTCGGGTCGGCGAACCCCTTCAGCAGCGCTACGGCCTCGTCCAGCACCTCGTCGCTGATCAGTCCGGCTGGTGCGGAGTCGTCGGTCGTGCAGTCCGCTACCTCGAGGTTCGCAGGTGGTTCAGCGTGAGTCGCCATCAAGCCATATTAGCCAGGTCGCGCCGCGTACCACCGTCAAGTACGGTGCCGCATAGCGCCGAACGCAGTAGTGGGGGTACCTTGCCCGGATGCGGAACCTGCTCGTTGTCGTTATCCTTCTCGCGCTCGCCGCAGCCTGCGCCCCCGCTCCCAGCGCCAGTTTCGGCGAACCCGCAACTAGCCTGCTGCAGGCTGTGAACCAGGAGCGTCGCAGCGGTGCCATGTGCGCTTCCGACTACTACCCGCCGGTGGCGGCTCTCAGGCTCGAGGCGCGCCTGATCAGGACCGCCGAGGCGCACAACACCGATATGGTGCGCAACTCGTTCTTCTCCCACGCCGGTTCTGACGGTGGCACGGTGGGGGACCGCGCCACCAGGCAGGGCTACGCCTGGCGAGTGGTGGGGGAGAACATCGCGTGGGGGCAGCGCAGCGTGGCGCAGGTGGTGGAGGACTGGATGAACAGCCCGTCACACTGCAGAGCCATCATGAGCGGTGAGTTCCGGGAGCTCGGCGCGGCCAGGCTGGAGGACACCTGGACGCTGGTGTTCGGCACCAGGCGCTGACTCCCGGCCCCATACGCCGAACGCCCGCTGTTACCCCTAGGCGGTGGATCGCTTCGGCGCGCCTCGCGCTCCTTACGGCGGATGCACGGCGGAAAAGCCTCATGTGTACTACCCTTACGAGGTCAGACCGACCGTCACGCTGAACGTCCGTTCTCTACGACCGTTACGGAGCATCCTTTATGAGCAGTGCAGAGCAGGCCGGAACCGGCCGGCAGAGTCCCACCAACGACGAACCACACCCCACGACGCAACCTGGAACACGGCGCACCGGAGCCGGGAGCCGGCCGATAAAGCTGGCCACCCGGAACCTCTCCAAGGTGTTCGGCCACCGGCCGGAACGAGCGCTGGACATCCTGCGCCAGGGTGGGTCAAAGGCAGACGCGCAGAGATTGGGCGCCGCCGTGGGCGTCTTCGATGCGAACCTGGAGGTGCGGGAAGGGGAGACGTTCGTCCTCATGGGCCTGTCCGGCAGCGGCAAGTCCACCCTCCTCAGGCTCCTCAACCGCCTTCATGAGCCAACGGCCGGCCAGGTGCTGGTGGACGGCCAGGACATAACCGAACTGAGCCGGCGGGAACTGCTGGCGGTGCGGCGCGAGAAGTTCAGCGGCATGGTGTTCCAGCAGTTCGCCATCCTGCCACACCGCACGGTGGTAGACAACGTCGCTTACGGCCTGGAGGTCCAGGGTGTGAGCGCCAGCGAGCGGCGTGCGCGAGCCCGTGAGGCCACCACGCTCGTCGGCTTGGAGGGCTGGGAGGAGTACTACCCGTCCGAGCTGTCCGGTGGCATGCAGCAGCGGGTCGGCCTAGCCAGGGCGCTGGCCGTGGACGCCGACATCCTCCTGATGGACGAGGCGTTCAGCGCCCTGGACCCGCTCATCCGCCGCGAGATGCAGGACGAACTCGTGGAATTGCAGGCGCGCGTGAACAAGACCATCGTGTTCGTTACGCACGACTTGGACGAGGCCCTGAAACTGGGCGACCGCATCGCCATCATGAAGGACGCCCGCGTGGTGCAGGTGGGCACGGCGGAGGAGATCCTCACTCACCCGGCGGACGCCTACGTGGAGGCGTTCGTGGAGGGCGTGGACCGAGCCAGCGTGCTCACGGCCGCCAACATCATGCAGCCCGTGAAGGAGACTGCGTTCTTGCGCGATGGCCCCAACACGGTGCGCACCAAGATGCGGCGTCACGGGCTGTCCGGGATCCTCGTTACCGACTCCGAACGCAAGGTCCAGGGTTACGTGACGTCGGAACGCGTCCGGGCGCAGCTCGAGGACCCACGAGCGAACCGAGACAGGCTGGACCCCACCGGACTGGAGGATGCGGTGACGGTGCCGTTGAGCGCGCCGCTACAGGAGGTCATCGGGATCGCCTCGGAGGGCAGCGTGCCCATAGGCGTGGTGGACGAGGCGGGGCGGCTTCGCGGAGTGGTGGTGAAGGGCGCCATATTGGCTGCGCTGGTGCGGCCCGGCAACGGAGGCGCGGCCGATGTTTGACTTCCGCATCCCACTGCGCGACTGGGTAGAGACGGCGGTCCGCTACCTGCAGGTTGAACTGGCCGGCCTGTTCGACGGTTTCAGTGCGGCGGTCGCCACCGTGATAGGAGCTCTCCTCGACGGCTTCCAGGCGCTACCGCCGCTGGTGCTGATGGGGCTCATCGTGCTTCTGGTGCTGTGGCTGACCGGCTGGCGCCTTGCCCTGTTCGGCGCGCTGGGGCTCCTCCTCATCGAGAACATCGGGCTATGGTCGCCCTTCCTGAGCACGCTGGCCCTGGTGGTTACCGCTCAGGTCCTGATCGTCATCGTCGGCCTGCCGCTGGGAATACTGGCGGCCAGCAGCAACACCGGCGAGCGCATCATGCGGCCCGTGCTCGATTTCATGCAGACCATGCCTGCCTTCGTTTATCTGATCCCGGCCATCATGTTCTTCGGGGTGGGCATGGTGCCCGGCGTGGTGGCCACTTTCGTGTTCGCTTTGCCGCCTCTGGTGCGGCTCGTCAACCTGGGCATCCGGCAGGTGCCGGCTGACCTCATAGAAGCCGCCGACGCTTTCGGGTCCACCCGGTGGCAGAAGCTCGTGAAGGTGCAGTTCCCGGTGGCGATGCCCACGGTGCTGGCGGGCCTCAATCAGTCCATCATGCTCAACCTGTCCATGGTGGTCATCGCCAGCATGATCGGCGCACGCGGCCTCGGCACCGAGGTGCTGCGGGGCATCCAGCGGATCAACGTGGGGCAGGGGTTCGAAGCAGGCCTGGCCGTCGTGATACTCGCCATCATCTTAGACAGGCTGACGGCCGCTATGGGTAAGAGGACGGAGAAGAAGCGGGTCCGTGGGTAGGCGCTAGGGGCTGCGGCGCC
>CAZVTS010000085.1:0-7910 GCA_964630175.1 uncultured bacterium
GAGACGAAGCTCGACGAGAGGCTCATCAACCGCTTCGATTACGACGGGGATTACGGCACGGTCCTCAACCGCTTCCTCATGCAAGCGGCGGTCGGGCACCCGCTCACCGTGCACGGCACGGGCGGTCAGACCAGGGCGTTCATCCACATCACGGACACGGTGAAGTGCGTGGAGCTGGCGCTGGCCAACCCGCCCCAGCGCGGCGACAAGGTGAAGATCCTCAACCAGATGACCGAAACGCACCGCGTGCGCGACTTGGCGGAGCTCATCGGCCGCCTCTCCGGCGCAGAGGTCGCTTACGTCACCAACCCCCGCCGCGAAGACCCCGAGAACGACCTGCACGTTCGCAACGACCTGTTCCTGGACCTGGGGCTGGAGCCCACCACCCTGGAGGCCGGCCTGCTCTCCGAGGTCACGGAGGTAGCGCGCCGCTACAAGGACCGCGCCGACATGAGCAAGATCCCGGCCACCAGCACCTGGACCCGGGCCCAGAAGCCCGGCATCCCCGAGCAGGTGCGCAAGCCCGAGCCGGTCTAGGGGCACATGAACCTGTGAGGAGGAACGGCCACAGGCGATGAAGATTGCCTTCTTCACCGAGACGTTCCTCCCCAAGGTGGACGGCATCGTCACGCGCCTCATGCGCACCCTCGAGCAGCTGGCGGTGCTCGGGCACGAGGCGCTCATCTTCGCGCCCCACAACCCGCCTCAAAGCTTCGCCGGCCACAAGGTGGTGCGGGTGCCCGCCCTGCCGTTCAAGCCCTGGTACCCGGAGCTCTTCCTGGGGCTGCCGCGGCCGCGGCTCGGGCGCGAACTCGACGCCTTCAAGCCGGACGTGGTGCACGTGGTGAACCCGGTCGTGCTCGGCCTCTGGGGAACGGCTCTGGCCAAGCAGCGCAACCTACCCCTGCTGGCCAGCTACCACACGGACGTTACGCAGTACGCCAGGCACCTGAAGCTGCCCATGCTGGAGCTCGTGTCGGGCTCGTTCCTGCGCGACGTGCATAACCAGGCCCACGTGAACTTATGCACCAGCGAACCCATGGTCCGTTCAGCGCGTGGCCTGGGCATCAAGCGCGTGCGCCTCTGGCCCAAGGCGGTGGACACGGAGCTGTTCAGGCCGGAGCGGGCCACCAGGGCAATGCGGGAGCGGCTCAGCGGCGGGCATCCGGACGCACCCCTCATGATCAACGTCGGCAGGCTCAGCTACGAGAAGCGCATCGACTGGCTCTACGCGCCGGTGACGCAGCTGCCCGGAGTGCGCCTGGCGCTGGTGGGCTCCGGGCCGGCGGAGGTCGAGCTCAAGCGGCGCTTCAAGGGCACCAACACCGTGTTCACGGGCTACATGGGCGGCACCGAGCTGGCCAGCGCCTACGCCAGTTCGGACGTGTTCGCTTTCCCGTCGGACACGGAAACGCTCGGGTTCGTGGCCATGGAGGCCATGGCGTCGGGCACGCCCACGGTGGGCGCACGGGCGGGCGGCATCCCCGACGTCATAACCGAGGAAGTGAACGGCCTCATGTTCACGCCGGGCGACCTGGGCGACCTGACCGCCAAGCTCAAACGGCTCCTCTTCAACAGGGAAGAGCGCGAGCGCATGGCGAGCGCCGGCCGCGCCGAGATGGAGCGCCACGACTGGCACGCCGCCACCGTGAAGCTGGTGGAGTTCTACGAGCAGGCGCGCGCCGTGCACGGCCGCTTCGACCCGCCGAGCCGGTACTAGCGCGGGGCCACTCGCTGCAGGTTCTTATCGGCTGCCTCGCGCCGTCAACCGAACTCCGGCACCACCACCGGGGTGCCCGCATCGTCGATCACGCGCACCGAGGCCCCGAACACGCGCTCTATCAGGTCCGGCGTGAGCACCTGCGCTGGTGCGCCCTCCGCCACCCGCCTGCCGCCCTCCAACACCACCAGCCGGTCGCACGACCGCGCCGCCAAGTTGAGGTCGTGCAGCACCACCAGCACTCCCACGCCGGCCCCTGCCTCCGCACGGGCGTACGCCAGCAGCTCCACCTGGTACCTGAGGTCCAAGTGGTTGGTCGGCTCGTCCAGCAGGAGGTAGCGCGGCTCCTGCGCCAACGCGCGGGCGAACACCACCCGCTGCTGCTCGCCGCCCGAGAGAGTCTCCACCCGGCGTCCCGCGAAGCGCTCGGTGTCCGTGGCCGCCAGCGCGGCGTGCACGGCCGCCCGGTCAGCGGTGCCCACGGCGCCGAACAGACCCAGGTGCGGCGCCCGACCCATGGTGACCACTTCGGTGACCCTGAAGCCGTGCGGCAGCACCGGCGCCTGCGCCACCAGCGCCAGCTTGCGGGCCAGCTCGAACCGCCCGAACGTGGCCAGCGGCCTGCCCTCCACCGTGATCTCGCCGCTGGTGGGTGGCAGCCTGCGCGTGAGGAGTTTCAGCAGAGTGCTCTTGCCCGCGCCGTTCGGACCGATGACGCCCAGCACCTCGCCCGGGTTCAAGCTCAGGCTCACGTCGTCCAGAACGCGCTTGGCCGCCGCTCCGTTGGAGCGGTACTCCGCGCTCACGCCGGTCATCAGCACGCTCACGCCGGATCCTCGCCCCTGCCACGGCCCTTCAGCAGCAGCAGGAAGAACGGCCCGCCCACCACGGCGGTGATGATGCCCACGGGCACCTCCACCGGCCCCACCAGGTTGCGGGCCAGCAGGTCCGCCAGCACCATGAAGCCGGCACCCCACACGAGCGCCAGCGGCAGCAGCCGCCGGTGCCCGGGGCCGAGCGCCAGGCGCACGGCGTGCGGCACGATGAGGCCCACGAAGCCGATGATGCCTGCCACGCTCACCGCGGCGGCGGTGCTGAGGGTGGCCACGCCCAGCATGAGGTACTTGACGGCCTCCACCGGTAGTCCTAGCAGGGCAGCTCCCTCCTCACCCAGTTGCAGGAGGTCGAGGGCGCGGGCGAACGCCCCTGCCAACAGCAGCGCCGGCAACGTGAAGGCCAACATGATCCACACGTCCTGCCAGCCAGTGAAGCCGAAGCCGCCCAGCAGACGCGCCAGCATGCCGGCCGCCTGCTCGCGCGACACCACCAAGAGGAAGCTGGTGGCCGCCGTGAAGATGGAGCCCACCACGACGCCCGCCAGGATGAGGCGCACGGTGGGCAGCGAAGCGCCGTCCCGCGCCAGAGCGGCCACCAGCAGCACGGTGCCGAGGCCGAACACGAAGGCGGTGATGGGCGCCCCCACCGCGGCCAGGAGCGGCACGGAGGTAGCCGAGGCCGCCACGAGCGTGGCGCCGAAACCGGCGCCGCTGGCGGTGCCGAGCAGGTACGGGTCTGCCAGCGGGTTACGGAACACCCCCTGGTAGATGGCGCCAGCCAGGGCCAGCGCACCGCCCACCAGCGCCGCCGTCAGCACGCGCGGCAGACGCATCTGCCACACGATCACCTCGTACCCCGTGAGAGCGTTGCCCCGCAGGGCCTTGGCCAGCGTGCCGAGGATGTCGGCCGGCGGCACGTGCACGCTGCCGTTGCCGACGGCGAGCACGGTCACCAGCACCAGAGCCGCCAGCGACAGCAGCGTCGGCCACCGGCCCCACCTGCTCACGCCGGCGTTACACCGAGCCCATCAGTACGCCGGGCTGCCATGGCGGTTCAGAAGCGTCCCGGATGCAGCAGGCGCGCCAGTTCCAGCACCGCTTGGCCGAGGCGCGGGCCGGCGCGGCTCAGCATGTCCACCGTGTTGGCGTCCAGCTCCAGCACGGTGCCCTCCTGCACGGCCCTCAGCCCGCCCCAACCAGGCCGGGCGGCCACGTCGGCGGCGGTAACGCCGAACGGGGCGTCCGTGAGCAGGATGAAGTCCGGGTCGGCGGCCACCACGTACTCAGGGTCCACCTGCGGGAAGTCGCCAAGCGCCACCTCCAGGATGTTGAGCCCGCCGGCGTAGGTAAGGAGGGTGCCCATGAAGGAGTCGGGACCGGCGGAGTACGGGGTGGGGTCGAGCTCGATGAACACGGTCGGCTCCAACACGCCCGCCAGCACGGCCACCACCCCGGCTATCTCACCCTCCACGCGGCCTACGAGCACTGCGGCTTCCGTCTCCCTGTCCAGCATGCTGCCCAGGAGCCCGAAGAACTCGAGAGTTTCCGCGTACGTTTGCGGCGTGCCGGCGTAGACCGCTATGCCCAGCGCCGCGAGAGGCTCGTGCAGGCCGCTGTACTCGTCCACCAGCACCAGGTCCGGCTGCAGCGCCACCAGCGCCTCCAAGTCCGGCGCGAAGGCGTCGCCCAGGCCGGGCAGGTCGGCCACTGCTGTGGGCCAGTTGGACCAGGTGTCCACCCCCACGAGCAGCTGGCACGCGCCGAGCGCACACACGGTCTCCGTGTGCGACGGCGCCATCGAGACGATGCGGGTGGGCGCGGCGCCCAAGGTCACCTCACGACCCAGGTCGTCCGTGAAGGTGAACGGGTAGGCGGTGGCCAGCGCGGAACTCAGCGTCAGCGCGATCAGCAGGGCCAATGACGAAAGAGCTCTTCTCATGGTCTCTCCTTGGCAGCCTGCGAGTTGTGGAGTGTGGGGGCGCCTTGCGGCCGGTGAGCCGGGCGCTTCTGCGCTCCGGCCGGCCTGCCCTGACCTCGTCCTCGCAAGGGGTGCAGTGTGTTCGCCGCAACGCGGTGTTCGGACTCAGGCCGGTGCATGCGTGGCCTTCACCGTTGCGGGACAGCGTCGGGTTCTCACCGACTTCCCCGCGATGCGACACCCAACTGTACGGCGGGGCGTTTGCCGCGTCAAACGGTTCCGGCGCCGCCCGTAGGCTCGCTCTCCGGCCGCCCTGCCAGTGGTACGCTCCCACCCGTGACGCGCCTCATAAGTGTGGCCGACCTGCAGCCGCCGGCCCAGACGGACGCGCGTAGCCTCCGCCCCCCACCCCGGTTCGCGGAGGTGGCGTTCGAGACCTACCACCCGCAGCACCCGAGTCAGTCGGCCGCACGCGACAGCGTGCGCGAGTTCGTGCTGGGCCGTCAGTGGCACCACCGGCGCGAAGCGGCTGGTAGGGAGGGGCCCCCGGCGCTCGGGGTGGGCCGGCGCCCCAACGGTGAGGGGAACGGCAGAGAGAGCGGAGTGAGGCCCAGACGGAGGCACTGGTGGCCCTTCGGCGCGGAGGAGCATAAGGCCGGGGCGGGCCTCTACCTGGACGGCGGCTTCGGTGTGGGCAAGACGCACCTGCTGGCCTCGGCGTTCGCCGCGGCGGACAGTGCAGCGAAGCGCTACCTCAGCTTCCAGGAGCTGGTTTACCTCATCGGCGTGATGGGCATGGCGCGCGCCAAGGAGGAGCTGGCCAGCGCGGAACTTATGTGCATCGACGAGTTCGAGCTGGACGACCCCGGTAACACGCTCATCGTGAAGACTTTCCTGGCCGCGCTCCTGGCGGGCGGCGGCGCGGTGGTCACTACCTCGAACACCCCTCCCGAGGCACAGGGTCAGGGGCGCTTCAACGCCGACGATTTCCAGCGCGAGATCCAGTCGCTGGCCGCCAACTTCACGGTGATCCGGGTGGACGGACCCGATTACCGGCACCGCAGTCGCCTGGGCGACTGGCTCAGTCCGGCCCAGCTCGGGCACCTGAAGGCCCACGAGGACTCCCCAGCGCCGCGGCTGGCGCTCACCTGGGAGGAACTGTTCGCTCTGCTGCGCGGCATCCACCCGACGCGCGTGGGCGGCGTCCTCAAGCAGGTGGGCACGGTGTACCTGGAGGGCGCGCAGCCCATCGCGTCCCTCAACGACGCGCTTAGGTTCGTTCACTTCGTGGACAAGGCGTACGACCTCGAGGTAGCGCTCAGAGCGTCCGGGGAGGGGCCCCTCGTGAACGTCTTCGACGCCAGCTACCGCGACGGCGCGTACGCCAAGAATCACTACCGCTGCCTCTCGCGCTTATCCGAGATGCTGGCTGAAGCGGAGGGCGAGCCGGGCGCTCATGGCGGGGACCCGCCGCCCGTGCCCGCCCTGGACCGCGTCAGCTGATCAGCCAGGCGGCCAGGTCGTCGGCCAGAGCGTCGCTGGCCCCCGGTCCCCCCATGCGTTCCGCCCCCGCCGCTCGCGCCAGTTCCCTCAGCCGCTCGTCGCTTAGGGCGGCCTCCAGTTGGCGGGCCACCGCCGCCGGCTCCGGCACGCACACCAGCAGCCCGTCGCCCAGGAGCCGCGCCTGGTTCCGCAGGTAGTCCCTCCCGAACAGGGGCGGCACCTCGAACGCCACCACCGGCAGACCCAGACCCACCGCCTGCTCGTTAGCGGTGCCGGCCGTTCCCAGCGCGGCGCGCGCGGAGGCCAGCACGGCGGCGAACCGGCCCCTCAGCCACCACACGCGGGCGCCGCCCTCGTCGGCGCGCCAGGCGGCCAGCAGGCCATCTACGGGGGGCGGGTCCTCGTCGCGCTGCCAGCCGGGCGGGAGCACCGGCACCTCCGGGTGCGTCCACGCCACGAGACCGAGCTTGGGAGCGCCCAGTAACAGCGCGGCCAGCATGACGCTCACGCTGGCGGGCGCCTGCTCCCGCGAACCCGGCAGCAGCGCCACGGTCGGCAGGTCGAGCGGCGCGCGCCAAGGTGCGCCGTTACCGGCACCGAGTTCCGCCGCCAAGGGCTCCGCCGCGAGGCCGTCCATCATGGGGTTGCCGAGGTACGCCGCGTGGCGCACGCCTAGGCTGGTGAGGTAGGCGGCGGTAGCGGCGTCGCGCGTGTACACCTTGGCGGCGCGCTTCAGGAGGTTGAGCTCGGGGCCCCTGAACCGCTCCATGAAGTAGCGCAGCGGGGAGCGCGACCCCTCGCCGCCGGCGCGGTGGTGCACGGACACGAGGGGTTGCAGCACCCGCCTGGGCGCCCGCACCAGGGCGGCGTGCATCTGCGCGTACACGTCGCCCACCACCAGCACGGCGTCGGGGCGGCGCCCGCGCAGCCACGCGACCTGCTGCAGCGTCAGTCGCACGAGTCCGGCCCTCAGGTCGCGCCAGATGAGGCGCGGGTCGTGCATGGTGAAGCCGTCCGCGGGCAGGCGCCGCCTGGGGCCCGCCACGCGCAGCCCGGCGCGTTCCAGTTCCTCGCCGACGCCCACCAGCGGGAACGCCTCGATGTCGAGGTCCGGGAGGCGCTTCCTGAGCGCCTCACCCAGCCGCGCCGCGATGAAATCCTCGCCATGGCCGTTCGAGATGAGCAGGAGCCGCTTCAGGGGCCTCTCCCTCAGGGTTCCTCAACGGGGATGCTGGGTAGCGGCCCCTGCCCCCAGCCGAGCTTGTGGCGCAGCACGTCAAAGGCGCTGCGGCGCCCGGTGGAAAGCAGGCAGAGGCCCGTCTGGGCCGCGGTGAGCACCATGCGGTCGCCCACATGCAGGTCCACACGCTCCTGCCCGTCTATCACCATGGCTATCTCGTCCGAACGCGTGAGGATCTCCAGGCCGATGCTCGATTCGCCCGGCAGAACGATGGGCCGGTTGGTGAGGGAGTGTGGCGCCACGGGGGTGACCACGAGAGCGTGCATGCGGTGGTCCAGGATGGGTCCACCCAGGGAGAGCGAGTAGGCGGTGGAACCCACCGGGGTGGACACCACCACCCCGTCCGCCCGGTACTCCGTGGCGTAACCGCCGTCCACCCGCATGCGTACCCGCACCAGGCGGGTCATCACCCCCTGCGAGAGCATCACGTCGTTCAGCGCGAGGTAGCTGGTGGGGTGCCCGGCCAGGCGCACCTTGATCATCATCTTCTCGAGCACGGGCCAACTGGGCGCGCTCTCGCCCCGGGCGTAGGCCAGTGCCTCGTCCGCGCCGAACTCGGCCAGGAAGCCGAGCTTGCCCAGGTTCACCCCCATCACCGGCACACTGGTGCCACTCAGGCGCCGGCCCACCGAAAGCAACGTGCCGTCACCCCCCACCGAGAGAACGAGGTCGGCGCCTTCCGCCAGGCTCACC
>CAZVTS010000086.1:0-7897 GCA_964630175.1 uncultured bacterium
GGAGATGCGCTGGGTGCAGTAGGTGCACTTCTCCATGACGCCGCGGCTGCGCACGGTGACGTCGGGGTTGTTGGCGAGCGAGAGCTCGGTGGCGTCGGTGGCCAGTTCGGCGTACTGCAGCCAGTTGAAGCGGCGCACCTTGTAGGGGCAGTTGTTGGAGCAGTAGCGGGTGCCCACGCAGCGGTTGTAGACCATGACGTTGAGGCCCTCGCTGTCGTGCACCGTGGCGCCCACCGGGCACACGGGCTCGCAAGGTGCCTTCTCGCACTGCTGGCAGGGCATGGGCTGGCTGAAGAACTCCGGCTCGTCGATGGAGCCACCGTAGTAGCTGTCGACGCGGATCCAGTGCATCTCGCGGCCTACTGCCACCTGGTCCTTGCCCACCACCGGGATGTTGTTCTCGGACTGGCAGGCCACCACACAGGCGTTACAGCCGGTGCAGACGTTCTGGTCGATGACCATGCCCCAGCGGTAGCCCTTGTACTCGTAATCGGGGTAGAGGTCCGCGTGGATGTGCGGCACCGGGTGCACGAAGCTGAGCTCGTCCGGGTTCGCTGCGTAATCGCGGAAATCGGCCACCGTGCCGTAACGCACGATGTGGCGCGCTTCGCCGGTGCCCTCCAGGGCGTGGTGCATCTGGGTGCTCACCAGCTGATGGCTGCCTGCGACCTTGCTGACGCTTACGGCGATGGCGCCGTTCGCGTTCAGGTCGAGGAGTTCGTAGGCGTCGACACCGACGTTGTTGCCGACGCTGCCGGCAGCGGTGCGGCCGTAGCCGAGCTGCAGCGTGATGGCGCCCTGCGCCTGACCGGGCTGCAGCCAGACGGGCGCCGTGATGTCGCGGCCGCCGCTGGCGAGCTTGATGAGGTCGCCGTTCTTGACGCCCAGGCGCTCCGCCGTGGCGGGCGCCATGAGGGCGGCGTTATCCCACGTGAGCTTGGTGAGCGGCCGGGGCAGTTCCTGCAGCCAGCCGTTGTTGGCGTAGCGGCCGTCCTGGATGGCGGAATCGAGCACGAGGCTGAGCTCGTACTCTGCCGCCTGCGGGAGCTCACCCGCGGCCTTGGCCGTGCCGATGGCCACCACCGGGCTGGTGGAGCCGGCGATCACGCCACTGAACACGCTCTCGCGCCAGAAGTCGTCGAAGCTGCCCGTGACCGTGGAGCGCCAGTAGTTGCGCACCAGGTTGTAGCCGGACGAATCGGCCTTGCCGAGCACCATGTCCAGCACCTCGAGGTTGCTCTTGCCGCCGTAGAACGGCAGGATGAGCGGCTGCTGGATGCTGATGGTGCCGTCGAAGGCGCGCGCGTCGCCCCACGTCTCGAGGAAGTGCGTCTGAGGCAGGCTCCAAGTGACGTGAGCCGAGGTCTCGTCGTGGTACTGCCCCAGCTTGGCGCTGAACGCCACGCGGCCGAGCGCCTGCGTGAAGTTGAGAGCTGCCGGTGCGGTGTAGACGGGGTTGGCGTCGAAGATGACGAGGGCGCTCACGTCGCCACCGTTCATGGCCGCCACGAGCTCCGTGAGCTCTGCGCCGTGGTTGGTGGGGCGTGCAGCCGCCGGCATGACGTACCGCACGGTGCTGCCCACGTTGCCCAGCGCGTCGTTGAGGGCGTGCGCCAGGGCGTGAACCGCAGCCGGCTGGTCGTCGCCGGCGATGACGATGCTGCTGCCCTGGTTGGCTTGTAGGTCCGCCACCATGGCGTCCCAGATGCCCTGCGCGAAGGCCTGCGGCCGGCTGCCGGAAGCGCCGGCGCCTAGCTCACCTGCCAGTGCGGTGGCTGCCGCTGCCAGGTCGCTGGGCTTGAGCGCCACGCGGTGATCGGCGAGCGTGCCCGTGACCGAGGGGCTGACCTCGAGCTGGTAGAGACGGTTCATGGTGTCCGCGTCGCGCACCGTGCGCAGGCGGCGCCTGTCGGCGAACGCGCGGGCGTAAGCCAGGCGGGCGGGCCCGCGGTCCATGAAGTCGGCGCCGAGAGAAACCACTACGTCCGCCTGAGCGAAGTCGTAGATGGGCGTGACGTCGGTGCCGAACGCCGTACGGGCGCCCTCGAAGGCGCCGTCGGAGTGCAGAGGGTCGTACTGGTACCAGCGCGCCTGCGGGTTGGCCTCGAGCACGGACTGTAGTTGCGCCGCCATGGTGGGCGAGGTGACGTTCTCCGTGAGGATGGCCAGGCCGGCACCCTGGTCGAGGCCGCCGATGGCGCTTTGGAGGGCGTCGTTGAACGCCTCCCAGCTGCTCACGTCCTCACCCTGCTGAACTTCCTGAGCGCGGTCGGGGTCGTAGAGCGAGAGCACCAGCGCCTGCGTGGTGGCCGAGGTGGCGCCCAGGCTAGCGGGGTGGTCAGGGTTGCCTTCGAGCTTGGTCGGGCGGCCCTGATGCGACTCGGCCAGCACGCCTTCGGCGTAACCGCCGTAGGTGACGGCCGTTGCGAAGAAGAGCGGCCGACCGGGTGTGATCTGGTCGGGCTGCCTTACGTAAGGCACGATCTTCTCGTGCGCTTGCGGGGGTCTGGCGCAGGCGGAGAGCCCGGCCAGTGCCATGCTGGCGCCCAGTAGCTTGAGGAAGTCGCGCCGTTGCAGGCCGCTCTCCAGAGGCGCGGCCTGGCGCGGGAATTCGCGCTGTAGGAAAACCTGGAACTCGTCCGTGTCGGCTATCTCGTCGAGGCTACGCCAGTAGGCGGGACCCTCCTGGTTGGCGAGGCGCGCACGGATATCGGTGAAGTCGGTTCTAACGTCTGTCATCGGTGGCAGGTGGAGCACTGAATGAGCTTGTCGGTGTCTATGTGATAGGCCTCGACGAGCGTCTGGCCGAGGGTGGCCTGGGCGATCGGGTCTGTCAGCGGCGAGTACGACATGTTGAATACCTCGCTTACGGGCCGCAGCTGGCTGCTGGGGTCGCGGTGGCATTCCAGGCACCAGCCCATGGTCAGCGGCTCGTTCTTCCACATCTGAGCCATCTCGTCCACACGGCCGTGGCAGCTGCTGCAGCCGACGCCGTTGTTCACGTGCGCCGAGTGGTCGAAGAAGGCGTAATCGGGCAGCTTGTGAACGCGGTTCCACTGGATGGGCGCGCCGCTGTCCCAGCTCGCGACCAACGCCTGTGTTTGCGGCGTCGCGACGCGCAACTGCGAGTGGCAGGTCATGCACGTTTCGGTGGGCGGCACTGAAGCGGTGTTGGAGGTCTCGACCGACGTGTGACAGTACCGGCAGTCAAGACCCATCTGGGCGACGTGGATGTTGTGGGGGAAATCGATCGGCTGCGCCACGGGCACACCGACGGCGTTGTTGGTCATACGTGCGTAAAGCGGTAGAGCCACGATGAGCAGGACGGCGAATACGCCCCCACCCCAAGCTAACCACTTGACGAATGAGTTCGAGTTTGGCGGAAAATAGTTGGGCATCAGGCAGGCACCTCAGCGCACTCCCTTTCATGTTGCAGGCTGGGCGTTAGGAAGCAATCAGGCGAACTCAGGCACGCTTCCGGGGCGTGCCACCAAGAGTTAATACAGATGACGCTCAGTTCGACCTCCTAGCGCGGCGCACGGGCGATAACCCTGTGCGGAACACGGCTGCGGGGTGCAGGACAGTGTTTTACCGGCCTAAATCTATCACAAACGATTTTGAGCCCCGGCCGGGACGTATGTCCCGGTATTGTGACACTTCTGTGACGCTCCTGGTAGGGTCACGGCCCCGTGACCGCCCAGCACGCAGTGGGTGTGCTGTTTCCCTCACGTTTCTCACTCGCCTGCCCCACGGTCGCCCTGGCGTTGGGCGCTCGCTGGAGGCCTAGGCAACACGGGGAGAGCGGAACCCCCTGGCGCTACCTTACGCCCGAAGCGTCCCGCTCTCACGACCGTTCTGGTGGAGCCTATCGGACTCGAACCGATGACATCCCGCTTGCAAAGCGGGTGCTCTCCCAGCTGAGCTAAGGCCCCGTGTGTTCTGGGATGGACCGCACTCCGTGGGGCGGCACCGGCGCGTGCGCCAGAACCGAAACCCGGCCAGTAATATAGCCTTTCCTCGTCACGGCGCGCTACTCGGCGCCGCCAATTCCGTGCACCCTAGGCCTCGGGCTTGGCGAAGATCATGCGGCCCATGTTCGTCTGCAGGCTGGAGGTGACGACCACCTCCAGGGTCTCGCCCACGGCGTCGCCGGCTCCCTCCACCACCACCATCGTGCCGTCCTCCAGGTACGCCAGCCCCTGCCCGGCCTCGCGGCCCTGCCGCACTATGCCGAGCGCCAGCTTCTCGCCTGGCAGGTAGCTGGCCTTAACGGCGCTCGCCAACTGGTGAAGGTTGAGGACCTTGACCCCCTGCAACGCCGCCACGCGGCTCAGGTTGTAATCGGTGGTCACGAGCGATGCGCCGCGCTCGAGGCAGAGCTGCACCAGGCGGTCGTCCACCGGCCCCTTCCCGTTCTCAACGTGAGCCACCTCGGTGACGACGCGCTCGCTCTCCACGAGCTTGTCGAGGACCTCGAGGCCGCGGCGCCCGCGCTGACGCCGCAACTGATCGTCCGAATCCGCGATGCGCTGGAGCTCCGTGAGCACGTAGTGGGGGAGGATGAGCTTGCCCTCCAGGAAGTTGGACTCCACCACGGCACCCAGTCGACCGTCGATGATGGCCGAGGTGTCTATGACCTTGTCGGTCACGGGCGCAACGCGCCGCACCGCCTGCTCGCCGGGTGCTGGACGCAGGAACGGGATGAGCTTGCGGTTGGCGACGAAGAACCCGCCGAGGCCCAGCACCAGGATGGCGGCTATGAGCTGCGACCAGTACCACGTGAAGCCCGGCATGGCCGCCAGCACGTTGTTGAGCAGCACCGTCACGAGGAGCCCGAGCGTGGCGCCCGCGAACGCGGCGAGCACACCGTCCGGCGGCAGGTGCGTGAGGCGGTCCACCGCGCGCGTCCAGAAGCGGCCGAAGCGCCGCGCGACCCGGCCGGACACGAGGTAGCCAACCAGCACGCCCACGATGGTGAGGTAGAGCAGGTTGTTGGGGCCCGACAGGAGCGAGCGGGTTATGAGGAGCTGGGCTGCGAAGTACCCGATGAGGCCGCCCAGCAAGCTGATCAGGCCGCGAGCCAGAGCGGCGCCAAGAGTGGTGCTCTCGGAGCTCTCGTCGGGCGGGGGCTGGTCTGGGGCGCGCGTCATGTACCGTCCCAGAGTAATGCGAGCGCCTCGCTGAGGGTGCGTACTCCTTCATTGAGTTCCCGCGAGCGAGGGCCTATGAGGCGTGGGTGATCGGCTCGCTTGGCCTCCTCCAGGCGGCGCCCCAGTTGGCTCACCGAGCGCAGTTCTCCGGCCAGCCCGACCTCGCCCACCAGTGCGGTGCCGGTGGGTACGGCGCGGTTGGTGACAGCGGAGTAAACGGCGGCGGCCACGGCCAGGTCCGCGCCAGGGTCCGTGAGCCTGAGCCCACCCGCTACGTTGACGAAGATGTCGAGCGTGTCCAGCGGCAACTGCAGGCGCCGCTCCAGCACGGCCAGCACCACGTCCACGCGGCGCTGATCCAGCCCCTGCACCACGCGCCGCGGCGCAGCGTATGGGCTCTTCGAGGCGAGCGCCTGCACCTCCAGCAGTAGCGGGCGCTGGCCCTCCAGCGCTGCCACCACCACCGAGCCCGGCACTCCCTCCGGCCGTTCGGCCAGGAACGCCTCGGAGGGGTTCTTCACGGCCTGCATGCCGCTACCCGTCATCTCGAACACGCCCACCTCGCCCGTGGCTCCGAAGCGGTTCTTGATGGAGCGCAACACGCGCAGGCCTGCGGCGGACTCCAGGGCGAACGTGGCGTCCACCACGTGCTCGATTATCTTCGGCCCGGCGATGGAGCCCTGTTTCGTGACGTGTCCGATGAGCACCAGGGTGGAGCCCGACTCCTTGGCCGCCTCCACGAGCAGGGCGGTGGAGTCGCGCAACTGCGACACCGTGCCCGGCACGCCACCCGGCTCCGCGACCAGCGTCTGGATGGAATCCACTATCACCAGATCGGGCGCCTCGGAGCGCAGGTGATCGGCCACGACCCCGGCATCGTTCTCGCGGGTGAGCTGCATGCCCCCGCCGAGCCCCAGGCGGTCCGCCCTCATGCGCACCTGCGCGGGCGACTCCTCCCCGGCCACGTAGAGCACGCTGCGACCCTGCTGCACCGTGTGCTGCGCGAGCTGCAGCAGAAGCGTGGACTTGCCGATGCCCGGCTCACCGGCCAGCAGCAGGGCGGAACCCACCACCCAGCCGCCGCCCAGCACGCGGTCCACCTCGGCGTCGCCGCTGGAGCGCCGCGCCAGCGCGCTGTCCAGCACGTCCTCCAGGCGCAGGGACTCGAGGCTCCGGCGAGACCCTCCCGCGCGCGCCATACCGGCAGGGGCGGTGGTCTCCGCCTCGAGCGTGCCCCACTCACCGCAGCGCGGGCAGCGCCCCAGGTAGGCGGGGCTCCTGCTGCCACACTCGGTGCATACGTAGGTGGTCACGCTCTTGGCCATACTCGAGAACCGCTCCTAAGGTCGCCCCTGGCGTACCAGCATAGGCGCGCCGCCTAGGATGTTCCGCAACAGGCAGAACATCATGGCGGCGCGGTTCAGACCAGCGGCACGGGCCTGGCGAAGATGGTGCGGCCGTCCTCCACGGTCACCAGCAGCGGCTCTTCCGAACCCCGCTCGAGCAGCTCGGTGGAGAGGGGGTCCTCGATGTGCTCACGGATGATGCCGCGCAGGGGACGCACGCTCTCACCGTGCGGCAGCTGATCCACCAGGAACGGCGCCACTTCCGGTGAGAAGGTGACCTGGATGTCGCGCGCCCTCAGCTCGAAGCGGATGTCGTCCAGCATCTGGTTGGTTATGAACACCACGTCGTCGCGCTCGTACGTGTCGAAGGTGATGACCTCGTCCAAGCGGTCCAGGAACTCCGGGCTGAAGATGCCGCGCAGCGGGATCTCGGCCGACACGGCCGGGCTGGCCTGGAAGCCGATGCTCGCGCCCTGACGGTTGAAGCCGGCGTTGCTCGTCATGATCAGGATGACGCGGCGGAAGTCTACCGTCCGCCCGAGCCCGTCCGTGAGGCGCCCGTCGTCCAGCACCTGCAGGAACGTGTTGTAGATGTCCGGGTGCGCCTTCTCGATCTCGTCCAGAAGCACTACGCTGAACGGTTGACGCCGCACGGCCTCGGTGAGGCGTCCGCCCTGCTCGTGACCCACGTAGCCGGGAGGGGCGCCGATGAGCTTGCTTATGGAGTGCGGCTCCTGGAACTCGCTCATGTCCAGCCGCACCAGCGCGCGCTCGCTGCCGAAGAGCTGCACGGCGAGCTGCTTGGCCAGGAACGTCTTGCCTGTGCCCGAGGGGCCCACGAAGAGGAACGAGGCGGAAACGCGGGTGCGGCCGCCGAGCCCCACGCGGGAGCGCCGCAGGGCCGCGCCGAGCGCCTTGATGGCGGCGCGCTGACCGATGACCACCTTCTGCAGGTGCTGCTCGATCTGGGCGAGCTTCTCGTGGTCCTGCTCGTCCACGTAGATGCCGCCCCAGGAATCCACCACGGCCTCGAGGTCCTCACGGCTCACGATGGGGGTGCCGTCCTCTTCTTCCAACACGGGGAAGCCGAGCGACTTGTTGAGGCGCGTGCGCGAAGCCGCCTCGTCGATGAGGTCGATGGCCTTGTCGGGGAAGTTGCGACCGGGCAGCGAGCGCTCACCGAAGCGGACCGCCATCTCGAGCATCTCCGTGGGGATGACCACGCCGTGATGAGCCTCGTACTTGTCGCGCAGACCCACCAGGATCTCGAGTGACTCCTCCGGGGAAGGCTCCAGCACTATGACGGGCTGGAACCGGCGCTCCAGCGCGGCGTCCTTCTCGATGTAGCGGTGGTACTCGCCGGTAGTAGTGGCGCCGACCACCTGCACCTCGCCACGCGAC
>CAZVTS010000087.1:0-7621 GCA_964630175.1 uncultured bacterium
GTGTCCTTGAGGGTCACGTACGGGAACTGGTAGCCGGAGGAGGAGCTCGGGTCAACGAAGGCGATGGTGCCTCCGCGGAGCTGCTCGAACTCGGTGATGCCGCTATCGCACCTCACGTTGAACTGAGCGCGGTAGCTGGTGCTGCCCTGGCGCACGGAAGCCACGAGTGGCACCGCACCGAAGGCGTCCATGGCCTGAACCATGGCGGCCGGACCGAACATGCCCACGTCCACGCGACCCGTGCCGATGGCTTCCACGAGGCCCACGTAGTTGGTGGAGATGAACGTCTCGACCGGGATGAGCAGCCGCTCGGAGAGCATGGCGGCGATGGGGTCGAGGCTGTCGACGATGGCGTCCGCCTCGCGGCTGGGCACCATGCCGATAACGAGCTTGTCGGGCACCTCGCCCTGGGCGAAGGCGCTACCGCCGAAGAGACTCAGGACCAGGATGGCCGCGGCAATAGTCGAGAAGATCTTCTTCACTGGTTCCTCCAAAACTGAAGTAGCTAACGGAGCCATGCGAGCGCGCGTGAGGCTATGTGCCCTGCTAGCTCAGAGTTCCGGTGCGGGAGTAAGAGTAGCACGGTGAGTGAGAAATCGCACTTGACCGTTCGCTTAGCTTCCGGGCCTCGCTGCGGCCTGGCGCGGCGCGCTCCCTGCTCCCGAACCTGCCACCGAAGCCCTCTCGGGGTCAGCGACCGCCCGTGTCTGCGTGCAGCTGCCCAGTGGCGCCGCGGAACAGCTCCTCGTAGGCGTAGAGCCCCGGCGCTCCGCCGGTGTGGAGGAAGAGCACGTTGTCGGTGCGCTCGAACCTGCCCCTACGCACCAGGTCTATGAGCCCGGCGGCCGCCTTGCCGGTATAGACGGGGTCCAGCAGGATGGCCTCGAGGCGCGCGAACAGCTCCACCGCCTCCACCATCGAGTCCGTGGGGTAGGCGTAGCCGCGGCCCACGTAGCCGTCCTCCACGTGGATGTGCGCCGCGGTGACCTCGTTGTGAGAGCCGATGGCAGCGGCCGTTTCACGAGCGTGCGCCAGGATCTTGGCTTCCTGCGCCGCCTTGTCGGCCCGCACGCTTACGCCCGTTACGGGCAGGTTGGCGTTCATGGCCACCATGCCCGCCACAGTGCCCGAATGGGTGCCGCCACTGCCGCTGGCCACCACCATGTGGGCGAAGGCCACGCCCTGATCGAACGCCTGTAGCAGGAGCTCCTGCGCGCACGCCACGTAACCGAGCGAGCCGAGCGTGTTGGAGCCGCCGCCCGGGATCACGTACGCCGTGCGCCCCTCCGCCTCCAGCTCCGCCGCCATGCGCTGCATGCCGACGGCGAGGTCCGTGCCGCCCTCCACGACCTCGATCTTCTCCACGCCCAGCAGGCCGAAGAGGAAGTTGTTGCCGCTGGCCTCAGGGTCGTAGCTACCCGGGATGCGCTCCTCGATGAGGAGCCGGCACGCCAGTCCCTCCTTGGCGGCCGCGGCCACCGTGAGGCGGCAGTGGTTCGACTGCACCGCGCCCGTGGTGACGAGCGTGTCCGCGCCTTGCGCCAGCGCCTCGGCCACGAGGAACTCGAGCTTGCGGGTCTTGTTGCCGCCGCCGGCCAGGCCTGTCAGGTCATCGCGCTTGACCCAGATGGTGGGCCCGCCCAGGTACTCGGTGAGACGCGGCAGGCGCTCAAGGGGCGTGAACCCGTCGGTGTAGCGACGGCGTGGGTAACGGCTGAGTTGCATGGCGGCCTCCTGGGCGAGCGATGTTGGGCAGCATCATACGGCCGTGTATGCTCTAGTCCACGCTAGCTACGGCCGTCCCAGGCGAGGTCGGACGGTCGCGACGCGCTCTTCCACCCCTCTAAGGCGAGGCGTGAACGAGGAGCGCGGGCCCGCTGAAGAGAGGCCGGCATGGACACGAGGAACCGAGAACCAACCCCTACCAAGGCGGCGCCGACACTGGTCGACGCCGACGTCACACCGTTCGCTCCCATAGCTCGCAACCCGGGCATGCCGCTCGAGCTCGACTGGGTGCAGGGTGCGCGCGTCAACCTGAGCGCCAGCGAGAGGCGCGCCGCCACGCTCACCACGCGCCGCAGCGTGAAGAAGGAGTGGCAGGCCGCCTGGCTGCTGAAGGCGGTGAGCGTCATCGACCTCACCACGCTGGCCGGCGACGACACGCCTGGCCGAGTGCGCCGGCTCTGCGCCAAGGCGCTCTCGCCGGTGCGGCAGGACCTGCTGGAGGACCTGGGGGTGGCCGACCTGGGGCTCACCACCGGCGCCGTCTGCGTTTATCACGACATGATCCCCACCGCCGTGCAGGCGCTGCGGGGCACGGGCGTGCCGGTGGCGGCCGTCTCCACCGGTTTCCCGGCCGGCCTCTCCCCGTTCGAGACGCGGGTAGAGGAGATCCGCCGCTCCGTGGCTGCAGGCGCGAACGAGATAGACATCGTCATCTCCCGCCGGCACGCGCTGCTGCAGGACTGGCAGGCGCTGTATGACGAGATCCGCACCTTCCGCGCCGCCTGCGGTGAAGCGCACCTGAAGACCATCCTGGCCACGGGCGAGCTGGGCACGCTGCGCAACGTGTACCGCGCCAGTCTGGTGGCCATGATGGCGGGCGCCGACTTCATCAAGACCTCCACCGGCAAGGAGAGCGTGAACGCCACGCTGCCCGTGAGCCTCACCATGGTGCGCGCCATACGCGACTACTACGAACGCACCGGTTTCCAGGTGGGCTTCAAGCCCGCGGGCGGACTGCGCACGGCCAAGGACGCCCTGGCGTGGCTCATCCTCATGAAGGAGGAGCTCGGCCGGCGCTGGCTCGAGCCCGACCTGTTCCGCATAGGTGCCAGCTCGCTGCTGGCCGACATCGAGCGTCAGCTCGAGCATCACGTCACCGGGCGCTACTCCGCCAACCACAGGCACCCGCTCGGATGATGGGCGCACTCGTCAAAGCAAGGAGCCACGCATGAGCGTAAAAGGTAGCAGCGTTCGCGGGATCTTCTCCACCATGGAGTACGGCCCCGCTCCGGAGGCCGACGACGTGGCGCGCGCCTGGCTCGAGCGGCACGGCAGAAGACTAGGTCATCACATCGGGGGGCGCTTCGTGGCCCCCAGCGCGGGCGAGTACTTCGCCACCCAGCACCCGGGCGACGCCAGCGAGCTGGCGCAGGTGGCGCAGGGCGACGAGGCCGACGTGGCGGCGGCCGTGAAGGCCGCGCGGGAGGCCCTGCCGGCCTGGCAGCAGCTGGGGCCGCACGGCCGCGCCCGTTACCTTTATGGCCTGGCGCGCCACATGCAGAAACACGCCCGCCTGCTGGCGGTGGTGGAGGCGCTGGACAACGGCAAACCCATCCGCGAGACGCGCGACCTGGACGTGCCGTTGGCGGCGCGCCACTTCTACCACCACGCGGGTTGGGCGCAGCTGCTCGAGCAGGAGTTCCCCGGCTACGAGGGCGTGGGCGTGTGCGGGCAGATCATCCCCTGGAACTTCCCGCTCCTCATGCTGGCCTGGAAGGTGGCGCCCGCCCTGGCCGCAGGCAACACCGTGGTGCTCAAGCCGGCGGAGTTCACGCCGCTCTCCGCCCTGCTGTTCGCGGAGCTCGCCGCCGAGGTGGGGCTGCCCGCCGGCGTGCTGAACATCGTCACGGGGGACGGCCGTACGGGCGCCGCCCTGGTAGACAACCCAGACCTCGACAAGGTGGCGTTCACCGGCTCCACCGAGGTGGGGCGCGTCATCCGCAAGGCCACCGCCGGGCGTGGCGTCAAGCTCTCCCTCGAGCTGGGCGGCAAGTCGCCCTTCATCATCTTCGACGACGCCGACATAGACGGCGCCGTGGAGGGCGTGGTGGACGCCATCTGGTTCAACCAGGGCCAGGTGTGCTGCGCAGGCAGCCGGCTGCTCGTGCAGGAGAGCGTGGCCGACCGCGTCGAGGCCAAGCTGCGCGCCCGCATGGAGAAGCTGCGCGAGGGCCCCTCGCTGGACAAGTCCATCGACATCGGCGCCATCATCGCGCCCGTGCAGCTCGAGAAGATCGAGCGGCTCGTGCAGCAGGGCGTGAGCGATGGTTACGCCTGCTTCCAACCCAGCTGGTCCGTGCCCAAGGACGGCTGGTACTACCCGCCCACTCTGTTCAGCAACGTGTCGCCCGCCGCCACCATCGCCCAGGAGGAGATCTTCGGGCCCGTGATCGTGAGCATGACCTTCCGCACGCCCGCCGAGGCGGTGGAACTGGCGAACGACAGCCGCTACGGCCTGGCCGCCTCCGTGTGGACGGAGAACGTGAACCTGGCGCTGGACGTGGCCCCCAAGCTCAAGGCGGGCGTGGTGTGGGTGAACTGCACCAACGTGTTCGACGCCGCCGCCGGCTTCGGCGGTTACCGCGAGAGCGGCTTCGGTCGCGAGGGCGGCCGTGAGGGCATGTACGAGTACCTGAAGCCCAGCTTCGTGAAGGGCTTGCCGCAGTACGCGGCCGCCGACCTGGCCCTGCCTGCCGGCGCGGAGGAGCTGCACGCCGGCCTCGGCGACGCCGCTACCGGCACAGGCCTGCCCGCCATCGACCGCACGCCCAAGCTGTTCATCGGCGGCAAGCAGAAGCGCCCGGACGGCAACTACGTCTACCCGGTGGTGGGCGAAGACGGCAAGCGCGTGGGTCAGGCCCCCCTCGGCAACCGCAAGGACGTGCGCGACGCCGTGGAGGCAGCCGACAAGGGCTCCGCCTGGAGCAAGGCCACGGCGCACGGCCGGGCGCAGGTGCTCTACTACCTGGCCGAGAACCTGAGCCTCAGGGCGCCCGAGTTCGAGGAGCGCCTCCGTGCCCTCACGGGCCAGGGTCGCAAGGAGGCTGGGCGCGAGGTGGAGGCCAGCATCGCGCGGCTCTTCAGCTACGCCGCCTGGGCGGACAAGTACGACGGGCAGGTGCACCCCACGCCCATGCGCAACGTCACCCTCGCCATGAACGAGCCGTGGGAGGTGCTGGCGGTGGTGGCGCCCGAGGAGGCGCCCCTCCTGGGCTTCGTGTCGCTCCTGGCGCCCGCTCTTGCCATGGGCAACAGGGTGGTGGCGGTGCCGAGCTCGCGGGCGCCTCTGGCGGCCACGGACCTCTATCAGGTGTTCGAGACGTCCGACTTACCCGCCGGCGCCGTCAACATAGTCACCGGCGTGAAGAGCGAACTGGCCGCGGTGCTGGCCAAGCACGACGCGGTGCAGGCCATGTGGTACTTCGGTTCGAAAGAGGGCAGTGAAGTGGTGGAGCGAGAGAGCGCCGGCAACCTGAAGGCCACCTGGGTGAACTTCGGGGCCCGGCGCGACTGGTACGACTTGGAGCAGGGCGAGGGGCGCGAGTTCCTCCGCCACGCCACGCGCGTGAAGAACATCTGGGTGCCGTATGGCGAGTGAGGTTCGGCCCGCCACCGGGCGGTTCCTGGAGCACCTGCGCGGCGAGACCGCTGCGCTGCGGGCCGAGGGGCTCTACAAGGAAGAGCGCGTCATCAGCTCGCAGCAACAGGCCATGGTGCAGGTGGACGGCGCCGAGCTCCTCAACCTCTGCGCCAACAACTACTTGGGGCTCGCCAACCACCCGGACGTCATTAGGGCCGCGCAGGACGGCCTCGACGAGCGCGGCTTCGGAGTGGCCTCCGTGCGCTTCATCTGCGGCACGCAGGACATCCACAAGGAGCTGGAGGCGCGCGTGAGCCGCTTCCTGGGCACCGAGGACACGATCCTCTACTCCAGCTGCTTCGACGCCAACGGCGGCCTCTTCGAGACGATCCTCGGTGAGGACGACGCCATCATCTCGGACTCGCTCAACCACGCCAGCATCATCGACGGCGTGCGCCTCAGCAAGGCCAGGCGCCTGCGCTACGCCAACAACGACCTGGTAGATCTGCGGCGCCAGCTGGAAGCCGCCGCGGGCGCCCGCTTCAAGCTCATCGCCACGGACGGGGTGTTCTCCATGGACGGCGTGATCGCCGATCTGGGCGGCATCTGCGACCTGGCCGACGAGTTCGGGGCTCTCGTGATGGTGGACGATTCGCACGCCACCGGCTTCACCGGGCACGAGGGGCGCGGCACGCACGAGCTCACCGGCACCATGGGGCGCGTGGACATCATCACCAGCACGCTCGGCAAGGCGCTCGGCGGCGCCTCCGGCGGCTTCACCAGCGGCCGCGAGGAGATCGTGGAGTGGCTGCGGCAGCGCAGCCGGCCCTATCTGTTCTCCAACTCCCTGGCGCCTGCCGTGGTGGCCGCGTCGCTCAAAGTACTGGACATGCTGGAGGGCGGCGCCGAGCTGCGCGCCAGGCTGCGCGACAACGCGGAGTTCTTCCGGAGCGCCATGACGAGCGCAGGCTTCACCCTCGCCGGCGCCGGGCACCCCATCATCCCCGTCATGATCGGCGACGCGGCGCTGGCCGCGCGCATGGCCGACGAGCTACTGAAGCGCGGCATCTACGTGATCGGCTTCTCCTTCCCGGTGGTGCCGCGGGGCGAGGCGCGCATCCGCACGCAGATGTCGGCCGCGCACACGCGTGCGCAGCTCGAGCGCGCCGTGGCGGCCTTCACCGAGGTGGGCCGCGAGCTCGGGGTCATAGCTTGAGAGCGCTGGCCAAGCTCGAACCGCGCGAGGGCATCTGGCGCATCGAGGCCGAGGAGCCTGTGCCCGGCCCCAACGACCTGCTCATACGCATCAGCAAGACGAGCCTCTGCGGCACGGACGTGCACATCTACAACTGGGACGAGTGGTCTCAGCGCACCGTGCCCGTGCCGCTCATAACGGGCCACGAGTGGGTGGGCGTGGTGGCGGGCGTGGGCAGCGAGGTGCGCGGCTTCGAGGCGGGCGACCGCGTTAGTGGCGAGGGGCACATAACGTGCGGCCACTGCCGCAACTGCCGCGCCGGCCGCCGCCACTTGTGCCGCAACACGGTGGGCGTGGGCGTGCAGCGGCAGGGCGCCTTCGCGGATTACTTCGTGTTGCCCGCCTTCAACGCCTTCAAGCTGCCGGACAGCATCTCCGACGACGTGGGCGCCATCCTCGACCCCTTGGGCAACGCCGTGCATACGGCCCTCACCTACGACCTGGTGGGGGAGGACGTGCTGATAACTGGCGCCGGACCCATCGGGCTGATGGCCGCCGCGGTGGCGCGCTTCGTGGGCGCGCGGCACATAGTGATCACCGACATCAACCCGGAACGGTTGAGGATGGCCGAGGCCATGGGCGCCACCGTGGCCGTGAACGTGGCAGCCGAGGGCGCTGATCTGCGGGACGTGATGGCCGACCTCGGCATGAAGGAAGGCTTCGACGTGGCCATGGAGATGTCCGGCGCCCCCGGTGCGTTCGGGCAGATCCTCGACACCGTCATCCACGGTGGCAAGGTGGCGCTGCTTGGCATACCGAGCAAGGACATCGCCATCGACTGGAACCAGGTGATCTTCAAGGGCCTCAACATCCAGGGCATCTACGGTCGGCAGATGTTCGAGACCTGGTACAAGATGAGCAACCTGCTGCAGGCAGGGCTCGACGTGACGCCCGTGATAACCCACCGCTTCGCCATGGACGATTACCAGCAGGCTTTCGACATCATGCGTAGGGGCGGCTGCAGCAAGGTGCTGCTCGACTGGGGCTAACCGGCGGCGCGG
>CAZVTS010000088.1:0-7586 GCA_964630175.1 uncultured bacterium
GACCTTCTGCGTGACAGGCAGATATGCTAACCGCTACACTACGGCTCCGCGCGCTCTTCCCCACCGTTGCTGGCGCCCCGCGGCCCTGTCGGTAGGCCGTTCTGGTGGGCGCTCCCGGTGCGGAAGCGAAGGGTAGGATACCCGGCTTCCGTGGGGCGTGTCAACGCGACACGGAGCCACCTGACGGCGCTAATTCACCCTTTCCAGCTGCTCTTGCTTCACGCCTAGATCGCGCAGCGAGGACCGTATGGCCTGCGGTCCGTAGCCCAGCTCCTCATGCTGATGCTTGGGGTCACCGTGGGGCACCATGGTGTCCTGGATGCCGAGCCGGCGCACCGGCACTGTAACGCCGGCCGCCGCCAGAGCCTCGAGTACGGCGCTGCCGAGCCCCCCTACCACCGTGTGATCCTCGACGGTGACGATGGTCTGAGCCGAGCGCCCTATCGACACGAGCAGGGCCTCGTCCAGCGGCTTCACGAAGCGCGCGTTAACCACGCCCACGTTAGGGTGGGAGCCGGCTGCCTGCAGGGCGTAGTCCACCGTGGGCCCCAGGCCCAGCAACCAAACCGCGCCCTCACGGTTGGCAGGCTCCTTCACCACTTCCCAGCTGCCCCACTCGATGGCGGACCACTCTTCCACCGGCAGCTCGGGGGCGGGCTCGACCGCGCCGCGCGGCCACCGCACGGCCTTCGGCCCGCCAAGCCGCAGCGCTTCTTTCAACATGGAGCGCATCTCGACAGCGGTACGGGGCATGGCAACGCTGAGATTGGGGATGCTCCGCAGGTAGGCGAGGTCGTAAACGCCCTGGTGAGTGGCGCCGTCGCCACCTACGAGGCCCGCCCGGTCGATGGCGAACACCACGTCCAGGTTCTCTATGGCAACGTCGTGCACCACCTGATCGAAGCCGCGCTGTAGGAACGTGGAGTAGATGGCCACGATGGGCTGTTCGCCGCGCAGCGCCAGACCGGCGCCCACGGTAACGGCCACGTCTTCCGCTATGCCAACGTCCACGTAGCGGTGAGAGTGGGTGCGGCTGTAGTCCACCAGCCCACTCCCTTCGCGCATGGCTGGGGTGATGACCCACACGCGGTCGTCCGCGGTGGCCAGCTGCTGGGCAGCGTCGCCGAAGGCGTTGGCCCAGGTGTAGCTCTTTCCGGCCGCAACGGGTTTATCGGGGTCGAAAGTGGAGGCGCCGTGCCACGTGATCGGGTCGGATTCCGCCACCTGGTAGCCCTTGCCCTTGCGGGTCACCACGTGCAGCATGGTGGGCCCGTCCAGCTTGCGGATGCGGTCCAAGTAGTAGAGCAACTGGTCTATGTCGTGGCCATCGATGGGGCCAACGTAGCGCACGCCCATCGCGTGGAACGGGTTGGCGCTGTGAGGGTCGAAGAAGCGGCGGGTGGCCTTCATCCCCCGGCTGGCGAAGTCCGCCAAGGGCCGCCAGACGCTGGTCAAGGCGGCCTTGCCGCGGTCCTCAGCACGCTGGAACCAGGGCTGCACCTGCAGGGTGCGCATGTAGTGGTTGATGGCGCCCACGTTCTCGCTGATAGACATCTCGTTGTCGTTCAGGATGATGGTCATGCGGGGCTTGAGGCTGCCGATCTGGTTCAGCGCCGCCAGCGCCATGCCGCCCGTGAGGGCGCCGTCCCCGATCACCGCCATCACCTCGTAATCGTCCTTACGGGCGTCGCGCGCCAGGGCCATGCCCAGCGCGGCGGCGAGGCTGGTGGAGGCGTGACCAACTGTGAGGGCGTCGTGCTCGCTTTCGCTGGTGGCAGTGAAGCCTGCCAGGCCGCCCTCCATACGGATGGTGTCGATGCGATCCTTGCGGCCCGTGAGGATCTTGTGTCCGTAAGTCTGATGCCCCACGTCCCACACGATGCGGTCGCGTGTCGTGTCGAACAGGTAGTGCATGGCCACCGTGAGCTCCACCGCTCCCAGGCTCGAAGCGAGGTGACCGCCAGCCACCGAGCAGGCACGGATTATCTCGCTACGGAGCTCTTCGCTCAGGTCGGACAACTGCTCCCGCTGCAGAAGCTTCAGGTCGTCGGGCGTGCTGATGCCCTCCAGCAGGCTGGTGGCCGGCCCTGTCATGGCTGATCTGCGGCTTCTGCGCCGGTGACGTTACTGTTCACCAGCAGGTGCCCGTTGCGCGTGCGCACTTCACCCACGTACGGGGCGAACCAGGTCTGCTGCGTGAGCTCCTCGGTGATGGTGCCTTCATCATCGAACGTACGGCTGGTGAAATCGATGACGAACACTTCGAACTGGCCCGCCGGGGTGGTGACCGGGCGCTTGTCGACCACGGTGTATACGTAATCCACTACCAGGGTGCGCTGCTGCCGCCCGCCGTCGGCGCTGAGGTGCACGGAAGTGCTACCCGACCAGTTCGCGCCCACGCGCAGTTGAGCGGCCGGCGGGTACTCCTGCAGGGGCGGATCGAACGTGAAGGTGGTGCCCAGGCGCTCCTCGCGCAGAAGGAACACTCCGCTGGGTCTGTTGTCGCGGTAGCTCATCTGATCCAGGCCGCGACCGCGTGCATGCCAGGCCACCCAGACAGCTCCCGAGACCACCGTGGGACCCTCGATCCGCACCACGGTGGAAGGATCGCTGAGGCGCGCACCGTCGGGCAGGTACTCCCACCGAGCGCCGGTCTGGAACGGGTAGTAGCTGATGGGTTCGGAAAGCTGCTCTACGTCCACTCGCGGCGCATCGGCGCTGGGGGCACAGGCGGCGAGGGCAAGCAGCAGAACAGGAACAAGGAGCTTCAGCCAGTGTCTGCGTGCACCGGACGTGGCGCCGTGGTCACGGCGGCGCGGCACACGCGAAGCAGCGAGGATGGTGCTGGGCATGGGGCCCAGTGTACCGCAGGGTGCCCCTGCTTCCGCCGTAGGTTCCTACACCTCGGCGCCACGCGCACACCGGTGGACGCGACGTAGCCGTCTAGACTTCGCCTCGCTTGCTGAAGTAGCGCTTGAGGCCCATCACGGTCATGGCCGCGTCGGAGGTCAGCTTGTAGCGCAGGCTGATGCCGGGAAGAACGTTGGCTTCTTCCAGTTCCGCGTCCTCCAGCTTCTGCATGCGCGCTATGAGTTGCTCGTCCGTCTCCCCCACCCGCAGGCCTTCTAGAACGTGCTCGCTCCATACCCGGTTGCGCTCCAACACTGCGTGCAGGTGCTCGTCCGCCGCCGCCTTACCGTTCACCGGCCCGAAGTGCGTCAGCACCAGCCGCTCAGGTTCCACGGCGAGCATGCGGGCGATGCTCTCCTCCCACACCTCGAGGTCCAGGTCCGGTGGCGGCAAGGCGGGCCGGATCAGCGGTGCGCCGCTCAGGCGCACGCCGGCGCTGTCGCCGGTGAACAGGGTGCCGTCGCCTAACAGGAATGACACGTGGTGAGAGGCGTGCCCCGGCGTGGCCAGCACCTCAACGGTGCGGCCCCCCAGGTCCAGTGTCTCACCGCCCGACACCGCCGTGACGCGCAGCTGCTCAACGGGCTGCATGCGGCCCCAGAGCGGCTCAAGCATGGGACCATAAACCCGCTCGGCGCTGGCCATCAGGCGGCTCGGGTCCACCATGTGCGGCGCCCCCACCTCGTGCACCACCAGCCGGGCCTCCGGCGCCCTGGTGAGGATGCCCCCGGCCGCCGCAGCGTGATCCAGGTGGATGTGCGTGAGGAGAAGGAAGCGGAGGTCGGCTAGGTCCAGTCCAGCGTCCTCCAGGCCGCGTTCCACAGCCGCCTGCGTCGAGCCCGGGCCGCTCTCCACAAGCGCGAAGCCGCCGCGCGGCAGCCTGAAGGCGAACACCGCGATGGTGCCGGGGTTGCCAACGTGACCGGTGTCGAGTTGCATGACGCCGCCGCCCAAGTCACGCACCCGCGGGTAGTCGGGCGGCACCACGCCGCTCTTCACGTCCGGCCTTTCTCGGCAACCTGGTTGGTGAGTACACCCACGCCTTCTATCTCTACTTCGACCGTGTCTCCCGGCTGCAGAGGACCTACGCCCTCCGGTGTGCCCGTGAGCACCACGTCCCCTGGACGCAACGTGATGATGTGGCTGATGTAGGAGAGCAGCACCGGTACCGGGAAGATCATGTCCGCCGTGTTGCCGTCCTGCTTCACCTCACCGTTCACCCGCGTCTGGATGCGCAGGTTGCCCACGTCCAGGTCCGTTTCGAGCCACGGACCCACGGGGCAGAAGCCGTCCGCCGACTTGCCTCTCACCCACTGCATGTCGCTGCGCTGCCGGTCGCGGGCAGTGACGTCCAACGCGCAGGTGTAGCCGAGCACGTAGTCGAGCGCGTCCTCGGGATCCACGTCGCGCATCTCGCGCGCTATCACCACGGCCAGCTCGCCCTCGTGTTGCAGGTCGTTCGTCCAGCTCGGGTACGGCACGTCGTCGCCGGCGCCGGACAGGGTGTTGAGTCCCTTCAGGAAGAGCCCCGGTTCGGTCGGGAGGCCCGCCTTGTCGTTGCCCATCTCCCGGATGTGCTCGGCGTAGTTGCGGCCCACACAAACGATGACGGACGGCTCGCAGGGCGGCAGCAGCGCCACGTCCGTGAGCGGCACGCGGTGCCCGCCTGGCCGCCCGAGCATGCCTGTGAGCTGGTGCACCATGCCACCCTCGAGTTCGCCCCAGTGGACGCCGTCGAAACTGCGGTAGCGGACCCTCTGCATGTGTTGCCTCCTAATGCGGCGCCCGCGTGGGCGGTCGCCGAAGACCGGCCGTGGCGCTCAGGCGGCGCTGAGGCGGTCGGATATCTCGTGCCACTCCTCCATCAGTTCCAGCAACTCGCGTTCGAGCTTCGCATGTTTCACGCCAAGTGCGGCCAGGATCTCCGCCTGCGTGGGTGGAGGCCCGCTCGGGATAGCGGCCGTGTCCTCGGCGCCAGCCAGCATCTCCGGTTTCACGGCGCCCGGCGCGGCCAACTGCTGCACCACGGTATCAAGCCCGGCCTCCGCTTCGGCTATCTCGGTCTCGAGCGCCTCCAGGCGGCGCTCCAGTTGCCACCGGCTGGGGCCGGCCTTCGGGGCAGAGGATGCCGCCCCCGTGGAGGGCGCCTGCGAGCCCTGCGCCGCTGAGGAAGGGCCGGTCTGTTCAGAGGGACGCTCGCGCTCCTTGCGGCGCCGGTAGTAGCCCCAGTCGCCCTCGTAACGCGTGAAGCGGCCAGCCTCCACCTCCCACACGGTGCCCGCCAGCGCCTCGAGGAAGCGCCGGTCGTGCGACACGAACAGCAGAGTTCCGTCGTACACCTGCAGCGCGTCTTCCAGCGCGGTGATCATCTCCACGTCCAGGTGGTTGGTGGGTTCGTCGAGCACCAGGAGGTTGTGCCGCCCGAGTGTGAGGTTGAGGAGCGCCAGCCGCGCCCGCTCGCCCCCGGAGAGGTCGGCCACCTTCTTGAACTGCGCGTCGTATGGGAACAGGAAGCGCCCGAGCGCGTTGTGCGCCTCGACGTCGCCCATGCTCTGAAGGAGCTCCTCGAACAGGGTGTTCTCCGCGTTCACGCCGCGCAGCTCCTGGTCGTAGTAGCCGAGCCGCACACGTGCACCGGTGCGGACGTGACCCCGGGGGTCGTCGGACGGCACCTGCCCCACGATCATCTTGAGGAGCGTGCTCTTCCCCATCCCGTTGCGCCCCACGAGGCCCACCCGGTCGCCCTGCCGCAGTTCGAACGAGACGTCCGTGAAGAGCTTGCGTCCGCCGTACGACTTGCTCAAGTGGTCGCCCGTCAGCACTATGGAGCCGCTCTCGTCGGCGTCGAAACGGAACCGCGCCACGCGCTCACCGCGCTCAACCTCATCCACCATCTCGGTCTCGTAGCGGTCCACGCGTTTCTGCATCGCTTTGGCGCGGCGGTGCAGCTTGGCGTTCTGGCCGGCCCACTTCTTCATCTGATCGGTGGCCGACTGCAGCCGCTCGCGCTCCTTCTCCTGGTCGGCTCTCTGCAGGGCCTGCAGCCGCTCGGTCTCGGCGCGTGCCTGCCGGTAGGCGCTGGGGTTGCCCGGCCCGTGGCGCAGCTTGCCGCGGCTCACCTCGGCAGTGCGGCTTGCGGCGCCGTCCAGGAAAGCGCGGTCGTGCGAGACGATCAGGGCGGCGCCCGGGTAACGACCCAGGTGCCCTTCTAGCCACGCGCGCATCTCGATGTCCAAGTGGTTGGTGGGTTCGTCCAGCAGCAGCACGTCGGGCTGCGCCATCAGCAGCTGCGCCAGGCCGAGCCGCGTGCGCTCCCCGCCCGAGAGCTGCCTCACAGGCTGATCGTGCCTGCCCGCGAAGCCGAGGGCGCTAAGTACCGCGTCGCGCCTGGCACGGCGGGCGTAGCCGCCGCGCCTCTCGAAGGTGGTGTGCAGGTGCTCCCAGCGCTTGTACAGCTCCGGGTCGTCCAGCCCGGCGGCTTCCAGCAGCTTGAGGCGCTCCTCCAGTGCGTCCAGTTCACCGAACGCGCGGGCTGCCACGGCCACCACGGTGTCCGCCTCGCTGAACTGAGGGTCCTGCTCCAGGTGCGCCAGCGTTACGTCCTCGGCGCTGAACACGCGGCCGCCGTCGGGCTCCTCGAGACCCGCCAGGAGCCTGAGGATGGTGGACTTGCCGGAACCGTTCCTGCCGATGAGCGCCACACGGTCGCCGTCGCGGAGCTCCAGCGTGGCGTCTTGCAGCACCACCTGCTCTCCGTACGCTTTGCTCACACCGTGAAGGGCCGCCAACAACATGGTGACAAGTCTACCCAGCAGCGCCCAAAGCTAAGCCGGGGCGTGGTGGCGCCCCGGCAAGTCGCGAACTGGTTCAAGTGGGTGGCGTGATGCCCTACCAACGGGTCACGCGAAGCGCAGGTTCAGCTCACTTTCCATATCGAACGCGTGGAGTTTGCCCAGGCGCACGAGGAACTCTACGTCATCACCGGCGTGCACGTCCGCGTGGGCGTCCACCCTCGCAACGATGGTCTGATCGCCGCCCACGGTGGCGATGATGTGCGTCTCGGCGCCGAGCGGCTCCACCACTTCAACGGTGGCGCTAACCACGTTGTCGCCTTCCGGGATGTCCGTGAAGCCCTTGAGGTCGATGTCCTCGGGCCGGATTCCAACGTAGACCTTCTTGCCGTTGTGGCCGGCCAGCTTGCCGCGCAGTTCGTCGCTGGGTGCAAGGTCGAACTGTGGGCTGCGCAGATGGCCATCCTGCACGGTGCCCACCATGAAGTTCATGGCGGGAGAACCGATGAAGCCGGCAACGAACTTGTTGACAGGCCTGTCGTAGAGGTTGATGGGGCTATCGACCTGTTGGATGAAGCCGTCTTTCATGACCACGATGCGCGTGCCCATGGTCATGGCTTCCACCTGGTCGTGAGTGACGTAGACGGTGGTGACACCGAGACGCTGGTGCAGCTTGGTGATGCTGGCGCGCATCTCTACGCGCAGCTTGGCGTCCAAGTTGGACAGCGGTTCGTCCATGAGGAAGACCTTGGGCTCACGCACGATGGCGCGGCCGAGCGCCACGCGCTGGCGCTGCCCGCCGGAGAGCTCGCGCGGCCGGCGTTCGAGCAGGTGCTCGATCTGCAGCACGCCCGCCGCTTCACGCACGCGCTTGTCGATCTCGGG
>CAZVTS010000089.1:0-7514 GCA_964630175.1 uncultured bacterium
GGGTCCTCGGCCTGCTCGCCACGCCCTTCGCGCTCATCTTCACCTACGCGGCTTCGGGCATGCCGATGGCGGTGTTCCTCCTCTCCGTCTTCTTCCGCAACCTGCCCAGGGAACTGGAGCACGCCGCACGCATCGACGGCTGCTCCGAGTGGCAGACGTTCTACCGCATCATGCTGCCACTCGTACGGCCCGGCCTGGCCACCGTGGTCATCGTGAACGTGGTGCCGTGGTGGAACGATTTCTTCTTCCCTCTCCTGCTCCTCACCTCGGACACCTGGAAGACCATCCCGCTAGGCATGCAGGTGTTCTTCGGCCAGCACCTCATCGACTGGAGCCTGGTGTTCAGCGGCATGGTTCTGGCCAGCCTGCCGCTTCTCATCGTCTACCTTCTGATGTCGCGTCAGTTCATCGAAGGCCTCACCGCCGGCGCCATCAAGGGATGACGCGCTTCGGCATCGACGCCCTTCTCACAGAGCCGGAACGCTACCTGAGCGGCCGCAAGGTCGCGCTGCTCGCCAACCAGGCGTCCCTCACTGCGGACGGCCGCCCCACCCTGGAAGCCCTCCGGCAGAGCCCTGACCTGGAACTGACCGCGCTGCTCACGCCGGAGCACGGCTGGAGCGGCTACGAGGACGACGCCACCCCGATCGGCGACAGGCGTGACGCGCGCACCGGCCTGAAGCAACACAGCCTCTACGGCCCCCGCCGCCGACCGAGTGCAGACGTGCTGGCGGGCGTGGACGCGGTGATCGTCGACGTTACCGACGTGGGCTTGCGGTGCTACACCTACGCGGCCACCACGGTGCTGCTCTGCGAAGCCGCCGCACAGACCGGCACGCGCGTGGTGCTGTGCGACAGGCCGAGCCTGCTCGGGCCGCGCGTCGACGGGCCCGCTCTGGACCCGGCGCGCCGCTCCTTCCTCGGCTACCTGGACGTGCCCTTCCAGCACGGGCGCACGCTGGGCGAAGTGGTGGCGTGGGCTACGAGGAACCTGGCGGTGGATCTGGTGGTGGCGGACTTATCGGAGGAGGCGGCAAACAGCGCCGAGGCAAGCAGCGGCGAGACAAGCAGCGCCGCTTCAGGTTCAACCTCTTCAGCCTGTCCCCCCTTCGTGCCGCCGTCACCGGGTCTGCCTACGCCAGAGGCGGTGGCTCTCTACCCCGGGCTGGTCCTCCTCGAGGGCACCAACCTGAACGAAGGCAGGGGCACCACGCTCCCGTTCCAGCTCCTGGGGGCTCCCTGGCTCGACGGGTACCGCCTGGCCGCGCAACTGAACAACCTCGGCTTGCCCGGCCTGCTCTTCCGCCCGCTCACGTACCTGCCGCGCAGCGACACTCACGCGGGCCAGCTATGTAGCGGGGTGCAGCTCCTCGTCACCGACCGGTCGCTGCTCCGGCCGCTGGAGGCAGTGGTGCGCATATTGCGGCACGTGCGACAAGAGTTCCCCGCCGAGTTCGCCTGGGTAGAGGCCGCCAGCAGACCGTGGGCCGACCTGCCGGGTGCAGGTGAGCCGTGGCATGAACCGGTAACCGGTTACCTCGTCGACGCCTTGGTGGGAGACGACAGCGTGCGCGAAGTGGTGGAGGGCTCGCTCTCACTGAGCGCCGCGCAGGCGGCCTGGGCCGAGACCGCCGTGGCGTGGGCGCGAGACTACCGCCGTTTCGCGGCACGCCGACCTCACCGCGAGTAGGTCTCGGGCAGTATGGTTCCGGTGAGGATCTCCCTGAAGGTCTCCGCTTGCTCGAAGACCACCGAGTGGCCTGCGTCCGCGAACGAGTAGAGGCGCTTGATGGGAGCGTCCACCAGGTCGAACCATTCGAGTGTCAAGCCGCGCCGGGCACTCAGTTCGGCCTCACCATCCAAGATGTAGAGGGGCACGGCCAGGCTGGTAACGTCGTGGCGGAAGTCGAGCCGCTGGAGTTGGGGGTAGAGCACAGTGAACGTGTCCAGCAAGCCACGTAGCACGTTGACCTTCTCGATGAGCGAGTACTCGCTACCGCGGGTGCCGAGGAAGCCGAGGCGGGCCGCCTGCAACCGCTCCACGTAGGCAGCCGGCAGGGTGTAAGAGCCGTACAGGGAACCGTAATGGTTCATGGCGAAGGCGTTGCCCCACGGCACCTCGTCGTACGGCGGTTCGCCGAAGGTGATCAGCTGGTCGTACAGCTGCCAGTCGCCCTCACGCTCGGCGAAAGCCAGCAGGTCGCGCCAGATGATCCGGTCCGTGATGCTCTGGCTCACCATCTGCCCGGAGCCTATGAAGGCGTGGAAGAGGTCGGGCCGCCTCTGTGCCGCCAGCACACCCAGGGTGCTGCCCCAGGATTCGCCCAATAGGTAGATCTTCTGCTCACCGAAGCGGGCGCGCAGCAGTTCGGCCAGTTCGATCGTGTCGGCCACCACTTGCTCCAGGGTCAGAGCGGCCACCGGCTCGAGAGACGGGTAAGACTTGCCGGCGCCGCGCTGGTCCCAGCCCACCACCACGAACTCGCTCGCCAGGTCGGAGAACAGCACGCGGCTGAAGGGCAGGTCGCTCTGCCCAGGGCCGCCGCTCAGGTAGAGCAACACCGGGTTCGCGGTGGAAGCGCCGCGGACCGTGATCCATTGGTGGCTGCCACCGAGTTCTACCCGCTCCATTAGAGCGACGCTGCCGGGAGCAGGTCTACCGGAAGGTCCGGTGACGGGCGTGGTTCGTGCCGGCACCAGCAGCCAGACCGCGACGGCGGCCAGCGGTAGCCACGATGCGAGCAAGGGCCACCAGGTCACCCTTCGCCCCGTCCGGAGGCGCGCGATCCAGCGCCCACTGCCCACGCCGAGCACCAACGGCGTGAGACCGAGCAGCACGTAGACGCCCCGGCCCAGGAGGAGCGCGAGGAGACCGTACGCGCTGTCGAGTCTGGGCATGTCCACCGTGGGCCCCACCGCGCCCATACGAGCAAGCTCGAACGCAGCCATGTGCACCCCAGGCACCGCCAGGAACGCCCACGACGAGCGCACCAGGAAACCGCAGGCGACGCCGGTGATAAGCCCCAGCGCCAGCAGCAGCACTGCCTGGCCGGCGGTGACGGGGCCGCGTGGCATCACCAACCCGACGATCACCCCGGAGAGGGCTGAGACGAGGAGCACGAACGGCCAGCCGTAGTTGGAACCGTCGGGCCTCCGGCTGCCCGTTCGTGGTGGAGAAGCGGGGTTCGCCCTGGACATCGCCTACCTCCTGCCGAGCGTCCACACCGGTCGCTTAGACAAGTCGGGAGGAGGGCGTGAGGCGTGGACTCGGGTTATGGCCTACAACCTAGCTGCGCCTGCCAGTGTGCTAGGTCATTTGCCTCTTCAGAGTCAGACTAGGGGCGAATACCGTAACCGATAAGGGAAATATGTCCTACTCGCCGAGGTTTCATGCTCAGATGACCCCACTGCAACGGGCTTCCTGCCTCGGCGAGCAACCGGGCCCGAACGGGAGGGTGACATGCGAGTGATCCTGATCAGTGCAGCGATAATCTTGGGAGCCGTAGTGATTGCGGGGCTGGGGTTACGGTTCGAACCGCCACCGTTCCCTACTCCCGACCTCGCTAGCGCAGGGACTGGCGCACCCTTCGCCCTCTCACCCAAGCTACCGGCCCCGGTCCACCGGTTCTACTCCGTGCTGTACGGCGACCAGATCCCCACCGTCAGCTCCGCCATCATCAGCGGCCGCGCCCGCTTGCGTGTCGCCGGCATCAGCTTCCCGGCCCGCTTCCGCTTCATCCACGCCGCGGGCGAAGCGTACCGTCACTACATCGAGCTGACGTTCTTCGGCTTCCCGATCATGCGCGTCAACGAGAGCTACCTGAGCGGCGCCGCACGCCTCGAGCTGCCGTTCGGGGTAACCGAGGGTGAGCCCAAGACAGACCAGGCGGCCAACCTGGCGCTGTGGGCTGAGTCCGTTTGGCTGGCACCCGTCCTCCTCACGGATCCCCGCGTTCACTGGCAACCTATGGATGACCTCACGGCCCGGCTCGTCGTGCCGTTCGGTGAGACCGAGCAGCAGCTGATCGTTCAGTTCGACGAGAAGAGCCACCTGCCGCGCTTCGCGCTTTCCATGCGCTACAAGGAGGCAACAAGCGCCGACACGAGCCTCTGGATCAACGAGTTCCGTGAATGGCGCCGGCTCGGTGAGCGTCTCACGCCCACGGAGGCTGCGGTCACCTGGTACGAGGACGGCTCCCCCTGGGCCGTCTTCCGCGTGGAGGAAGTGCTCCTCAACCGGGACGTCCAGGGTTACGTGAGCGCCCGCGGGCCCTGACGGTCAGCTCACACAGCTACCTTTGCAGCGGCGGACGGAAGTCGCCCTGCCCCTTCAGGTAGTGATCGAAGAACCGCAGGCAGAGCTCGTTGATCGCCGACAGCGCTGAAGGCCCGGCCTGCACCGAGTCCGTTCCATCAAAGACGCGCGTCAGCAGCGGGCTCGCCAGGGTCAGGTCCGTGAGCCCCAGATGCCCCACACCCTGCAAGTGAACGGAGAACGCGTCCGCGGGTGCGTTCACCAGCAGTGCGTAGTTGGCGGCGTACTGCGGTGCGTCCGGCAGGATGCGCCAACCCGCGTCCGAGTACACGTTCAGTAAGGGCACAGGGTAGGCTTCCTCGGTCAGAACGAACTCGCCTTCCGAAACCGCCACGATGTCCAGGAGCAGCGGCGCCTCCAGCGCTATCACTGCTCCCACATCGTCTCGCGCTCTGCCGATGCCGAGCGCTGCAGAACCGCCCAACGAGTGTCCCATCACACCGATCCTGTCGGGATCCACGGGGCCGTACTGGTCGTGGTTCCCTGTCTCGACACCCTCCGCCAGCACCTGGTTCAGAACGAATCCGATGTCGCCGGTCCGGACGTCCATCCACTTCAGGTAGTACTCGAGGCTCTGTTCAGGGTTCGCGCGAGCGTTCTCGGCGGAGAGCTCACGCATGTAAGCCGGGTCGATCCAAGTGCGGCGGCCCTCCTCATCGGTGCTGTAGAGACTATGGTGGGTGTGATCGATCGACGCCACGATGTAGCCGTGGCTTGCGAGCTCATTGAACAGCGAGAGGTTGCTTCTCCGCACCCCGAACGCGCCGTGGGAGAAGACGATCAGGGGGAACGGACCGTCTCCTGAGCTCGGGTACCAGAACTCCACGGTCAACCGCCGCCGCTCCACTCCGTTACCGAACGCCTCGACTCGGTCCGGGTCCACCCAGGAGCGCACGACGCTCCCGACCTGGTACGCCCCAGTGGTAGCGATGGGCCCATGCTGCGGGAAGAGAACGGCCGGCAGCGCGGCCAACCACAGCAGCAAGGTAGTAAGTAACGCCCGCCTCACAGTGCGCCCGACCCGGAACGCAGGAGGCTCCGGTCCGCGCCTGAGGAGCTGGGCCGCCCCGATCATGGCTCGGGCCAGGAGAACGGCTGCCAAGGGGGCGTAACGGAGCCCCCACTCCAGCACGCCCAAGTACGTCAACGCGACGAAGGCCGCGAGGGCAGCGACGGGCACTACCTGACGCCAGCGCACCAAGGCCGAGCGCCGCGCCAGGGAGCAGACAGCCAACCCGGCCTCGATCAGGCCGATGATCAGAACGATGCCGATGGCTAGCCGCATGCAGTCACATTATTGCCGCGCTCACACCCTCCGGAGCGCGGCGGCAACCGGAGGTACCGGCGCCCCGTGGTTCCAGCTATCAACGCCGCCCCAGCCCCGGCAGCATGGCGTAAACTTAGCCGCAGTTTGCCATCAAATCACGTCAAGGTTCGGACCTTGGTCATAGGGGTGCTGGATGGATAACGTCGCTCCCGCCGAGATCGTCGGCAGCCTCGTACACATGGGTGAGTACAAGGCGAAGCTGGCCCCGAAGGACCTGCTCATCAGGGGGTTCCTGTCCGGAGCCATCCTCGGCCTAGCCACCGTGCTGGCGTTCACCGTGGCCGTTCAGTCGGGCATGCCGTTCGTCGGTGCACTGGCTTTTCCTGCAGGGTTCGCCATCATCATCGTGATGGGTTACGAGCTCGTCACCGGTAGCTTCGCCGCGGTGCCCATGGCGTACCTGAAGGGCAAGGTCGGGTTAGGCGCGTTAGCCCGGAACTGGACGTTCGGCTTCACGGGCAACCTCATCGGGAGCCTGCTGTTCGCGCTCCTCTACTACCTCTACGCCACCAAGCTCGGCACCAGCTTCGGCGACCCGGTTCTCCAGCGCGTGATCGACGTGGCGGAGTCCAAGACCCTCGCCTACAGCGTTCAGGGCGCCTCCGGCTATCTGGTGGTGTTCATCAAGGCCGTGCTCTGCAACTGGATGGTGACCATGGGCGTGGTCATGAGCCTGTCGTCCACTTCCACCCTCGGGAAGATCGTGGCGTTATGGCTGCCCATCTTCACCTTCTTCGCGCTCGGTCTCGAACACGCGGTGGTGAACATGTTCGTCATCCCCGCCGGGATCCTGCTGAACGCGGACATAACCGTGGCGGGCTGGTGGGTATGGAACCAGTTGCCGGTGACGATAGGGAACATCGTCGGGGCGCTACTCCTCACGACGTTGCCGCTATACCTCACGTACACCCGCCGTAGCGGCGGGGGTGCGGGCGGCGTAAGCCAGTAAGGGCTTCGGCTGCCTACCATGTCTTTCTTGTGACGCTTGCCAGGTGAGCCGACCGACACGAATGTTCGCGGGGTTAAGATGTGAGGGGTAGCAAGTAAGCCGACATAACCGCACAAATCGTAACAACGAAGGAGTCGAACTATGTCCATCAGATTCTTGAAGCTCTTGCCGCTGGCGCTCGTCCTGGCCTTCTCGGCGGCCCTGGCGCAGGTCGAGGTCGTCTACTGGACGCACGAGGACCCCAACCGCACCGCTCTCGAGGAAGAACTGATCGCTCAGTTCCACGCCGAGAACCCGAACATCATCGTCACCCGCGTCACCAACCCGTCCAACACTCTCGCCCAACTCATCCTCACGGCCTTCGCCGCCAACCGCGGGCCGGACATCTTCAACATGGAGACCTTCAACGAGTACCCGTACATCGTGAACGAGCGCGTGGCGCCCGTCGACCCGGTGGCTGCCGGCTACGGTTCGATCAAGAACTTCACGAACATGTACCTCTCGGGCATGCTCGATCCGGTCACTTACGAAGGTCAGATCTACGGCATCCCGCTCGAGCTCACCAACTGGGCCATCTTCGTCAACATGAACGTCTTCCGCAGCGCCGGGCTCGACCCGCTCACCGACTACCCGAAGACGTGGGAAGAGCTGGTTGAGGTCGCCGACAAGCTCACGGTGCGCGACGGCGAGATCATCACCCGCAGAGGCTTCGACTTCCGCTACCCCTACTACCTCAACTTCATGGTGCCCATGGCGCAGCAGCTCGGCGGCGAACTGATCTCCGCGGACGGCAAGAGCGCCATCGTCAACGACGAGGCGTGGCTCCAGGTGCTCGAGTACTTCCGCCAGTGGGGCCCACATCACCGCAACCTGGGCGCCCCCATCTACGCCAACGCTCGCGCCCTCTTCAACCATGACAACGA
>CAZVTS010000090.1:0-7355 GCA_964630175.1 uncultured bacterium
GGCGAAGGTCGCAGCACGGGCGGTCGTCCGCCTGTCAGCCCCTGGGGTCAGCAGTCAAAGGGACTCAAGACGCGCAACAAGCGCAAGGTATCCAGTCGCTTCATCGTGCGGCGTCGGAAGGAGAAGTAAGCATGGCGCGAAGCCTGAAGAAGGGGCCGTTCGTCGACGGTCACCTCCTCGCCAAGATCGACGCCGCCAACGCCTCCGGCGACCGGCGCGTCATCAAGACCTGGAGCCGACGCTCCACCGTGGTGCCCGAGATGGTCGGTCACACCATCGGCGTCTACAACGGCCGCCAGCACGTTCCAGTGTTCGTGCAGGAAACCATGGTCGGCCACAAGCTGGGTGAGTTCTCGCCCACCCGCAGCTTCCGTTCGCACTCCGGGAAGGGTTGAGCATGGCCACGCAACAAGCTAGCGCCTACCTCCGCTCCCTGCGGATCACCCCGCAGAAGACCCGCCTGGTTGCCAACCTCATCCGCGGCAAGGACGTGGAGCAGGCCGAGAACATCCTGCGCTTCACCAACAAGCGCTCGGCCAAGCCCATGCTCAAGCTGCTGCAGAGCGCCAAGGCGAACGCCGTGAACAACCACGACATGTTCGAAGACGCGCTCTTCGTCAAGGCGATCGAAGTGGGCGAGGGCCCCACCCTCAAGCGCTACCTGCCGCGTGCACGCGGCCGCGCAGACCTCATGCGCAAGCGCACCTGCAACATCGCCATCACCCTGGAGGAACGTAGTGGGAAATAAGATCAACCCGATCGGCTTCAGGCTCGGTGTCAACAAGGGGCCTTCGGCGCACTGGTACGCCTCGCCGGCCGATTACCCACGCCTCCTCAAGGAGGACGAGCTCATCCGTGAGGTCGTCACCAAGGACGTGGGGCACTCGGGCATCGCGCGTATCGACATCGAGCGTGCGGCGCACAACATCAACATCACCATCCACACCGCCAAGCCCGGCGTGGTCATCGGCCGTGGCGGCGAGGCCATCAAGGCCCTGCGCGCCAAGCTCAGCCAGGCCATCCCCGGCACCATCGCGGTGAACGTGCAGGAGATCAGCAACCCGAACACCAACGCGCCCCTCATCGCGCAGCGCATAGCCGAGCAGCTCGAACGCCGCTTCGCCTTCCGCCGCGCCATGAAGCAGGCCGTGCAGCGCACCATGGAATCCGGCGCCCAGGGCGTCAAGATCCGCTGCTCCGGCCGCCTCGGTGGCGCCGAGCAGGCGCGCCCCGAGTGGTACGCCGACGGTCGGGTGCCGCTGCAGACCCTGCGTGCCGACATCGATTACGGTACCTACCGCGCCAACACCACCTACGGTGTGATCGGCGTGAAGGTGTGGGTCTTCCACGGCGAGATCGTGGGCGACCGCCAGCGCAAGGCTGCTGTGCTGCCGCGCCCCAAGCAGGAAGACGACAAGAAGAACCGCCGTCGTCGCCCGCAGGCGCGCCGCCGCGACGGTGCCAAGCCCGGCGCTCGCGACGCACGCCCGCGCGCCCGTAAGGAGCGTTGAGCATGCTGCTTCCCAAGCGCGTCAAGTACCGCAAGCAGATGCGCGGCAAGATGCGGGGCGAAACCAAGGGCGGCGATTACGTCGCCTTCGGGGATTTCGGCCTCGTGGCCATGGAACCCGCCTGGATCAAGTCCAACCAGATCGAGGCCTGCCGCGTCACCATGAGCCGCTACTTCCGCCGTGGCGGCAAGATCTACGTGCGCATCTTCCCGGACAAGCCCATCACCAAGAAGCCCCTCGAGGTCCGCATGGGTAAGGGTAAGGGCGCCGTGGAGTACTGGGTCAGCGTCGTGAAGCCCGGCCGCGTGCTCTTCGAGGTGGCCAACGTCACCGAGGAGCAAGCCAAGGAAGCTTTCCGTCTGGCGGGGCACAAGCTGCCCATCAAGACCAAGATGGTCAAGCGGGAGATCTACGATGAAGCCCAATGAGGTAAGGAACCTGTCGGATGGCGAGATCCTCGCCGAAGTCGACAAGCGCCGTCAGGAGCTTTTCGACCTGCGCATCCAGGCCGCCGTCGGACACACGTCCAACCCGCGCCGTGCACGCGCCGCCAAGCGCGAGATCGCGCGCCTTCTGACCATCGCCAAAGAGAAGGCCGGTGAAACACGGTGAAGGTAACCAAGACCATGCAGGGCCGCGTCACCTCCGACAAGGCCGATAAGACCGTGACCGTCAACGTGGAGCGGCGCTTCAAGCACCCGCTTTACGGCAAGGTCGTCACGGTGTCCAAGCGCTACCTCGCGCACGACGAGGAGAACACCTACCAAGTCGGGGACTTAGTCGAGATCTCCGCCGCCCGTCCCATCAGCCGCCGGAAGCGCTTCCGCGTTACCAAGCTGATCGAGAAGGCGCGCGCCTGAGGCCGGGAGACAGCAGAGATGATTCAGCAGGAAACGTTCATCGCTGTCGCCGACACATCAGGCGCTCGCCGCATCCAGTGCATCCGGGTGCTCGGCACCGGGCAGCAGTGGGTCGGCAGCGTGGGTGACGTCATCGTTGCTTCCGTGAAGGACGCCATCCCCCACGCCGCCGTGAAGAAGGGCGACGTGGTGAAGGCCGTCATCGTGCGGACGAAGAAGGAAGTCAGCCGCAAGGACGGCTCGTCCATCCGCTTCGACAGCAACGCCGCCGTCATCCTCAACCCTCAGAACGAGCCGCGCGGCACGCGCGTCTTCGGGCCCGTGGCACGCGAACTCCGCGAGAAGCGCTTCATGCGCATAGTCTCGCTGGCGCCAGAGGTCCTCTGATGGCACAGGTCAAGAGCCGCATCAAGAAGGGCGATAACGTCAAGGTCATCGCCGGCAAGCACAAGGGTTCCGAGGGCGAAGTGATCGCCGTCTTCCGCGACACGAGCCGCGTTCTCGTCAAGAACGTCAACGTGATCAAGAAGTCTCAGCGCCCCACCCAGGACAACCCGCGCGGCGGATTCGTCGAGCAGGAAGCTCCTATCCACCTCAGCAACGTGCAGTTGCTCGACCCCAAGACCGGCAAGCCGACCCGCATCGGCTACCGCTTCGAGGACGACGGCGCCAAGGTGCGCTACGCCCGCGGCAGCGGCACGAAGCTGGACGAGTGAGGAGCATGGAGAAGATAGAACTACCCATCAAGAAGCGCTACGCGGCCATCCTGCCGCAGCTCGCCGAACGCCACGGCTACACCAACCCCATGGCCATCCCCCGCGTGGAGAAGATCGTGGTGAACATGGGCGTCGGCGAAGCGCGCGAGGACTCCAAGGTCATCGAGAAGGCGTCGCGCGAGATCGCTCAGATCACCCTGCAGCGCCCCGCCGTCACGCGCGCCAAGAAGTCCGTGTCCAACTTCAAGCTGCGCGCCGGCATGCCCGTCGGCCTTCGCACCACCCTGCGTGGCGTGAAGATGTGGGCCTTCCTCGATCGCCTCGTCAACGTGGCCCTGCCGCGCGTGCGCGACTTCCGCGGCGTCCCCAGCAACAGCTTCGACGGGCGCGGCAACTACAGCTTGGGCATCCGCGAACAGATGGTGTTCCCCGAGATCAGCTACGACCAGGTGGACGCCACCCGCGGCATGGACATCACCATCGTCACCACCGCCAACACCGACGAAGAAGCGCGCAGCCTGCTCGAGCTTCTCGGAATGCCCTTCAGGAAGTAAGGAGGTTTAGAGAGTGGCAACCAAGGCACACATCGCCAAGGCCAAGCGCACGCCCAAGTTCAGCACCCGCAAGGAGCAGCGCTGCAGCCGTTGCGGCCGCCCCCGCGCCTACCTGCGCGACTTCGGCGTCTGCCGCATCTGCATGCGCGAACTGGCGCACAAGGGCTACCTGCCCGGCGTAGTCAAGTCCAGCTGGTGAGCGCCGAGGCGCTCATCCGGGGCACCAAGCGAGACGAAGCAATCTCGGGGTCAAGGTCCACGCGCTTGCGCGGAAACCACCCCCACGGAGGAAGGTAAATGCAGACGGATCCAATCGCAGATATGCTCACCCGCATCCGCAACGCGGTCGCTAACCGCGACGCCAGCGTGGATGTGCCGGCGAGCAAGTTCAAGGCGGCTTTAGCCAAGCTGCTGGTACAAGAGGGCTACCTCAAGTCGGTCGAGGAGGCCGATAAGGACGGCAAGCCCACCCTGCGCATCGGCCTCAAGTACGGCCACAAGCGCAGCCCCGTCATCCACTACATCCAGCGCGTCTCCACCCCGGGCCGCCGTGCGTACGCCAAGGCTTCGCACGTGCCGGTGGTGCGTGGCGGGCTCGGCCTCGCCGTCATTTCCACCTCGGCGGGCCTCCTGGCCGACAGCGAAGCGCGCCGCACCAACGTGGGCGGCGAGATCATCTGCGAGGTGTGGTGATGAGCCGCATCGGCCGCTCACCCATCACGCTTCCCAAAGGTGTCGAGACCAAGATCGTCGAACCCGGCAAGGCCAGCGTCAAGGGCCCGAAGGGCAGCCTCGAAGTGGTGTACAGCCCGCGCCTCGAGGTGAAGGTGGAGGACGGCGTGCTCACCGTTACCCGCCCCACCGACAACCGCAGCGACCGTGCGCAGCACGGCCTGGCCCGCACCCTCATCAACAACGCCGTTCAGGGCGTTACCGAGGGGTACGAGAAGAAGCTCGAGATCCACGGCGTGGGCTTCCGCTGCCAGAACAAGGGCTCCGACTTGGAGCTCAACCTGGGCTTCTCGCACATGGTCACCATCGAAGCGCCGCAGGGCATCACCATCCAAGCCACCGAACCCACCAGGATCACCGTCAGCGGTATCGACAAGCACCTGGTCGGGCAAGTGGCCGCCAACATCCGCGCAGTCCGTCCGCCCGACAGCTACCACGGCAAGGGCGTCCGTTACGCCGGCGAGGTAGTACGCCTCAAGGCCGGTAAGACGGCGGCACGCTGAGAGCCGAGGCTAACCAATGAACCAGATAACCTTACGCAAGGAACGTCGCGCCAACCGCACCCGGCGCCGCCTCCGCCGCCCGGTCGAGACCGGCCGGCTCAGGCTCTCCGTGTTCCGCAGCGCGCGCCACATCTACGCGCAACTCATCGACGACACCACCGGTACCACAGTGGCCGCTGCCAACAGCAAGGAACTGGGGCTCACCGGTAACAAGACCGAGCAGGCGAGCAAGGTGGGCAAGGCGCTCGCTGAGCGGGCCCTGGCTGCCGGCGCCAAGAGCGTCGTGTTCGACCGTGGCGCCTTCAGGTACCACGGCCGCGTGAAGGCCCTCGCCGAAGGGGCCCGTGAAGGAGGCCTCGACTTCTGATGGCTGATACCGATTTTCAGGACAAGGTGATCTTCATCCGCCGCACCGCCAAGACCTACAAGGGCGGCCGCCGCTTCCGCTTCGGCGCGATGGTGGTCATCGGCGACGGTGAAGGCCGGGTGGGCGTGGGCCTCGGCAAGGCGCGAGAAGTGCCCGTGGCCGTGCAGAAGGGCCAGTACGTGGCTCGCCGCAACCTCATCGAGGTCCCCATCGAAGAGGGCGGCACCATCCCCCACGAAGTGGTCGGCGCGCACGGCACCAGCCGCGTGATGCTCAAGCCCGCGGGTGAAGGCACCGGCGTCATCGCCGGCATGGTGCCACGCGCCATCGTCGAGCTGGCCGGCTACACCAACCTCCTCACCAAGGAGCTCGGTTCGCGCAACCAGACCAACGTGGCTTACGCGGTCATCGACGGCCTCAAGCAGCTTCGCACCTACGACGAAGCCAGGCGCAAGCGGGAGTCGGCGGAATGATCAAGGTGACCCTCAGGCGCAGCCTGATCGGCGTTCCCAAGGATCAGCGCGCCACCATCAACGCGCTCGGTCTACGTAAGACCGGCGACGTCCGTGAAGTGGTAATCAACGACAGCACGCGCGGCATGCTGCGCAAGGTAGAGCACTTGCTCATCATCGAAGGGCAGGAAAAGCAGTGAAGCTCAACGAACTCAAGCCGGCGCCGGGCTCCAAGAAGGCCCGCAGGCGCGTGGGCAGGGGCCTGGGCAGCGGCAAGGGCAAGACCGCCGGCCGCGGTCAGAAGGGCCAGAAGAGCCGCAGCGGCTTCTCGCAGGGTGCCGGTTGGGAAGGTGGGCGTTCGCGCCTCATCATGCGCCTCCCCAAGCGCGGCTTCACCCGCGTGAAGGATCCCCTGCAGCTCGTGAACCTGCGTGACCTCAACGGCTTCGCCGAAGGCGCCAACATCGACGCCGCCACACTCACGGCCGCCGGCCTCGTGCGCCGTCCCGACCACCCGATCAAGCTCCTCGCCGACGGCGAGCTGACCGTCAAGGGTCTCGTGCTCACCGTTGACGCCGCCTCCAAGGGCGCCGTCGAGGCCGTGAACGCCGCCGGCGGCAAGGTCGTCCTCCCCGTCACCGACGAGGAGAAGTAAGGATGCTCAAGGCCTTTCGCAATGCTCTGGTGATACCGGACTTGCGGGCCAAGCTGCTCGTTACCATCGGGCTCTTGGCGGTGTACCGCCTCATGGCCCACATCCCGACCCCGGGTGTGGACATCGAGGCGCTGCGCGCCAGCGGGTTCGGCACCGGCGCACTGGGGCTGCTCAACTTCATCTCGGGCGGCAACTTCGAACAGTTCTCCATCGCCGCCCTGGGTGTCATCCCGTACATCACCGCGAGCATCATCGTTCAGCTCCTTCAGTCCACCTACCCGCCCCTCCAGAAGCTCGCCAAGGAAGGCGAGGAGGGGCGCAGCAAGATCACGCAGTACACCAGGTGGGGCGCCACCGCTCTCGGCGCCGTGCAGGCGCTGTTCCTGGCCATCGCGCTGCTCGGGCCCTCAGGCGCCCTGAAGGTGGGCTGGGCCAACGGACCGTTCTTCTGGTTCGTGGTGCTCGTCACCCAGATCGCGGGCATCACCGTCGTCATGTGGCTGGGTGAGAAGATCACCGAGTACGGCATCGGCAACGGCATCTCGCTCATCATCTACGCGGGCATCGTGGCGGCCATCCCCACCGCGCTCACGCAGCAGTTCCAGCTCATCGGCGCCGGCGAATCCAACGTGTTCGGCCTGGCGTTCTACATCATCCTGCTGGTCGTAACCATCGCCGGCATGGTGCTGGTGCAGCAGGCGGAGCGGCGCATACCGGTGCAGTACGCCCGCAAGGTGGTGGGCCGCAAGGTCATGGGGGGCCAGACCACCTACATCCCGCTCAGGCTCAATGCCGCCGGCGTGATCCCCATCATCTTCGCCGTGGCCATCCTCATCCTCCCGCAGACCGTGCTGGGCGCCTTCCCGAACAACAACTTCGCCAACGCCCTCACGGCGTGGTTCGACCCCATGCGCTGGCAGGGGCTCCTCACCAGCACGCTGCTCATCATGGGCTTCACGTACTTCTACACGCAGATCTCGTTCGACCCGCGCCGGATCAGCGAGA
>CAZVTS010000091.1:0-7152 GCA_964630175.1 uncultured bacterium
CGCAAGGGCACCGTGTGGGTGCTGGGCAAGAACATGACCAACGCGGACACGGAGCGCATCTCGCAAGCCGGCATCGCCTACGTGGTGGAGGACCGCGGCATGTTCCCGGACCTGCTGGTGGGCGAGAGCCTGCGCCTGGGCGCCTACCACCGCCGCGACCGCGCCGAAGTGAACGCGGACCTGGAGCGCATCTTCGGCTACTTCCCACGTCTGGCTGAGCGCCAGAAGCAGGAGTCCGGCACGCTCTCAGGCGGCGAGCAGCAGATGCTGGCCATAGCCAGGGCTCTCATGAGCCGCCCCAAGCTGCTCATGCTGGACGAGCCCAGCCTCGGGCTGGCGCCGCTGCTGGTGGAAGAGATCTTCGGCGTCATCCGCACCATCAACAAGGACGGCATGGGCATCCTGCTGGTGGAGCAGAACGCCAACCAGGCGCTGAGCATCGCCGATTACGGTTACGTGCTGGAGGGCGGCCGCTTCGTGCTGGAAGGCAGCGCGGACGAACTGCGCGCCAACGAGAACGTGCAGGAGTTCTACCTGGGTGTCCGCGCGGACGAGGGCGACACCAGGCTGCACGTGAGGCGCCGGCGCAGGCGCTGGAACTAAGCGCGCCCCTCAAACGAAAGGGCGGAAAAGAAAGCCGCTCGGCCCAGTGGCGTGATGCCACGTGGTGCCGAGCGCGCCGTTCGTTTCGGAACTGCTTGTTAGCTCAGTAGTGCCCGCCGGCGGAGGCCGTTACGACCACGTTGGCCGCCTGGAGGCCTTTCTTGCCCTGTTCGACGTCGAAGCTGACTTCGTCGCCTTCGTTGAGGTTGCGGAAGCCCGCGCCCTGGATGGCGGAGAAGTGCACGAAGACGTCGGGCTCGCCGCCGCCTTGCTCGATGAAGCCGAAGCCCTTCTCACTGCTGAACCACTTGACCTTGCCTGTTGCCATGTTACGACCATTTCCCAACTTGCCCGAGGATCCGGGCACTTGATTTCGGAGCCAGAGCCCCCGTTCAGAAACACCTGGCTGGTTGTTCCGGAACAAGCGAAGTTTACGACACCCACGCAAGAGTCGCAAGTGACTAAGCCCGCTTATTGCGCCATTCTAGGCACTAACCTAGATGGTTCCACTAGTGCTTGTCCGGTTCTCTCCTCCGCCCCTCCGGCCCAGCCGTTGCACCGCACGCGGCCGCTGTCAACCGGCCGGGCAGGCGCGCGCGGTTACACTCGTGAGGTAGTGACTGAACCGAGCCGAACCGAAACCGCTGAGGCCGCCCCCGCAGCGCCTGAGAACAGTTCGCCGCCCTCACAGGCAGCAGTGACTCCAGCCGCCGGCAAGGCCGCTGAGCGCGAGTGGGTGGATTACACGCACGAGATGACGATAAGCAAGTACCGCGCGCTGCGCGTGGTGTACCGCGCCATCGGCGTGGGCGCCATAGGCATGGGCATCCTCGGCTACATCCTGCCCGGGCTGCCAGGCACGGTGTTCCTCCTCATAGCTGCCTACTTCTTCAGCCAGTCCAGCCCACGCTTCTACAACTGGCTCATGAACCACCGGATCTTCGGCAAGCTCATCCGCGATTACCGGGCGGGCCGCGGCATACCCAAGTGGGTGAAGGTGTACGCCCCCCTCATGATCATCACCTTCTCGGGTTGGAGCGCCTACCGGCTGTGGGTGGTGCTGGAGAAGCCGTGGATCGGGGTGAGCATCATCGTCATCGCCGTGTACGGCGTGTGGTACGTGCTGCGGGTGCCCACCACAAGGCCGGACAAAACCGAGAGCTAGGCTGGCCGAACGCGGCCGGGGTCGGCAAGGCCCACACGAACCCGAGAAGTGATCTCCCCGCCACAGGCGAGCCTGGGCGGGGAGTCCCATATCTGAACCTGTCGGTGGTTCAGCCCTCGAGCGTGGCCTCCACGCTGATCTCGAGACCGGCCAGCGCCTTGGAAACGGGGCAGCCCTTGGCCGCCGCGTCCACCTTCTCTCTGAAGGTGGCCTCGTCGATGCCCGGCACCCGCGCCTTGGTCACGAGGTGGCTGGTGGTTATCTTGGCGCCGCCTTCGCCGGTGGTCATGGTGACCGCGGCGGTGGTGTCGATGGCTTCGGGCGGGAACCCGGCAGCGGTGAGTTGACCCGACAGCGCCATGGAGAAGCAGCCGGCGTGGGCCGCTGCCAGGAGTTCTTCCGGGTTGGTGCCCGTGTCTCTCCCTGCGCCCTTCTCGAAGCGCGACCGGAACGAGAACGGGCCCTCGTACGTGCCGCTGGGCAGGCTCATGGTGCCGTTGCCCTCTCTCAGGGTGCCGTGCCAGACCGCCGTAGCTTTGGTGGTAGTCATGTTCTGCTCCTTCTGGTGCGTGACGAACGCAACACTCCCGATTCTTACAGGAATCTGGCACTTCCGCCGGGCACCGAACACGGGCGTCGGTGCCAACCGGAAGACGGCGCCGCGCATGTTAGGAAGCCAGCACGCGCGCAACAGCGCGCCCCGCTGCGCAGGGGTAGCATCTCCGAATGTCTGCAGACCCCTTGAACACCGAACCCCGCCTGATGATCGTGATAGCCAGCGTGCGTGAGGGCCGCGTGGGCCTCTCCGTGGGACGCTGGGTGCAAGCCGAAGCCGAGCAGCTGAGCAACTTCGACATAGACCTGGTGGACCTGGCCGAACTGAAACTGCCGCTCATGACCGAGCCGAACCACCCGCGCATGCAGCGCTACACCTTCGAACACACCAAGGCGTGGAGCGAGCGCGTGGCGGCCGCGGACGCCTTCCTGTTCGTCATGCCGGAGTACAACTACACCTTCACCGCGCCCCTCAAGAACGCCATCGATTACCTGAGTAGAGAGTGGAGCAACAAGCCGCTCGGGTTCCTCACCTACGGCGGTGTTTCAGGCGGCACGCGCGCCATGGTGGGCCTGCTGCCCGCCGTGCAGGCTCTCAACCTGCACCCCGTGCACCCGGCCGTGAACGTGCCTTTCGTGAGGCAGTTCGTGAACGACGAGGGCGAGTTCGACCCGAACGAGGTGACGGCGAAGGCCACGCGGGACATGCTCGCGGCCCTGGAGAAGTCCGCCCGGCAGTACCGCGAAGTGCGGCACGAGAGCTGATCCGCCGCCGCTCCACCTCACTGCTCTAGCGCGCCGGCCAAGACTTCCAGCGCCCTCTCGCTCAAGTGAGCGACGTTGAAACGCATGAACTCCGCAGCGCTCTGAGACACGCTGAACACGTTGCCTGGGGCCAGGACCACGTTCTGCTCCAGGCAACGCCTCGCTATCACGGCGGAGTCCAGCCCCGACGGTAGCCGGCACCATAGGTAGAAACCGCCTCGGGGTTCGGTCCAGGGAACGATGCCGAGGGGCCTTAGGCGCTCTACGGCCTCGCTCCGAGCGCGCGCCAAGCGCCGGCGCACCTCGACCATGTGCTTGCGGTAGCTTCCGCCGGCGAGAACATGCGTGATCACCTCGGTGGCGATGGGGCTGGGTCCGCCGAAGCTGGTGGCGACCTGCAGGTCGACCAGCCCCTCGATCCAGTCCCTTCTCGCTGCAACGTAGCCGCACCGGATGGAAGCCGAGAGCGTCTTGGAGAAGCTGCCGATGCGGATGACGCGGTCGAGTCCGTCGAGGACCGCCAGGCGGGGCGACATGCTCGGTTCGAAGTCGGCGAAGATGTCGTCCTCCACGATCGTTAGGCCGTGGTTGGCGGCCGCGCGCAGCACACGGTGCGCGACCTGGGGCGACAGGGTCGCACCCGTGGGGTTGTGTAGCGCCGAGTTGGTTATGTAGAGCCGTGGGTTGTCGGCTTCCAACGTCCGCTCGAAGGCCTCGACGTCTGGACCCGTGGGGGTGAAAGGTGCCCCCACGATGTTCACCTGATGCGCCCGCAACAACGCCTGGAAGTTGAAGTAGCACGGGTCGTCCACCAGCACCGTGTCGTTGGGGCGCAACAGCATCCGGCATATGAGGTCTATGGCCTGCGTTCCCGACGCCGTGAGCGTCAACTGGTCGGCCGTGGCCTCGATGCCCTCCTCCGCGAAGCGGCTGAGCAGTGAACGCCGTAGTGGCAGTGAGCCTCGTGTGCTGCCGTACTCCGATACCAGGGCGTCGTCGGCGCGAGCCACCGCTCTCAGGCCCTTACGCACGGCGGCCGTCGGCAGCCAATCGGCAGGCAGCCAACCGCAGCCAGGCTTGAGGGCGGACGCTTCCGCGTCGAGCGACTGTCTGGACACCCAGAACGGGTCCACCTCGCGCTCTAGTGCCGGCCCTACCTCGGCAAGGGCGAGCGGCGGTATGCCAGCACCCGTCACGTAGAAGCCCGAGCCTCGGCGGGCGCGGATGATGCCCTCGGCCTCCAACCGGTCGTAGGCCTCCACGACGGTAGAGGGAGACACCGCCATGCTCTCCGCGAAGCGGCGGATTGAGGGTAGGCGGTCGCCCGGCACCAGTGCCCGACTGGCGATCTTGGCGTTTATCGCCTTCACCACAGCTTGGGTGCGAGTGATCCCGTTCTTGGCCATCTTCTCCAGGTTCCACTGTATTCATAGCCGTTGCAATACAGTTTGCAAGAATTGTACGCCACTGAGTCTAGGCAACCGAGACGCCCGCAGATATGGTGTCCGACCGAGAGGGTGGTTGCAGATGAAGCGTGTGACAGCAGGTTGGGGCAGCGGGCTCCTGGGCGTGATCATCTTCAGCGGTTCGCTTCCGGCCACACGCGTGGCCGTGGTGGACCTTTCGCCCATGTTCCTGACCTCGGCGCGTGCGGTCATCGCCGCCGTTCTCGGCGCCGCCCTGTTGCTAGCGGTGCGCCACACGCGGCCAGAGCGCCGCGACCTGGTGCCCCTCGCACTCGTTGCCATCGGCGGGGTCGTAGGCTTCCCCCTGCTGACCGCCATCGCGCTTCAACAGATAACGGCGGCTCGCTCCATAGTCTTCATCGGGCTGCTACCGCTGGCGACGGCGATCTTCGGGGTGCTGCGCGGTGGGGAGAGGCCGAAGCCTGCGTTCTGGTTGTTCTCCACCATCGGCGCCGCCGTGGTAGCAGGCTTCGCGCTGCTGAGCAGTTCCGGCGGAACGGTGGCGGGAGACCTGCTGATGATCGCCGCGATACTGGTGTGCGGGCTTGGTTACGCCGAAGGCGCAACCCTCTCACGCCGCCTCGGGGGATGGCAGGTGATCTCGTGGGCGCTACTCCTGTCGTTGCCGGTGATGGCGGTGATCGCGCTCTTCACGCTGCCCACCAGCTTCGCGAACGTTGGTGCTCCCGCCTGGGTCGGTCTGGGCTACGTGGCGGTTTTCAGCATGCTGGTCGGGTTCGTTTTCTGGTACCGGGGCCTGGCGCTCGGGGGCATAGCTGGCGTTGGCCAGCTTCAGCTCCTGCAGCCCTTCTTCGGGTTCCTGCTGGCGGCGCTACTGCTAGGGGAACCGGTGTCGTGGGCCATGTTGGTATCGGCCGTGCTCGTGGTCGCCTGTGTGGCCGGCGCCAAGCGCTACGCCTGACCCCACCACGTTACGGGCTTACCGGCCGGGCGCCCGCGTTCGCTAGTCGTCGTAACCGGTGAGGTAGCCGCGCGCCTGGCGGTTGAACATGCGGGCGTAGGTGCCGTCTACCACGAGCAGCTCGTCGTGCGTGCCCTGCTCGGTGATGACGCCGCCCTCCAGCACCACGATCCGTTCCGCCATGCGCACCGTGCTGAAGCGGTGCGAGACTATGACGGCTATGCGGCCTTGCGCCTGCTGCCGCAGGGTCTCGATGACCTCGTACTCGGCGTCCGCGTCCAGGGCGGAGGTGGGCTCGTCGAAGATGAGCACGGAGCCGCCCCGGAAGTAGAGGCGCGCCAGCGCCAGGCGCTGCCACTGCCCGCCCGAGAGCTGCCGGCCGCCCTCGAACCAGCGGCCCAGCATGTTGTCGTAACCCTTGGGTAGCTGGTTCACGAAGTCGTCGGCGCCGGCACGCTTGCCGGCCTCCACGATGGCGGCGTCCACGGCGGCGGATTCCTCGGCCGTGGCGGCGCCGCCGGCGGCGAGCTCCTCCACCCCACGCCCGAGCGCGATGTTCTCCTTCACCGTCATCTGGTACTGCCCGAAGTCCTGGAACACGGTGCTCATCTCGGCGCGCAGGCTGGCCGGGCTGAAGCGCGCGGCGTCCTGGCCGTTCACCAGCATCACCCCGGCGGTGGGCCTGTAGAGCGCGGTCATGAGCTTCACGATGGTGGACTTGCCGGCGCCGTTCTCCCCCACCAGCGCCAGCATCTGGCCCCTGTTCACCGTGAAGTTGATGCCCTTCAGTACGTCGCGCTCCGTGAGCGGGTAGCGGAAGTAGACGTCTTTGAACTCGATAGATTCGATGGGCCCGCTCCACTCCTCGCCCGCCTCGGAGGTGCCGGTGGGCAGCTCGAGGAACTCGAAGAGGTTGCGCATGTAGAGCAGGTGCTGGTAGATGCCCGTGAAGCCCGACAGCAGGTTGCTGAACTGGCTCTGCAGCTGCGAGATGCCCTGGATGAACAGACCGAAGTCGCCCACCGTGAGGGCCCCGGCGGCGGCGCGGCGCAGCACGAGGTAGGTGGCGGTGCCCACCATGCCGGTGGAGAGGAGCGAGGCCGCCAGGCCCCAGCCGCTGCGGCGGGTTATGAGCGACACGAGCTGACGCCTGAAGCCCAGGTAGTACTGCTGCCAGCGCTCCATGAGGTAGCTGCCGAAGTCGAAGAGCCGTATCTCCTTCACGGCCTGATCGCTGGTAAGCAGGCTGCCTAAGTAGTTCTGCCGGCGAGCGTCCGCCGCCTGCCGCCGGATCATGCGGTAGCCCTCGGTGCCGAAGCGGGAGGACACGAACACGCTGGGCACGGAGGCGAGCAGCACGAGCGGCACGATGGCCCACCCGAGCTGCGCCATCAGCGCACTGACGGAGCCGAGGGTAACGAGCGCCTGCACGAGCGAGACGATCTGCGTGAACACCCCGAGCGGGCGCGAGCCCACCTCGCGGTAGGCGTTCTGCAGCGCGTCGTAGCTGGTGGGGTCCTCGAACTGCGCCAGGTCAAGCTCGTTGGCCTTCATCAGGATGCGCCGGCTGATGCGGTTCTGTAGCGAATCGCCCAGCAGCTCCCGCGTGGCGCCCTGCAGAGCGGAGATGATGCTGGACGCGGCGCTCACGCCGATCTGTAAGAGCAGCAGGCCCA
>CAZVTS010000092.1:0-7028 GCA_964630175.1 uncultured bacterium
CGTACTGCCGCACGAGGGGGTGAAGGTCGTAGCGCGACTTCTGGCGCGTGATGAGGGACCTGTCGATGAGCCCGCCCAGCAGCACAAGGTCCATGCCCAGCACGCGCGCTGCGGCGGAGCGGGTGAAGCCGCCTACGAACACGCTCGCGCCGGCCAGAGCTTTCTGCTGCTGCGGCGAGAGCTGTCGCCACGAGTGTTCGAACACGGTGCGGAGGTCCGCGTGCCGCGGTGGGTGATGGGCCTGGGTCGCCACCAGGGTATCGAGGTCGCTCTCGAGTGCCTGAGCCAGTTCCTCTGGTGGCATGACCCGTAGAAGAGAAGCGGCGAGTTCGATGCCGAGGGGCGCGCCCGCCACGCGCCGGCATATGTGGAGGATGGGCGGGAGGTTCTCCTCGTCCAGGCGGAAGCGGGAGTCGCTCCTTCGAGCCGTGAGCGCGAACAGCTCCAGCCCTTCGGCCAGGGAGTCTCCGCCTAGCGAGTCCTCTTCCGGCGCGGGCAGGTGCATGCCCCCAAGCGGGTAAACCGTCTCGGCGTAGAGGCCGAGCGGCTCGCGCGAGGTGCAGAGCAGCGCCAGGCCCGGGCACGCCTCCAGCAGCTCCTCGAGCTCGGTGGCCGCCGAGGTGAGGTGCTCCACGTTGTCTAGAACCAGCAGCGCTGCGCGCTCCGCGAACCGCTCCCGCAGGGCGTCCTGGAGCGAACCGCGACCGGGCTCAACCTGGACGACCGTGCAGAGCCGCTCCAGCACCTGCTGAGGATCGGCGGCGCCTTCAACGGACACGAAGTAGATGTCGTCATGCCTGCCGTTCTCGAGCAGGCGGCGAGCTAGTTGGGCTGCCAGGCGCGTCTTGCCGTGCCCACCCAGGCCCTGGATGGTCAGGAGCCGCGTGCCCGTGGCAAGCAGCTCCTCGAGTTCGTCCAGCTCGCGGTTGCGACCCACGAACGGGAGGTGAACCCGGGGCAGGTTGTTCACCGTCAGGCGCTTGGTGGCGCCGGCGTCCTTCTGTTCCTGGGCCGCCGGCAACTCGATGCCAACCTCTGCGGCCTCGCTCCTGAGCGGATGGGCGCGGGGGTCGTCGTTGTGCACCAAGAGCGCGTGCAGACGGGGCAGCAGCCGGGTGTCGGCGCCGGAGACTTCGGGGTGTAGTGCGGCCGCGCGGTCCGTGAAGCGGGTAGAGGTGCGGCGGTCGCCTCGCTGCGCGGCTTCCTCGGCCAGCTCTATGAACGCTTGCTGCGCGCGAACGGCGAGCGCTTCGCGGGTCAGGTAGAACCATTCCTCGAGCTCGACGCTGCCGGGTTCAACGTCCACCCCCGCCAGGAACGAACCCGCGTAGAGGTCGGCCACCACCTGCCAGTCGCGGTGCGCCACTGCGCTTATGAGGCTGGCAGCGTCGCACTCGACGTGGGCCTCGAGCAGCGCTCCCTCTTCCTTGAGGACCTTGGGCGCGGCTTTCCGAAGCTGTGAGAGGGCAACGTTGAGGCTCTGCCGCGGTTTGGCGGCCGTCGGCCAGAAGAGCTCGGCGAGATACCGCCGACCCTTCGGCCCCTCGAGCGCGAGGTAAGTAAGCAGGAGAAGAGGCTTGAGTCGACGTAAGCTGCTCCCCGCCAGCGAGAGGCCGCCCAACGTGCGCAGCCTCATGCGGCAGTATAGGCACGCGGCATCGTTGGCGCCGGGTATTCGGCACTATCGCGGGCGGTTGCTGGCGGGGGAGGGGTAGTGGTGTTACGCGCAGGTTCCGAACTGCGCTACTTCCGGCCGAAGTGATGCGGTTCGGAACACGTGCAGATCAGGGGCCGCCTGACCCGCCGAACCACACGTTCCACAACGCATGATGCCGGCAATGTGCAGCGGGTGCCGCTATAATGACGGCATGGCAGTCACCATCACCATCCGAAACGTGCCCGTAGAGGTTCGCGATGAACTTGCTGCCCGCGCGGCCGGCACGGGCCGCTCGTTGCAGGAGTACGTTCGGCAGCAGCTGATAGACGAGGCGGCGCACCCAGACCCGGATGTCTTGCTCCGGCAAGCACGCGAGCGCGTTCGTGTTACCGGTACCCGTTTCGACGCGGCCGACATCCTCGCCGACCGGGATGCCGATAGGCGCTAACGCTCGTGACTCGCGTTGTTGATGCCTCTGCGGTAGTTGCGGCACTGCTGGACGGCGGGCCCACTGGAGAGTGGGCGGCCGAGGCTCTGCATGGACACTCCCTGGCGGCTCCGCACCTCATGCAGGTTGAGGCCACCAATATCTTTAGGCGCGCGGTGCTTGCCGGCCGCGTGTCGGCCGACGTGGGTGCCCAGGCAGTTGCGGACCTGACGAACCTCCGAGTGTGGTTGTTCCCGTTCGAGCCCTTCGCGCAGCGAGTATGGCAGTTGCGGGACACCGTGACTTCGTACGACGCTTGGTACATAGCCTTGGCCGAGCAGTTGGATGTTGACCTAGTAACGGTGGATCAACGCTTAGCACGTGCGCCAGGCGTGACTTGCAGGTTCGTAACATCGCCCCCGTACTAGTGGGCAGGGAGCGGCGTCGCTGAGATCTGGCCCCACTCCCCCAGGCCTAATAGAAGGCGAAGAAGAGCACGAGGATGACCAGCACGTATATGCCGATGCTGATCCAGAACACGGCCGGGTTCTCGTTCCTCCGTACGACGCTGTTGCGCAGGCCCCAGCGGATGGCAACGTTGCCGTGCACTACGCTCCACACCACGTAGAAGGCGAGCAGCAACCCGAGGAGCGAGAAGAAGAGCTTCACGTTCAGATGATAGGTCGCCGCAGTGGTGAGCATGCGCGGGTGGCTGGACAAGAGGTGCGTGCAACACTCGCTCATGGCAGCGAAGAGATCCGAGCCCAACAAACTGCAGCCCACCAGCATGCCGATAGGGGAGTTCCTGGCGGCCATACCCGACGCCAGGCGGCGGGCAGACGCGGAGACTCTGGTGGCGATGCTCAGCGAGGTAACCGGCGACGCGCCCACGGTGTGGACGTACGGCATCGTCGGCTTCGGGCAGCACCATTACCGCCATTCGTCGGGACGGGAGGGCGACACGGGCACCATAGGTTTCGCGCCGCGCAAGGCGAACCTCGTGCTGTACGGGTTCAACTCCGCTCCGGGGTCGGCCGAAATGCTGGAGCGGCTAGGCAAGCACAAGTTGGGCGCCGCCTGCCTGTACGTGAACAAGCTGGCGGACGTGAACATGGACGTACTGCGGGAGCTGGCTGTAATAGGGCACGCTCACATGAGTTCTACCGATGCCAGCTTCGTGCCGCGGTGAGGGGTGGGGTGGCGCCGATGTGGATATCGGTGGCGCCGTGGACGTGAGTCACTCGCGAACCACGTAGTTCCGCAACCCACTGGCGGTTGCGAGCGTGAGTACAGCCACGGCCACCACGATGAGCCCGGCCACTACCGTGGCGGGTCCCGCACCGAACTCGAGCGCGGCGCGGCCCAGCGCCACCTGACCTATGGGAACTAGGCCGAACACCACGAGGAACAGGGCCTGAGCCGTGCCGCGCTCGGCGTCTGCCCGGCTCTGCACGATGGCGTTCACGCGAGGGGCGAGGAAGCCGTACACGAAGTTGAAGCCGAACAGCGCCAGCGAGGCCACCAGCGGCGCCTCGGCCAGCCCGAAGCCGGCTAGCAGCAGGCCCATCACCACGCAGCCCAGCAGTTGTAGCAGGCCGCTGCGCCTTATCTTCGAGAGGCCGTAGCGCCCCAGCGCCAGCACGGCGGCCCCGAGCAGTTGCCCGATGCCGGCGGCCGTGAGCAGCGCGCCGAGGGTAAGCGCACCGGCCCCGAACTCGTCGCGCGCGAAAACGGGCATGAGGGCGAACACGGGCATGGCGAAGAGCGACAGAGCGGCGGTGAGGAGCCAGAGCGGCCCCAGCACACCGTCTTTGGCCACGGCCCTCACGCCGTTGCCCAGCAGGGCGAGCACGCCCGTCCTCGCCGCCGTTGGGGCGCCGCGTGTGCGGATGAGCCACAGCGCCGTAACCGGAGCCAGGAAGGTGGCGGCGTTCACGAAGAAGGTCACGTGCGTGCCGGCTGCTGCGATGAGCACGCCGGCCACCGCGGGCCCCACGGCCCTGGCGGTGTAGAGCGCACCCATGCTGAGACCCATGGCGCTTTCCAAGTACTCGGCGGGCACAAGATCCCCGATGAACGAGAGGTAGATGGGCTGCCAGATGGCGGTGGCGCTGCCGATGACGAACGCGAAGAGGCCGAGTCCGAACACGTTCAGGTAACCGAAAGCAACGAGTGTGGCGAACGTGAGCGCCAGGACGAACTGGGCCATGACCACCACGCGGAGCACGTTGCGCTTCGCCCAGCGGTCGGCTGCCACACCGCCCGCCAGCGTGAAGAAGAGCTGCGGCAGTATGCCGGCGGCGGCCACACCGGTCACTTCGGCCGCGTTGCCGCCTGCCTCGAGCACGTACCAGCCGAGGGCGGCGATGTAGAGCCAGTCGCCAATCTGGGTGACCACCACTGCCACCCACAGGCGCCTGAAGTCGCGGTGGGCCAGTGGACCCAGGGCTCTTCGGGCCCGAGCGCGCTTAGCCTGACTGTGCGGCATGGCGAGGCGCGATGGGCCTGGAGTTCAAGGCGGGCATGAGTTCATTAAAGCCCGGGCCGGGTCTGCGACCTAACCGAGCAAGCCGTAGATGCCCTTAACGGCACCTGGCCAGCGGGCGTTCGCGAGGGGCAGTTGCAACCCATCGGGCACGGGGGTGGCGGCGGCCTCCGTCAGCGGCACGCCGCGGCCGTGCAGGGTCAGCACAGCTTCGTGGACGGTTTCCAGCACGCCTCGTTGCCACGCTAGCAGGCCGGCGTCTCCCACCGGGCCATGCCCGGGAACCACAACCAGAGGCTCTAGGCTTATGCCGTGATCGAGCGCGGCGAACCAGTTGCTCAGGTTGTTTCGCACCAGCGGGAAGAGGCCGTTGAACACCGTGTCTGCCGCGAAGTACGCGCGTTCCTCGGGTACCCACAGCACCGTGTCGGCTTCCGAATGAGCGGGGCCCACGTACTTGGCGTGCACGGTGAGGCCTCCGAGGTCCAGCTCGAAGTCACGTTCGAAAGTGGTGTCTGGGCCCCTCAGGACCACGCCGGTTCCCTCTAGATGCTGCTCGTAACTGGTGCGGATCTCGGGGTCAGCCAGCAGTTCGGCAACGCGCTGGTGGGCGATGACCTCCGCCTCGCGGAAGACGCCGTTGCCCAGAAGATGGTCCGGGTCGCCATGCGTGTTGAGCACGTAGCTTACGGTTCGGCCGCCCAGCCGCTCGGCTTCGTCCTTCACCACTTGTATGAGCGCCGGCGTCATCATGGTGTCTATAACCAAGGTGGCGTGGTCGCCAAGCACGATGGTGCTGTTGGAGCCGGCTCGTTCGCCGTCTACCGGGCCTAGTGCCACGGTAATGCGGTTGGAGACTTGCTCGAACCTGATGCCGCTGGTGGTGTTGGGGCCCATGCCGTAGGGTAACGGATGGGCTGGGAAGCCCTAGCACACATGCCCAGCTATGGCTAACTGGCTGGCGTCCGTTCCTGGGACGCTGCGGACCTCGATCGTCTTGGAAAGGGTGCGAACCCGGCCGCTACTTCGTCCGCGGATCCGCCACGTCCCTAAGCCAGTTCCCAAGGAAGATCAGCGAGAGCGACAGCAGGGTTATGGCAACGCCGGGGAAGGTGGCCAACCACCAAGCGGTGGTCACGTACTCGCGGCCAGTGGCAAGCATCTGTCCCCACGTGATGGTGGGTGGCTGCACGCCGAAACCCAGGAAGCTCAGGCTGGATTCCGCGATTATCACGCCCGAGGCCTTCAGCGTGCCCACGGCGACGATCGTGCCGATCACGTTCGGGAGGATGTGCTTGAAAGCGGTCATGACCTCGCGGCGCCCCAGGGCGCGGGACGCCTCCACGTACTCCCGGCTCCGGAGCGAGAGCACCTCGGCTCGAATCAGCCTGGCGGTCGTCGTCCAGCCGAGAAGGCCGATAACCAGGATGAGCAGAGTGAGGCTTGGGGTAGCCAGGCCCATGATGGTCAGGTAGAGGACCAGGCTGGGCACCGATATCAGGACGTCGACAACGCGCATTATCAACGTGTCCCACCAGCCGCCGAAGAAGCCAGCGAGGCCGCCGAGAAGCACGCCGATGGCGAGGCCGAGGGACGTGGCGGCGAACGCCACGATGATGGCTACGCGGCTACCGTGGATGAGGCGTGAGAGCAGGTCTCTACCCAACTGGTCGGTGCCCAGGAAGAACTGGGGATCGCCTCCCGGCAACCAGGCTGGCGGGAGTAGACGGTGCCGGAGGTGCTGTTTCAAGGGGTCCAACGGTGCTAGGTACGGAGTGAAGAGTGCCACGAGGACGAAGAGCACGAGGACGACGGCTCCCGTCAGGGCGAGTGGGTTACGGACGAGCAGGGAGAAGAACTTCGCTGCCCCTCGGCGAGCTGGTGCGCGCAAAGCTTCTGCGGTGGCGTCGACCTTAGCGTTGGCCATAGAAGACGACGGTTGATCACTCATCAGTACTGGATCCTCGGGTCGATGAGGGTGTAAACCACGTCTACCACCAGGTTGGCGAGCACCACGAGAGCGGAAGTGAAGATGACCACCGTCTGTATGAGGGCCATGTCTCTACCGCTAAGAGCGTTGATGAAGAGAAGCCCTATTCCGGGCCAAGCGAAGATGCGCTCCACTATGACGGAGCCGCCCAGCAGCCCGGGCACGGCGAGGCCAAGCAGCGTCACGTACGAGAGCAGAGCGTTCCTGAGTGCGTGTTTGAACGTGACCGTACGGGGCGCCAAACCCTTCGCTTTCGCAGTGCGAACGTAATCGAGGTTGAGCACCTCCACCATGTTCCCGCGCATGAGCCTGGTTAGCAGAGCGGCCATGGACGTACCGAGCGTGAGGGCCGGCAGCACGAGGTGCTTGAAGGTGCCGTTCCCGCTCACCGGCAACCACTGAAGCTCTACGGAGAATAGGAGGATGAGCATTACACCGAGCCAGAAACTCGGCATCGCGTCGCCCAGTA
>CAZVTS010000093.1:0-6523 GCA_964630175.1 uncultured bacterium
GCGCTTACCCGTAACGGAGAAGTAGACCAGCGAAGCGAACAGCACGCCGCTCATGCCCAGCGTGCCACCCAGGGTGGGCGGGTGCACGCGGCTGTAGAAGGTGGGTGCGCGCAGGAGGCCGAGCGCCCCGAGAAGCGTGAGGCCGGCGCCGCCGAGCACGAGGAGCGCCACCAGCAGGGCGGCCCACAGGGGCAGGTCGGTGATCATGGGATCACCCCTTGGGGCGCGCCGCGGGAGGGAGTGGCCGGGGTGCCAAAGAGGGTCACTCGATGACCTCCCCGCGCATGAGGAACTTCGCCAGGGCGGAGCTGCTCACGAAGCCGAGCAGCGCCATGAGCAGCGCCGCCTCGAAGAACACGTCCGAGCCGGCCCTTATGCCCAGCAGCACCGTCTGCATCATGGCGTTCAGGTACACGGCGTCGAAGGCCAGCACGCGGTCCTGCGCCCGCGGGCCCACGAACACCCGGTAGCCGGCCAGGAGCATGGCCACGGCCAGCATGGCGTGCGCGCCCAGCAGAGCCCAGCTGACGATGGTGACGCTCATTCGAAGATCTCCCGCAGCGGCGACTCGTAGCGGTTCTTGATGGTCTGCCTGGAGGTCTCCTCGTCAAGCAGTTCGAACACGTGGATGGTGAGCACGTTGGTGCGCCGGTTGTACGCCGCCCAGAACGTGCCGGGGGTGGCCGTGATGATGGCGGCCAGCACCGCCAGGCCGTAGCGGTCACGCAGCTCGAGCGGGATGTTCACGAAACCCGTGGGGATGCTGCCCTCACGCCCCGCGAGCACGATGCGGGCCACCTTCAGGTTGGAAACGGCGATGTCGTAGAGCACCACGAAGAAGAGCCTGATGATCACGCCGGGTCGCTTCGCCCGCGAGGGCGGCTCGTCGAGGATCACCAGCGTCTGCGGCAGGAGCGTGGCCAGGAGGATGCCGGTTATGAGCGGCAGTGGCGCGGCGGATTGCCACAGCACGAGCCAGATGACCATGAGCACGATGGACATGATGGGGTGCGGGTAGAGGCGGCTCACGGCCTCGCCCCCACGCCTGGGCCGGTGGCGTCCTGCAGCAGCGCAGCGTCGGCGGGCACGAGCTCCACTCCACCCAGCACGGCCCGCACGTAGGCGTCCGGCTGCGCCAGGTAGGCGCTCGCCGCGTCCGTGTAGGCCAGGGCGGGCCCGGCGAAGGCGGCCAGGCCGATGGCCATGAGCACCAGCATGAGCACGGCGGCGGCCTCGGCGGGCCTGAGCGCCATCGTGGCGGCCTGCTCGTAGTTGGTCCAGAAGGTGTCTATGCCGCTGCGCACCAGCGCCAGCATCATGGTGAAGCCCGAGAAGACGATGAGGGCGATAAGCAGCCAGGCGGCGGTCTGCGTGCCGGCCAGCGGCGCGTCGCCGGGCGCCACCCAGGCGGCGAGGAGACCCGACAGGATGCCGAACTTGGCCATGAAGCCGGACAGGGGCGGCAGGCCCACCAGCAGCACGGTGACGAGGAAGAACGAGCTGGCCATGAGTGCCGTGCCGCGCGGGATGTCCGCGCCCAGCTCCACACCCTCGAACTCGCTCAGGAGCGCAGTCTCGTAATCGTCCTGGAACACGGGACCCACGTCGTGGCCGGCGGCTTCCAGCCGCTCACGGCGGGTTATCTGGTCGGCCAGCAGGAAGAGGGCCGCCAGGCCCAGCGTGGAGCCCACCAGGTAGTAGAGCGCGGCGCTGATGACGGCCTCGCTGCCGCTGCCGATGATGGCCAGGATGGTGCCCGACGAGATGATGGTGGCGTACCCGGCTATGCGCGGCACGTGCCGGGTGGAGAGCACCCCGAACGTGGCGAAGAGGATGGTGCCGATGCCGGCGAACAGGAGCCAGGAGGCGCCGAACAGCTCGAAGCTGCCGTCCGTGCCGGCGAGCAGGTGAGAGAGACGCAGGATGATGTACACGCCCACCTTGGTCATCACCGAGAAGCTCGCGGCCACGGGTGCAGCGGCCGCCGAGTACGTGGTGGGCAACCAGAAGTTGAGCGGCCAGGCGCCTGACTTCACCAGGAACGCCACGCCGAGCACGGCGGCGCCCGCCTTGAGCAGGGGCACCTGATCGGCCGGCAGTTCCGCCATGCGCACCACCAGGTCCGCCATGTTGAGCGTGCCGGTGAGGGCGTAGATGACGCCCACGCCCACCAGGAAGAAGAACGAGCCCGCCAGGTTCACGGCCACGTAGTGCAGGCCGGCCTTCACGCGGCGCCGGCCCGAGCTGTGGAGCAGCAGGCCGTAGGAGGCCGCCAGCAGTACCTCGAAGAACACGTAGAGGTTGAAGAGATCGCCCGTGAGGAACGCGCCCGACAGGCCCATGAGGAGCAGGAGCAGCAGGCTGTGGAACCTGGGGCCGAGAACGGCCCAGCGCGAGGTGGAGTAGATGAGCGCCACCGTGCCGATGATGGCCGTCACCAGCACCATCAGGGCGGAGAGCCGGTCGGCCACGAGGACGATGCCGAACGGCGCTTCCCAGTCCGCCAGCTTGTACACGAAGACGTCCGGCGTGTTCGGGTTCTCCACCTGCACCAGGAGCCAGATGGCGCTGATGGCGATGCCCAGCGCGGCCGTGATGCTGATGCGGTTCTTGAGCTCACGCTGGCGCTCGTTGAGCAGCAGCATGATGGCGCCCGCCACGATGGGCAGGATGATGGGCAGGATGATGACGTGGTTCTGGAGCCCGTTCACTTGCCGCTCTCCTCCCCGTCCACGTGGTCGGTGCCCGTGAGACCCCGCGCCGCCAGGAGGATGACCAGGAACAGCGCCGTCATGGAGAACGAGATGACGATGGAGGTGAGCACCAGCGCCTGCGGCACCGGGTCTGCGTGGGCGGCCACGTCGACGATGGCGCCCTCGACCAGGGGCGGCGCGCCGAGCTTCACGCGCCCGGTGCTGACGAGGAAGAGGTTCACAGCGTAAGTGACCAGGGTGAGGCCGATGATCACCTGGAAGGTGCGGGGCCTCAGCATGAGGTACACGCCCGCCGTGGCCAGGACTCCGATGCCGAACGCGAGAACGACTTCCATCAGGCCGCCTCCCCGTTCTGCGCGTCTTCGTCATGCGTCTCGGCTACCGGTTCGGGCTCGCGCGGTCGGCGGATGGACTGGTGGGCGATGGCGATGAGCATGAGCACCGTGGCGCCCACCACGAGCACGAGCACGCCCAGGTCGAAGAACGTGGCGGAGACCAGGTGCAGGTCGCCCAGCAGCGGGATGGAGAGGGTGGTGTGGGCGGAGGTGAGGAACGGCTTGCCGAAGAGCCAGGAGCCCACGCCGGTGAGCGCGGCGAGCATGAGGCCCAGGCCGATCCAGCGGATGGGCAGCACGCGCAGGCGCTCCTCCACCCAGCGCGTGCCGCTGGCCATGTACTGCAGGATGAAGGCGATGGACATGGCCACGCCCGCGGCGAAGCCGCCGCCCGGCTCGTCGTGGCCGCGCAGGAAGAGGAACGCGGCCATCATGATGATGAGAGGGAAGAGCAGGTGCATCACCACGCGCGGCACGTGCAGGTAGTCCGCCGCCGTGTCGCCGGCCTCGCGCCCCTCGCGCGTCTGGTCGTACTCGAGCTGACGCTGCTGCTGGCGTGGGCGCCCCAGCACCTCCCGGGCGGGACGGAAGCGCCGCAGGAGGGCGAACACCGTGAGCCCAACGATGCCGAGCACGGTGATCTCGCCCATGGTGTCGAAGCCGCGGAAGTCGACCAGCAGCACGTTCACCACGTTCTTGCCGCCGCCGCCCTCGTAGGAGTTGTGGAGGAAGAAGTCGGCGATGCCGTTCACCTTGGGTCGCGTCATGGCAGCGAACGCGAAGGCTGCGAGGCCGCCGCCGGCCGCTACGGCCAGCACCAGGTCGCGCGCGCGGCGCAGGTTGGCGCGCAGGGCGCCCTCCGGTGCGGGCAGGCCCTCGAGGCGCCGTGGCAGCCAGCGCAGCCCGAGCAGCAGCAGCACCGTGGTCACTATCTCAACCAGCAGCTGGGTGACCGCCAGGTCCGGGGCACTTAGCCAGACGAAGGTGAGGCACACCACCAGGCCCGCGCCGCTGGCGAGGATCACCGCCGCCAGGCGGTGGAACTTGGCCAGCACGGCGGCGCCTATGGCGGAGGCGGCGCCAAGGATCCAGATGGCGATGAAGCTCGGGTCGCTCGGTGTGAGCGGCCAGTTGCCCACGAACGGTGGGAGCGGCCGCCCCTGCCAGCGCTCGAGGATGAACGGGGACGCGCCGGCCAGCACCGCCACCAGTATGAGCAGGAAGATCTGCGGCTGCAGGCGGCGCGTGCCGAAGAAGCGCGTGAAGCGCGTGGCGGCCACGTCGAGCGAGCGGAGGGCATACTCGAAGAGCTGCCGGGCCCGCACGCGGCCCGCCCAGGGTGCGTTGGTGTAATCGCGGTTGCCCAGGTACCGGTAGAGGACCGCGTAGCCGACCACACCGCCCACCAGCGCGGTGATGCTGAGCATGAGCGCGGGCGTGAAGCCGTGCCACAGCGCCAGGTTGTAGTTGGGCGTGGCCAGGCCCAGCAGGGGGCTCACGGCGGTCTGCAGCAGCGGCCCGACGACCACACCGGGCACCACGCCCACCACGAGGCAGATGAGCACCAGCAGTTCTACGGGCAGGCGCATCCAGCTCACGGGCTCGCGCGGCTCGCGGGGGAGGTCCGTGGGTTTGGGGCCGAAGAAGACCTGGTGGATGAAGCGCACGGAGTAGAGCACGCTGAAGGCGGACCCCACGGTGGCCAGCACCGGCAGCAAGCGGTCCATGAGCGACCCCGTGTGCACCTCGAGCGCCTCCATGAGGAACATCTCCTTGGAGATGAAGCCGTTCAGGAGGGGCACGCCCGCCATGGAGCCGGCCGCGATGATGGCCAGGGTGCCCGTTATGGGCATGTACCTGAGCAGGCCCGACAACCGCCTCACGTCGCGCGTGCCCGTCTCGTGGTCGATGATGCCGGCCGCCATGAAGAGCGACGCCTTGAAGGTGGCGTGGTTGAACACGTGGAAGATGGCGGCTCCGAGCGCCAGCGGGGTGCTGAGGCCGAGCAGGAGCGTTATGAGCCCTAAGTGACTCACGGTGGAGTAGGCCAGGATGCCCTTCAGGTCGTTCTGCACGACGGCGAATATGCCGCCCACCAGGAACGTGATGAGGCCAGCCAGCGAGACCGTGTAGTACCAGGTCTCCGAGCCGGACATGACGGGCCAGAGCCGGATGAGCAGGTAGATGCCGGCCTTCACCATGGTGGCCGAGTGCAGGTAGGCGGAGACCGGCGTGGGCGCGGCCATGGCGTGCGGGAGCCAGAAGTGGAACGGGAACTGCGCGCTCTTGGTGAAGGCGCCCAGCAGGATGAGTATGAGCGCCGGTACGAAGAGGGGGCTGGAGCGCACCGTTTCGAGCGAAGCGAGGAACACGTCCACGTCGTAAGAACCGACGATGTGCCCGAGGATGAGCATGCCAACCAGGAGCGCGAAGCCGCCCAGCACCGTTACCACCAGGGCCATGTGCGCGCCCTCGCGGGCGTTGGCGTTGTGATACCAGTAGCCGATCAGGAGGAACGACAGGAGGCTCGTCATCTCCCAGAAGAAGACGAGCTGGATGAGGTTGCCCGAGAGCACCAGCCCCAGCATGGAGCCCATGAAGCCAAGCAGGAACGAGAAGAAGCGCGGCACCGGATCCTCGGCCGCCATGTAGTAGCGCGCGTAGAGAACGACGAGGGCGCCTATGCCCGTGATGAGCAGCGCGAACATCCACGACACGCCGTCCATGCGCCACGTGAGGTCGAGCCCGAACTGCGGCAGCCAGGTGACGGTGCGCCGCACGACCTCCCCGTTGGTTACCTGCGGGTAGAGCAGCACGGTGGCCAGCAGCGTGAGCACCGTGACGGTGCCAGCCAGGGCGGCGGCGGCGTTGCGGGCGTTGGCCGGCAGGAACAGGGCCAGGCCGCTGGCAACGAACGGCAGCAGCACGACGTAAGGGAGGAAGGAAGCGTCGATACTCATCAGTGGCTAACGGAGCCGCCCCGAAGCGTGATCCGGGCGTGGCTCCGCACATTGTACGTGGAGTGCGGCCGCCGGCGGGTGAACCGAAGGCGCGAAGCGCGGTAGCCTTCGGCCGTACGAACGCGGTTCAGGAGGACCTCATGGCACGCGACCACAGAGAACCAACGCTAGCTTCAGGCGCGAGCGCCTCGTGAGGCCCGCGAAGCCGCCGCAGGGGTGGCGTGAGACCTTCGAGGCGGAGCTTCTGCCGCTCATGGCCCGCACGGGAGTGCCCGGCGTGGGCGTGACCCTGTTCGACGGGCGCGAGGTGCTGCTCGAGGCCGGCTACGGCTCCCGCGACCTGGAGCGGGGCCTGCCCGTGAACGGCGACACGATCTTCGGCGTGGCCTCCATAACCAAGTCGTTCACCGCCATGAGCCTGCAACTGCTGGCCTCCGACGGTCTCCTGAGCTTGGACGACCCGGTTAGCCACCACCTGCCGTTCACCCTGTGGCAGGGCAGGGAGCCGGCGCGG
>CAZVTS010000094.1:0-6518 GCA_964630175.1 uncultured bacterium
GCATGCGCAGCGCCGCCGTGGCGGAGAAGCTGCGCGAGGGCGGCGTGCGCGCTTACTCGTTCGCCGGTGGCGAGGGCGCCATGAAGGCGTACTTCGAGGCGGTGCGGGCGGGCGAGGTTAGCTGAGGGCTTAGGCCGGCTCTGCCGCCGGTCGTTACAGGCCCGGGATCAGCAGGAGCGGCTCTGCCAGGATGAACGTATCGCCTTCTTCCGCATGCAGCCCGGGGAGCGGCAGCGAGTAGGCGTCTGCCACCGTGTAATCCACCTCATAGCCGAGGTCTTCGAGTGCGCCCAGCGTCATGCGCGAGAGCGGCTGGTGGTTGTTGCCGTTCTGGTTGATGCGGATGACCGGGGTCAGGACCTCGTCGCCGAAACGGGCCTCGTGCCAGTGCCCGCAGTAGTCGTCCACCTGCGGCTCCCCTGCGGCGCCCAGGGCCCGGTACTCGGCCACCCCGCGTTCGCCGCTGTAGGTGCGGGGCACGCCAGGGTCCAGCGAAGGGTTGCCACAGTGGCCCAAGCTGGGGCTGATGAGCTGGCTGCCTTCCCGTCGCCAGAGGGTGCCGATGCCCAGCACGTGACCTAGCTCGTGGATGATGACGGTCTCCAAGCTGTTCGTGCTCACCATGTAGTCGAGCTGGTTCGTGTTGATCATGACGCGGCCGTAGTTCGGAATGGGTCTATCCGAGAACCAGCAGGGCCCAGCCTGCGCCAGGACGGTACCGGATGTCTGGTACGGCCACACGGCCACGAGCAGGTCGTCGAAATCGCCCACTGCTGCAAGCTCGCTCGCTATCCCCGTGCCCCAGCTGATGTTGTTCAGGCAAAAATCCCGCTGGCTTGGTGATGCCTCGCGGGCGTCCGGTATGTCGCCCACGATCACTTCTTCCCATCTGTCTGCCGCGGCCCTGACCATGTCCTGCTGTTCAGGGGTGAAGGCGCCGGGCTGGAACACGAGGGTGATGTTGAACCCGCCGGTGGGCGCGGCGTCCTCGCAAGTGAAGGTGAGGGAGACGCTGGACGAGGGAACGCGCGGGTCGTTGGTGGTGGCGGTGAGCGTGCCGGAGTAGCTGGCCGCGTTGGCGGGGCAGGTGACGAGGAGGTCGAAGCTCTGGTTGCCGGAGGGAGAGATGCTGCCGCCGGCGCTGTTCAGGAAGACCTGCACCCCGCCCGCACCCTGCAACCCCAGCGCGACCGTGAGCGTGCTGGTTCCTGAGTTCGTGAGAGTCACCGGTACGGACGTGCTCGAGCCGGCGGCCAAGCCGGTGCGTTGGATGGCCCCAGGTACGCTCAGTTGAGGCAGCCTGACGGTGACCGCGTCCGTGCGCACGCCGGCGGTATCGGTGATCACGAGGGTGGTCTGGTAGGTGTTCGCGCTGGGCGAGAAGCCACCTGGGTTGACGGTGAGGCTGAGGCTCGTGTCTCCTCCGGAGCCCGAAGTGGGGCTAACGGTGAGCCAGCCGGCGGGGCTCGTGGCCGTCCAGGCGCCTGCCGGCGAGAAGCTGACGGGGAACGCGCCGTAGTTCTCCGGGTTCAGGGCGTGGCTCTGGCCCGGCTGCACCGCCGGCTGCACCACGTAGACCGCCTCGGCGGAGGCCTGCAGACCGTTGACGGCGGTGACGGTGAGCCGGACGGTGTAGGTGCCGGCGGCCTCGAAGGTGTGGGTGGTGGCGCTGCCGGTGGAGATGACCACGCCGTCCACTTGCCACTGGTAGCTGGTGACGTCGCCGGTGCTCGCGCTGCCGCTCAGGGCCACGGTCAGGGGCGCGGTGCCGGAGCCGCTCGGAGGCGACATGGTTATGACGGCAACCGGTGGCACGGGCGCGTCCGGGTCGGGTTCGGGGCCGTTGCGGCCGGGTGTGTTACACGCGGCCACCAGTAGCAGGATCAGCGCCGTGCTCAGGAACCTGTTCCGCAGAGTCTTGCTCATACTGCCCCCAGGGTGGAGAAGCGTGGCGTGTGGCCGCCTCGCGCCCTTGCAGCTAGCGAACGGTGGAGTGGTTCACGGCCGCTTGCGCCAGGTCTGCAAGGCGCCGGGTGGCCTCTTCCGGTGCCGAGTCGTTGGTGAGCAACCAGATGGAAACTGGGTCCAGCGTGGCGGCCCTGGCGCGAAGCTCGGCAACGTGCTCGCTCGTATCGCTTGGCGACACGTTACTACCTTCCTGCGCGGTGGAGAGCGCTGCCGCCACCAGCCACGCGGCCGCGCTCTCCGCGCTCACGTAAGAAGCCAGCATCACGCCCAGGCCGTGCCCTGCCAGAACGGCCGCCCGCACTGCAGCCGGGCCGGACAGCTCAACCACCTGCGTCTGGCTCACGCCGAGCAGGCGGGTGAACGCCCGGCCCCGGTCGGAGATGGTGCTGGTACCGGGTAGCAGCACCGTGCTGTTGCGCAACTTGGCAAGGTCGATGGTGCCGCCGGTGATGACGCCTGCGCCCGCGGGGGCCACCAGCACGACTCGGTCCGTGCCCAGTTGGTGTGCGCTCAAGCCCGGTTCCGTACCTGCGGGCGCCCAGAGGGTAAGGGCAGCGTCCAACCGGCCGGCGCGCACGGCCGCCAACAGGTCAGACGAACCGGCCTCCGTGAAGGCGATGTCCAGCGGTTCGTCGGCGTGAGCCGCTCCGGCGAGGGGACCCGCCAGGCGCGGCAGGAGGTGCGGGCTCAGGCCCAGCTTCAGCATGAGTGGTGCGCTGCCGGCAGGCGCCAGTAGCCTGGCGGCGCCGCGCAGGGCCTCCCGCACGTCCCGCGCGTACGGGAGCAGTGCGGCGCCAGCAGGCGTTAGGCGCGTGCCTGCCGCGGTGCGTTTCGTCAGTGGTAGTGCGCTCAGTTGCTGCAGCCCTGCGAGGCGGCGGTTGATGGACGACTGGCCCACCCCGAGAATGTCGGCTGCGGCGCTTTCGTTGCCGGCGTCCGCCACCGCCAGCAGGGTGAGCAGGTGCTCGGCATCGGGTAGGCGCTCCACGGGGAGCTCGGCCTCGGACATGGCCGCATTATGCGCTAAGTGCATAGGTGAGTGCGTAACGGAGCACGCATCTAGGCTGTGCTCGAAGGTTTACTCTTTGGTGCCAAGCTGCGCAGGCTGCGGTTCGCGGTGAGCCAGGGTGCCGGAAGAGGAAGACTGGTCGGCGGCATGAGTAGGCCCGCGTCGGGCACTGGTGCGTTGGCACGGGGAGCGATATGTACTTCAAACAGTTCTACGATCCGGACCTGGCTCAGGGCAGCTACCTGATCGGGTGTCAGCAGGCGGGCGTGGCGGCGGTGGTGGACCCAAGGCGCGACATCAGCGTGTACCTGACGGACGCGGAGGCCAACGGCCTACGCATAACCGCTGTGACGGAGACGCACATCCACGCCGATTTCCTCTCCGGCTCCCGCGAGCTGGCAGCTGCCACGGGCGCGAAGCTGTACCTCTCGGACGAGGGTGATGACGACTGGCGTTACCCGTTCGCGCATGAGTCTTTGGTCGACGGTAGTGAGTTCCATGTTGGCAACATCGGCTTCAAAGCCTTGCACACGCCGGGCCACACCCCGGAGCACATGATGTTCCTGGTCACGGACCTGGCCAGGAGCTCCGAGCCCGTGTTCGCCCTGACCGGCGATTTCGTGTTCGTGGGCGACCTCGGCCGTCCCGACCTGCTGGACGAGGCCGCGGGCTACGAGAACACGCGCTTCGAGGGCGCCAGGCGGCTGTTCGAGAGCCTCAGGCGGCAGTTCGTTACCCTGCCGGACCACGTGCAGGTGTGGCCCGGCCACGGCGCCGGCAGTGCCTGCGGCAAAGCGTTAGGCAGTGTGGCCAGCAGCACCGTGGGCTACGAGAAGCTCACCGCGTGGTGGACGGGCTACGTGCAGGACGGCAACTTAGACGGCTTCGTTGATGAACTGCTGGACGGCCAGCCGGACGCCCCCACCTACTTCGGTCGAATGAAGCGCCACAACCGGGCCGGGCCAGCCGTTCTCGGTGAGAGGCCCACGCTTATCGAGTTCACGGCGGACGACCTGCGGGGCCGCATCAACCGCGACCTGGTGTTCATAGACACGCGCACTACGCGAGAGCAGTGGGAAGCTTCCGTGCCGGGCGCCTTGGCCATCCCTGGTGGGAACTCGTTCGCTACCTACGCTTCCTGGGTCATCGACCCGGAAGTGGAGGAGAGGCCCATCGTGGTGCTGGCTTCGAACGAGCGGCACGCAGCGGAACTCCGCGACCGGCTTAGTTACGTGGGCATAGACGACGTGACCGGCTACGTGACTTCGCTGGCCGGGTTCGACCTGGCGCCACTCACCCTCGTGGAGCCTGCGGAACTAGAGAGCATGGACGGCGCGCAGGTGCTGGACGTGCGGGCAGCCACCGAGTTCGCCGTGGGGCACATACCTGGCGCGCGGCAACTGCACGGTGGGCGGGTGCTCAAGAACCTGAGCACGTTGCCACGTGGTGGCACGCTGGTGCTCACCTGCCAGAGTGGTGGCCGCTCCCTGGCCGTGGCCAGCGCCCTGCGCAACCGCGGCTTCGGCAACATAGCGGAACTGGCCGGGAGTTACGACGCGTGGCTCGAGTTCAGGCGCGAGCTCGAGGCCACGGCGGGAGCGGTACGCGGATGATTCCTAACGGTCACGCCGAGATCACTGCCGAGGAACTTGTGGAGTGGCAGGCCCGCGGGGCCAAGGTAGTGGACGTGCGGGAGGAGTTCGAGCTGCTGAACGGCCTGATCCCAGGCGCCATCAGCCTGCCGCTCAGCCGGTTCATGGCGGGCCTGGAGCTACTGAAGCAGGGCCCGGTGGTGTTCGTGTGCGTCACGGGTACGCGCGCGCGGCAGGCCGCCGCCTTCGTGGCGCGGCAAGGTTTCGGGCACGAGGTGGGCAACTACTCGGGCGGCATGATGGAGTGGCGGCAAGCGAGGCGCGAAGTGGCGGCCCCGAACCTAGGGAGTTGAGGGCCCACCAGGTAGCACCACGAAGGGAACGCCATGCCGGTACAGGTCGGGCGCTTCTTGAAGCCCCGCCGAGGCCGTGGGTAGCGAGTAGTCGTCCGCCTGTTCCATGTCCACCGTGTAACCGAGGTCGGTAAGGGCGCCAAGGGTCATCCTCGAAACGGGATCGGGGTTGCTGGCAGCGTCGCCGAGCAGCGTGTTGGGGGTGATCATCTCGTTACCGAAGGTTTCTTCGTGCCAGTGTGTGCAGCTGGCGTCCACGGGCGGCTCGCCCTCCCCACCTAGCACCTGGTACTCGGCCACTGCGCCGGGACCCTTGTAGGTGCGGAGTAACCCGGGCTCCAGGCTGGTGTTGTTGCAGTGCTCCGGGCCGGGCCGCAGCAGTTGCTCGCTGCGAGGACGCCAGAGGGTGCCGAGCCCCAGCACGTGCCCGAGCTCATGTGTCATGAGCTGCGTTAGGGCGCCGTGGTTCACAAGCGAATCTAGGTTGAAGTCGTTCACGAGCACGAAGCCGTAGTTGGGCAGCCTACTGCCCCAGTAGCACGGCCCGCCCCACCCCAAGTGGTTCGACTCTTCATGGGGATGCCGCACGAACACCAGTAGGCCGTCGAACAGGTCCACGTCCCGCAACTCCGGGCTGATCTCGCTGCTGGATGGGCCGATGACGGCCAGGCAGCTGTCTCTCACCGATTTCGGCAGCTCACTGTTCGGAGGGGTGCCGTGCAGCACCAACTGCTCCCAACGGTCGGCCGCAGCCCGCATCATGGCTTGCTCCGCCGGGCTGAAGGTGCCCTCCTCGAAGACGAGCGTGATCTGGAAAGCGGGTTGCGCGAGGAGGGTGTAGTGGATGGTGGCCTCGCCCTCGCCAGTGTTGCCCGCGATGACCAGGCGAACCGAGTGAACCCCGGCCGTGTCGAAGCGGCGCGCCAGCTCTGGCCCGGAGCCGGCGAGGACGCCGTCCACGTACCACTGGTAGTTGTCGATGGCGCCGGTGCTGTCGCTGGCGTCGAACACCACCGTGGCAGGCGCCGAAACGGTGCCGCTGGGAGGATCGGCAGTGATGATCGCCTCAGGCGGCCGCGAGGGGTTGAGGAGCCCGCCGTCGCCACAGGCGGATAGCCCGAGCAACAGAAACGGGACCAGCGCGATCCATTTGCGAGCGGACGATGGCATGAGGTGCCCCCTTAGAACTTCAGCGGCGTGAGCCTAGACCCGTGACCCGCGCGGTCCGAATGGCCGAGCAGGACCTCCGCGGCTCAGAGCTGCTGCGCCGCCATCACCGCCTGCGAGTGGAGCTTCAGGAGCGGCTCCATGGATTCTCGCGGGCTACGACCCATGCCGCACTCCGTTGCAACGCCGAAGGCGGGCACGGCGGAACCGGCCGCCTTGATGCGGCGCATGGCTCCCTCCAGACCGTCCTCGCGGTGGAGGAGGCCCAGGTATAGCTTCGAGCCTTCCGTCAGGTCCAAGCCCTTGAGGGGCGCGAAGTACGCCTCATCGTCCCGCTCGATGGGCACCGGCATGTGAACGAAGTCCACGCGCCGCTTCACGCGCTCGAACAGGGCGTTCGCCACGCGGGTGAGGTTGGTGGCGTCCTTG
>CAZVTS010000095.1:0-6253 GCA_964630175.1 uncultured bacterium
AAAGGCGTCCGCCCGAGCATCACGATGACCACCAGGAGCGCTCCACCAGCTATCCAAATAGGGATAGGTATGCCGGCCAACTTGCCCCACGCGAGGTTGAAGTAGCTGCGCGGAAGTCCCGTCACCGGAATGCCGCTCGTCAGCTGGAAAGCCAGCCCTCGGGCGAAGGTGAGCATGGCGATCGTAACTATCACCGGCTGCAGCTTGAAGCGGCCGATAAGGAAGCCGTTGACCAAACCCACGAGGGCACCGGTGGCAACGCCGGCGGCGACGCCGACAGCAGGACCGTACGAACGGGTCACCAGCGCAGACACCACGCTGGAGAGCGCCACGTTGGACGCGATAGATATGTCGAGCCCACCGACGATGATGGCGAACGTCTGCCCTAAGGCCGCCAGCAGGAGCGGGGCCGTCTGCACCAGGATGTTCACTGCATTGGAGCTGCTGGCGAACCGCTGATTCATCGCTCCGAAGAAGAACCAGAGCGCCGCGATCACCAGAAGAAGGCTGTACTTGCCTACGAGGCTGAAGAGCTTCTGACGCCGTCCGCGGCTGACGGCACGGCTGTGCGGTGCCTCGCTTGCGGCGGCGCCACTGCTCGCTCTCGTTGAGGTCGTGGGGTCAGGCATCTAGTTGGGCCCCTTGTGGGGTTTTCGGACGGCGACTGCTCTTGCGCCGCGTCTGCGCTTGCCAGTGCGCGAAGAGCAGCGCCAGGATGGTGATGGCGCCCGTGATCATCTGCTGCAAGTACGAGGAGAGAGCGAAGAAGTTCAGCGCGTTCGACATGGCGCTGAAGATGAGCACGCCTAGCAGCACCTGATGCATGGAACCTTCGCCGCCCCGCAACGCTATGCCACCCACCGCCAGCGCAGCGATGGCTTCGAAGGGCAGAGGTGGGTACAAGTAAGGTTGCCCTGAGCTGACGCGCGAAGAGAGGATGATGGCAGAAAGCGCCAGCAGGGTGCCGCCGATGATGAAGGCCGTGAGCCGTGTGCGTTCGATATTGACGCCGGAAAGCCTTGCCGCGGTGCGGTTACCGCCCGTGGCCTGGAGGTGCCTGCCAAGCATGGTGCGCTTGAGGATGAAGTGCACCGCCAACAGCGACAAGAGCGCCACGATGGCCGCTACGGGGATCGGACCGATGTAGCCTTGACCCAGCCAAGTGAACGATTTGGGCGGGAACTCTATCGGTACACCACCACCCAAGTAGAGAGCGATGCCCTGGGCGTAAGTGAGCATGCCAACCGTGGCGATGAAGGCAGGCACCCGTAATTTGGTGACTACCAACCCGTTGATAGCCCCGAGTCCGGCGCCGACTAGCAGACCGATCAGGATCGCTGGGCCAGTACCCAACGACTTTGCTGCCATCACGGTGAGCATGCTGACCAGCGCGGCGGCCGAGCCCTGCGACAGGTCGATCTCACCAGCCATCACGATGACGCCCTGAGCGATGGCGGCGAGCAGCAATGGGCTCGCCTGCCGGAGGATCGTCAGAAGGTTTGCCTCCGAGAGGAACTGTGGTTTGAAGAAGCCGATGCCGAGCGCTATCAAGATCAGAGCGATGAACCCGCCAAGCCGCTCCCAGCGCCACCAAGCTGCGCCCAGAGTCATGCGCTCATCCGTTGCTGGTCGGTGCTGCCCATTGCCAACGCCAGCAGCCTCTGTTCAGACGCGCCGCGGCCCACTTCGGCCACCACCTTGCCGCGCCGCATGACCAGCACACGGTCGCACATACCAATCACCTCTTGTAGGTCCGACGAGAACAGGATCACCGAGGCACCCTCAGCCACCTGTTCGTGGATAAGTTTGTAGATCTCAGCGCGGGCACCCACGTCCACACCACGAGTGGGTTCCGCGAACAGCAGGATCTTCGAGCGGTTAGCAAGCCACTTGGCTACCACGACCTTCTGCTGGTTGCCGCCGCTCAACTGACCTGCAGGTTGCTCGAGGCCAGCCATCTGCATATGGAGCTTCCTGCTCAACTCAGTCATGGCGTTCTTCTCTCGCCCCAGGTCCAGCCACCCGGCGCGAGATAGGAGCGGCAGGCTCGGCAACGACATGTTCTCCCGGATGCTGTGCTTGAGCACCAGGCCCGCGTGGCGGCGGTCTTCTGGGATGAACCCGATGCCAGCACGGATGGCAGCCAGAGGTGAGTGCGACAGTGGTTTACCGTTCACCCTCACGCTGCCCTTCGGATTAGGCCCGTTGCCGAACAAGCTGTGCGCGAGTTCCAACACGCCGGCACCAACCTGCCCCGTGATGCCGAGGATCTCCTGACGGTGCAGGGTGAAGTTCACGTTCTCGAAGCTCCCTGGAAGCGCCAGATCACTGACCTCCAGTACCGGCTCGCTGAGGCTGCCGATAGGCTCAGGGAACTGGTCCTCAAGGCTAGCGCCGAGCATCAGCTCCACCACTTGTTCTGTTGAGGCGCCTTCAGCAGGCATCGTCTTGACGAGCTTGCCGTCGCGTAAGACCGTGATCGTGTCGCCAATCTGCTGGATCTCCTCCATACGGTGGGAAATGTAAACGATGGCCAGCCCTTCGGCCTTCAGTCGCTCCACCATTCGGAACAAGCTTTCGGTCTCGCGTGCTGACAGGGCCGCAGTTGGCTCGTCCATCACCAACACCCGAGCTTCGAAGGCTATGGCTCGGGCCACCTCCACCATCTGGCAGGCAGCTACTGACAGCGTGCTGACGAGCGAGTCTGGGAGAAGTTCGGCCCCGAGCATGTCAAGCACTTTGGCCGCGTCGCGGTTGAGTCGTCTGCGGTCGACCAGGCCAAGAGGTCCACGTGGCAGGCGCTCCAAGTAGATGTTCTCAGCTACCGTCAGCGCTGGAGCGAGACTCAACTCCTGGAAGATGGTCCTGATGCCCAGCTCGCGGGCATCTTGCGGGTTGAGGACAGAAACGACCTTGCCATCAACAGTGATGGTGCCACTGTCAGCGGTCTCGACCCCCGAGAGGATCTTCATTAGCGTTGACTTGCCGGCACCGTTGTGCCCTAGCAGGCAGTGCACCTCGCCCGCATGCGCCTCGAAGGTGACGTCGTCCAAGGCCACCACGCCAGGAAACCGCTTGCAGATTCCTTGCATTCTTACGGCACTTTCAGCTGCCACCGGGCCTCCTGAACGGCAATCGGTAATATGAACTCCAGGACTTGCATTCGGGCACTCAGCCCGGGCATGATGGGCTATCGGCTTTTGGTCTAGCCACTTGTTGATTGAGCCCATTCTATGTTCGGCGTTCGACGAGTGTCAAGGTGAATTGGGGAGCGGAACTTACGTGACCAGACAGGGGTCTTAAATGAACTTCCAACCGTTGAGGCGGTCGAGCCTTTATCTCGAGATCGTCGAGCAGATCGAAGACCTGATCATGGGGGAGCGGCTGCAACCAGGTGAGAGACTGCCTACGGAGCGCAAGCTAGCCGAGATGTTCGACGTCAGTCGCACCACCGTTAGGCAGGCTCTAGCGGCGCTGGAAGCCAAGGGTCTCATACACTCCCAGATCGGCAGCGGCACCTACACGCGCGAGCGCAGCACCGAGTTCGCAGTAGCAAGGCTAGCGCACATGCTGGATCGTGAACGCTTGCGCCTCGCCGAGGCGTTCGAGGCGCGCAGGATACTGGAGCCAGCAGTCGCTCAGTTGGCCGCTGAGCGAGCTACAGATGAAGACCTTGAAGAGATTGCCTCCGAGCTCGCCCGCATGGAGGCCGCAGTGGGTGCCGAGGTCACTGAGCACGACTCATCCTTCCACCTAGCCATAGGCAGAGCCGCCAAGAACCGTATAGTCCGCACCGTTCTGGACGCGCTTACCGAGGCAACCCGCGCCAGCCGCGGCTGGGCGCTATCTGACCCTGCAGACCGCAAAGCCTCGCTCGCGGATCACCACCGAATATACGAGGCCATCGCCAGTCGCAACGGCAATGCGGCGGCTTCCGCCATGGCTCAACACATCAACAACGTCAGCCAGCTAGCTGCGAACAGGATGGATAAGCGCTCGGCCGGTGCGATCCAGGACCATGAGCCTTCCACTGTGGACTCAGATACCTTGGTTGGAGCCAACGCTCAGAGCACAGAACGTGCCTGATTCTGCGGGGTTGCTGCTGCAAGGCGGGTGGGTCTGGACCGGTAGCGAGACCAACCTTCCGCCGTTAGCATGCCCCTCGCCCACTAACACCGGCTTGCTCGCAGATACGGCCGTCTACTGTCAGCATGGCCGCGTAGCCCAACTAGGAAGCCTGGCCGAGTTACGGGCTCAACACCCGGAGGCCAACGTCGTGGGCTCGCCTACGGCGCTAATCTTGCCCGGGCTCATAAACGCTCACCATCACGGTCGCGGGGTCGACCCAGTCCTGCTGGGAAGCGCCGACAACTGTCTCGAAGCGTGGCTGGCCGACCGGGCCGGCGAACCTTTGGTAGACCCGTATCTCGACACGCTTTGGGCCGCAGGCAACCTTCTGGCGCGCGGAGTAACGACCATAGTTCACTTCGTGCTCACACCGGATCCTCCTCAAGCCCTTCCCCATGCTGAGGCAAGGCTTAGGGCGTGGCGCGACGCCGGCATTCGAGTAGCTTTTGGCCTGGACGTAAGGCAGCAGCGAGTGCTCGCGTACGAGGAAGAGGCCGCGTTGCTAGCCAACCTTCCACCGGATCTGGCTGCCGCGGCCGCGGAGAACGAGGCCAACCGCCGCCCGTTGGGGGCCGAGGAGTATCTCACGCTTTTCGATGAGCTTTCGGCGCGCCACACCGACGATGTCACCCGCTTCTTCCTCGCTCCGGCCGGTCCTCAATGGGTCACTAACCGCACCTTGGACTTGGTCGCCGAGCACTCGCGCGTGCATGGGACTCGTGTGCACACTCACGCGCTGGAAACGCCCTACCAGCGCGAAGCCTCCAAGCGGATTTATGGCCGCACCGCCGTGGAGCATCTCCGAGAACTCGGACTTCTCACTCCTCGCACGAGCCTGGTACACGCCGTTTGGGTGAGCGAGGCAGACATAGAGCTTCTGGCGGCCTCCGGGACTAACGTCATCCACAACCCGGGCGCCAATCTTCGTCTTAGCAGCGGTATCGCTCCCGTGCCCGCGCTGCTTCGTGCAGGCGTCAACGTGGCTTTAGGCACCGACGGCTTCACCCTTAGCCACGACGACCTGCTGGCGGAAGCGCGTCTGGCATACCACCTGCACCGCTGGCCGGGCCGGGCCGGCGACGGCCCCACAGGGCGCCAAATAGTGCACGCGATGACGGCTGGAGCCGCCCTCACAACACCGTTCGAAGACAACCTCGGCACCTTGCGCATCGGCGCACCGGCCGACATCACCGTCATAGATCTGGAAGCAGCCACGCAGCCGTTCATGGTGCCCGGCGTAGATCCGTTGGACGCGCTCCTGCAAAGGGTCGACGGTTCTCACGTGCTTACCACCGTCGTTGCGGGTCGTGTGGTGGCGGAGAACGGCGCCCCATCGAACATCGACATGAAAGCGCTGGCGGCCGAACTCGCCAGCACCGCGGTGGGCCGCAACCGCGTTCTTTCCAGCGCGATGGCGGTAGCCACGAAGAAGCATTACCAGGGACGGTGGAATCCATCCCTGGTAACTACCCACTGGCCGCACAACGGGAAGTAGCCTGGCCTTACACAGGAGCGGCGGTTCAATCGATCGGTAGGTCCTCTTTGTCAGCAGCATCGGTTGCGGGGAAAGGCCCCTGCTTGATCTCCAACAGCTTGGTGCCCTCCTCAACGAACTCAATGGAGTGGCCCTCGCACATGAGAATCACGTCGTCGCGCTTGATGATTACGTCGGCTATGTGTTCTGCCTCTTTGGTGTAAAGCCCGATGCGCGCAGTGCCCGCTTGGCAGATCATGATCTGGTGCCGGGTTGCGCTATCCGGTTGTACGTCGTTTCGGTGGAAGTGCGGGTTCACGCGCGAGCCCTTCTCGCGCGCCAGCACCACTATCTGTAGCGGAAGCTCGTCCGCCGTGAGATGGGCTTTCGTGTAGCGCTCACGTAGTGGGTCGGACACCTTGTAGGCGTCCTGGATGTGCTCCACTTCTGCCGCAGAGTCGACGAACGGAGGGAAGCTCTCGTAATCGGAGAAGCTCCCACGGATTAGCAGGCCGATCAGACGGCCGTCCTTGGCGCGATACTCCGTGACCTGACCGAGTTTTCCGAGCGTGCTTGCAGACATCTGTGCATACCTCCCTTTAGGTCGTTGTTCCATGAATCGGGGCGGCGACCATGGGGTACAGCGTCACG
>CAZVTS010000096.1:0-6220 GCA_964630175.1 uncultured bacterium
CATGAAGTGCGACACGATCGCCAACGGAGTGGTGGCAGCCGTGCAGGAGGTGGGCCTCCAGGTGCCGCTCGTGGTGCGCCTCGAGGGCACCAACGTGGCCCTCGGCCGTCAGATCATCGACGAGTCCGGACTGAACGTGGTGAGCGCCGCGGACATGAAGGACGGCGCCCGCAAGATCGTGGAACTGGCTGGAGGTAACCGGTGAGCGTGCTGGTAGGCAAGAACACTCGGCTCATCGTGCAGGGCCTCGGGGATGCAGGCAAGTTCCATACCGACAAGGCCATCGCTTACGGCACCACCGTGGTGGGCGCCGTGCGCCCGGGCAAGGGCGGCCAAGCCGTGCGCTTCGAGGGCGAAACGGACCACTCCGGCGTGCCGGGCAGGCCCGACACTTACGCGGTGGACGTGCCGAGCTTCGATACGGTGCGTGAGGCGGTGGCTGCCACCGGCGCCAACGCCACCGTCATCTTCGTGCCGCCGCCGTTCGCCGCGGACGCCATCATGGAAGCGGCCGAGGCCGGCATCCCCCTCATCATCACCATCACCGAGGGCATCCCCATCAACGACATGGTGCGGGTGAAGGAGTACCTCGCCCCTCGCGGCTCGCGCCTGGTGGGCCCCAACTGCCCCGGCGTCATCACGCCGCACGAGTGCAAGATCGGCATCATGCCGGGCTACATCCACCAGGCCGGTCGCATCGGCGTGGTGAGTCGCTCCGGCACTCTCACGTACGAAGCGGTCAAGCAGCTCACGGATACCGGTCTCGGTCAGACCACGGCGGTGGGCATCGGGGGCGACCCGGTGAACGGCACGAGCTTCGTGGACGTACTCGAGCTGTTCAACAGCGACCCGACCACCGAGGGCGTCATCATGATCGGCGAGATCGGCGGTAGCGCCGAGGAAGAGGCCGCAGCCTGGATCAAGGCCAACATGACGAAGCCAGTGGCGTCCTTCATCGCCGGCACCACCGCCCCGCCGGGCAAGCGCATGGGCCACGCGGGCGCCATCATCTCGGGCGGCCAGGGCACGGCTGCCGAGAAGATAGCGGCGCTGGAAGCTGCGGGCGTGGTGGTGGCCACCACGCCGTCCGACATGGGCAGCGCCATGCTGGAAGCCATGAAGCGGGCCGGCAAGGCCTAACCGACCATGACCCAGGCTGTTCCGAGCTTGGGCGGCGGTGCAGAGACGAGGGGCGAACGGCCGTACGTGGGCCGCTTCGCCCCTTCCCCATCCGGCTGGCTGCACCTGGGCAACGCGCGCACCGCACTCATGGCGTGGCTGCGCGCCAGGGCAGCGGGCGGCACGTTCATCATGCGCGTGGAGGACCTGGACGGGCCACGCACGCGGCCGGAGGCCGTGCTCGGCAACTTGGGCGAGCTGCGCTGGCTGGGACTCGACTGGGACGAGGGTCCGGACGTGGGCGGTAGGCACGCTCCTTACCTGCAGAGCCGCCGGCTGTCGCTCTATCAGGCAGCGCTCGAGCGCCTCGAGGCGGCGGGACACACGTTCGCCTGCTACCTATCACGCAAGGACCTGGCCGAGGTCGCCTCGGCACCGCACGGACCACCTGGCGAAGGCGGCGTGTACGGCGCTGCCGAGAAGCGCACCAACGAGCGGCTGGCTCCGGAGAGGCGCCGCGCCGGCCGAACCCCCAGCCTGCGCTTCGAGGTGCCGGACCGGCTCGTTGCTTTCGAAGACGCCCTGGTGGGCCCCACGCAAGTGAGCATGCTGCGCGACGTCGGTCACTTCGTGGTCCGGCGCTCCGATGGACTCTTCGCGTACCAGTTGGCGGTGGTGGTGGACGACGCGGCCATGGGCGTCACCGAGGTGGTGCGGGGTGCCGACCTGCTCACCAGCACCGCCGCGCAGCTCCTTCTATACGAAGCGTTGGACCTCGAGCCGCCCCGGTTCGCCCATGTGCCACTCATGCTGGACGCAGCCGGGCAGCGCCTGGCCAAGCGGCGCGGCTCGCAGACGCTACATGAGCTGCGGGCCGCTGGCGTGGCCCCGGAGACGCTGGTGGGGGCGCTGGCTCACGGGCTCGGTCTCGTACCCGAACCCACCCCGCTGTCGGCCTCCGAGCTGCTCGAGACCTACTCGGGTTGAGCGGCGGGCACTCCAGGTCGTACACTCTCGGCCATGGCACCCAGGCCCCGCGTCAGGACGAGCCGCGCGTTCAAGCGCAGGCACCAGCGGTGGTGGCGCGCGTAGTCGCCGGCCCGCCCCTCAGCAGAGACCCCTGACCCCCAACAGACCTGGAGACAGCATGCACTTCCCGTTACCCGACGTTCGCGGACGCTTCGGCCCCTACGGCGGTCGCTACGTTCCCGAGACCCTCATCCCGGCGCTCGACGCGCTGGCGGAGGCGTACCAAGCGGCGCGTGCCGACGCAGAGTTCACGCGCGAGTACCGCCGCGTTCTCACGGAGTACGTTGGCCGCCCGAGCCGCCTCTATCACGCCGCCAACCTCACGGAGGAGCTGGGCGGCGCGCGCATCTACCTCAAGCGCGAGGACCTCAACCACACCGGCGCCCACAAGATCACGAACACCATCGGCCAAGTGCTCCTGGCGCGGCGCATGGGCAAGAAGCGCGTCATAGCGGAGACAGGAGCTGGTCAGCACGGCGTGGCCACCGCTACCGCCGCCGCGCTCTTCGGGCTCGACTGCGTGGTGTACATGGGTGAGGAGGACGTGCGCCGGCAGGAGCTGAACGTGTTCCGCATGAAGCTCCTGGGGGCCGAGGTCGTGCCAGTCACCAGTGGCACCCGCACCCTCAAGGACGCCACCAACGAGGCCATCCGAGACTGGGTGACGAACGTGGAGGGCACCTTCTACGTGCTGGGCTCCGTGGTCGGGCCTCACCCCTACCCGATGATGGTGCGCGACCTGCAGAGCGTCATAGGCACGGAAACGATGGAGCAACTAGAGGCGGCCGAAGGCCGGCGCGTTCCGGACGCCGTGGTGGCTTGTGTGGGGGGCGGCAGCAACGCCATCGGCATCTTCGCACCGTTCGCCTACCTGCCGGCGGAAGAACGTCCCCGGTTGGTGGGTGTCGAGGCCGGCGGTCACGGCCTTGCCAGCGGCCAACACGCTGCCAGCATCAGTACGGGCAAGCGCGGCGTGCTGCACGGCTCGCTCATGTACCTGTTATCGGATCCGGACGGCCAGATCTCGCCACCGCACTCCGTTAGCGCCGGACTCGACTACCCGGGCGTGGGGCCCGAGCACTCCTACTACAGGGACGCCGGACTGGCCGAGTACGTGGCCGTCACGGACGCCCAGGCGCTGGACGCGTTCGAGCGCCTGGCCAGGAGCGAGGGGATAATCCCCGCCCTGGAGAGCGCTCACGCCGTGGCACACGCGCTCGAACTGGCGCCACGCATGGCCCGGGACCAGTTGCTGGTGGTGAACCTCTCCGGCAGGGGCGACAAGGACGTGGCCGAGGTCTTGCGGATCCGTGGAGAGCAGGCATGAGCGGGCGCCTGCAGCGAGCCTTCGAGCGTGCCGCGGAGGAGAACCGAGCAGCGTTCATCGCCTTCCTCACCGCCGGTTTCCCCAACGAGGAGCGCTTCCTGGAGGCGGCTCTCGAGGTGCTGGAACACGCGGACGCGCTGGAGATAGGCATCCCGTTCTCGGACCCGCTCGGCGACGGTCCCACCATCCAGCGGGCGGGCGAGGCCGCTCTGCGTGCCGGCATGACCACCGAGAAGGTGTTGGGGTTGGCCAAGCGCTTACGTGAAGCCACCACCAAGCCGCTGGTGCTGATGACGTACTACAACCCCATCTTCTGCTACCCAGGCGGTGACGCCGCGTTCGTGAGGGCGGCGGCAGAGGCCGGCGTGGACGGCGTCATCCTGCCCGATCTGCCGCCCGACGAGGGTGAGGCGCTCATACTGGCCGCCAGAGAAGCGGACCTGGACACCGTGTTCCTGGTGGCGCCAACGTCCACCCCGGAGCGGCTCCGCCTGGTGGGGGCCGCCTGTCGTGGGTTCGTCTACGCGGTATCCGTTACGGGCGTCACGGGCGCGCGCGCCTCCGTGCCGGCCGACATCGGCGGGCTGGTAACGGCCGCTCGGGCCGCCTCGGGCCTACCGGTAGCCGTTGGCTTCGGTGTGGCGTCTGGCCAAACCGCAGCTCAGGTGGCGGCGGTGGCGGACGGCGTGGTCGTGGGCTCCGCGCTGGTGGACCGCCTGGCGCGAGGTCAGGACGTGCGTGAGTTGGCCACCGAGATAGCGCGGGGCGTACGGCGCAAGAGGGCGTGAGGCAGGGTCCCCAGGACGGCTCTCCGTGTTAGTTCACGTGCAGGCGCGCCTGCGAGCCCACCGAAGAGTAAAGCTCGAAACCAACGAGGATGTCGGCGGGGCTCTCTATCGGCAGGGTCTGCGAAACGACGCGCACCACCTGCGGGGCGCCGCCGACCATGGGCGTGATGACCAGTAGCGTACCCACGGGATGGAAGCGCGAGATGACCTCGAAGCCTCGGAGTTGACCGTCGGCCTCCACCCTCACCACGCCCTCGGGCAGCGTGAGCACCTCGAGCGTCACTTCCGCCACCCCGGAACCGACCATGTCTATGGCCTCGGCACCTGCACGAGAGAGGTCTACGATGCGCCCGGGGCGGAACGGCCCTCGGTCGTTGATGCGCACGACCACGCTCATGTTGTTGCGCTGGTTCGTGACGCGCACGAGCGTGTTGAAAGGCAGCTCCTTGTGCGCGGCCGTGAGCTGGCTCGGGTCGAAGATCTCGCCGTTGGCCGTGCGCCGGCCGGCGAAACCGGGTCCGTACCACGATGCCAGACCGCTCTGGTGCAGTTGTGAGGCCGGTATGACCGCGGCGACCGCCTGAGTGGTTTGCCGGCTCGAGTTATCGGCACGGGCGGTACTAGGCGCGCAGCCGATAAGGAAGAGCGCCCCTGCGAGCACCAGAGTGAAGCTCCGCACCACGGCCGGCCTCCGCCAGGCACGTTGGAGGCTTCCGAGTGCGGACGCCACATGGCGGCCTCGGGAACGGGCACGTGTGAGCATGGGCACATGCTAATACGCCGTTCATGTGAAAGTCCTGTGAACCGTGGGGGCACGAACACGAGCGGCGCCCGCAGGTGCGGGCGCCGCTCGTTACCCCCTGAGTGTCAGGCCCAGGTTCGGTAGGCGAGTTCCTTCTGGCACAGCACGAACGCTTCGTAATCGTCTATCGCGGCTGTGCCGTCGCTGATCGCCGATTCGCAACTGGCGATGATCTCGCTTAGTTCCTCGTTGCTGAGGTTCCGGATCTTCTCGCTCATCGTTCGCTCCTGCACCATCTTCTGTCGTCTCCAGTCGGGGCCGGCCTATCCGGCCCTCTTACCGTCGGCGGAATGGTCGTCACCGCCTGCTGAGGCGTAAGGTAGCAACCGCCGTATTACAGAAGTCTCACACTCTTCTCACGAGATTCTGACACCTGTTCACTCCCAGCCCAGGCGGCCGGAACACCCGCCAGGACACGCCTGCTAGGCGCTTGCAGGGTTACTGTTCACGGGTGATAGACAGCCACTGCCACCTGGACAGATGCGAAGACCCCGAGGCCGCCGCCGACCCCACGCTCAAGGCGCTGGTGACGGTCGGCACGGACCTGCCCAGGAGCCGCGCCGCCCTGGCCGCAGCCATGAAGCATCCGAACGTGTACGCCGCCGTGGGCGTACATCCGAACGACGCCTCCCTGGCCGCCGACGCTGCGGTGCGGGAGGGCATCGAGGCGCTCGCCTCCGACCCGCTGGTGGTGGCCATAGGCGAGACGGGCTTCGATCGTTACTGGGACACCGAGACCCCCGCCGCGCAGAGCGCCGCGTTCGAATGGCAGGCCGACCTCGCCCGCCGCACCGGCAAGGCGCTCATACTCCACGTTAGAGACAAGCCGGGTAGCACCGCAGCGCATGGCAGCGCACGCGCCGCCATCATCGCCGCCGGTCACCGGCGTGGCGTGCTGCACTGTTTCTCCGGCAACGAGCCGCTGCTGGCCGCCGGGCTCGAGCTCGGCTGGCACGTGTCTTTCGCCGGCAACCTCACCTACAGGAGTAACGACAGGCTGCGGGAGCTGGCGCGGGAGATCCCCGCGGACAGACTGCTGGTGGAGACCGACGCCCCCTACCTGACTCCCGTGCCCAACCGGGGCAAGCGCAACGTGCCCGCCTGGGTGCGCTACACGGCCCAGGTCCTGGCGGACGTGCGTGGGGTTCCGCTCAC
>CAZVTS010000097.1:0-6193 GCA_964630175.1 uncultured bacterium
ACGACGTTGTTGACCGCGAACGTCGTCTGCAACTGGGTGTACTTGTACAGCCGGTTGAGCACCGACTGGGGGCGCGAGCCGCGCTTGAGCTCGAACACGATGCGCATGCCCTGCCTGTCCGACTCGTCGCGCAGCGTCGAGATGTTCTCGATCTTCTTGGCGCGCACCAGCGGCGCCACGGTCTGGATGAGCGACGTCTTGTTGACCTGGTACGGGATCTCGGTGACCACGATGATGTTGCGGCCGTTGTGCTCGTCGAAGTGCGCGCGGGCGCGCATGCGGATGGAGCCGCGGCCCGTTTCGAACGCCTGCTTGATGCCGTCCCGGCCGATGAGGCCGCCGGTGGGGAAGTCCGGGCCCTGCATGTGCTGCATGAGCTCGTCCGTGGTGAGGTCCGGGTTCTCCAGCAGCGCCACCAGGGCGTCCACCGTCTCGCTGAGGTTATGAGGCGCGAGGTTGCACGCCATGCCTACAGCGATGCCGGCAGCGCCGTTGACCACCAGGTTGGGCACGGCGGAGGGGAGCACCGTGGGCTCCTGCATGGTGCCGTCGAAGTTGTCGCGGAAATCGACGGTTTCCTTGTCGATGTCGGCCAGCATGGCCTCGGCCACGTTGGTGAGGCGCGCCTCCGTGTAGCGGTAGGCCGCGGCCGGGTCGCCGTCGATGGAGCCGAAGTTGCCCTGGCCGTCCACCAGCCGGTAGCGCAGGTTCCAATCCTGCGCCAGGCGCACCATGGCGTCGTAGATGGCGCTGTCGCCGTGCGGGTGGTACTTGCCGATGACCTCGCCCACCACGCCCGCGCTCTTGCTGTGCTTGCGGTTGCTGGCGAGTCCCATCTGGTTCATGGCGTAGAGGATGCGCCGCTGCACCGGCTTGAGGCCGTCCCGCACGTCGGGCAGCGCCCGCGACACGATGACGGACATGGCGTAGTTGATGAAACTCGTCTTGATCTCGTCCGTGATCTGGACGGGTACGACCTGGCCTTCGTTCAAGGTGACCTCCACAGCCGACCGCGGGGCGGGGCGCAGCGCGGCACCCGCCGGACGGTGACATCCGGAGCGGGCCTAAGCGGCGCGTGCAACCCTCGTTTGCGCTTTCGAACGGCCTCCAGCCGGTCGGCGGCCTGACAGAGGATTCTACCATCCCAGCGCGGTTCACCACGGAACGGGCGGCACTCAGGCGTCTTCGTGCGGCACGTTGCCGTCGGCACGTTCTGTTGGCGGCCGCGGGGTACCGGCGCCCTACCGAACCGTGGCCGGACCCGGGACGACCGCTGAGGCAAGGCTGGACCCCTTCGCCTGCTACCATCGTGAAGACATGACGGACTTGGTGACTGGTCAGGCGCAAGGCGGCGCCACCGAGTGCGAACCGTTCGTACTGCAGTGCTACGACGGGCAGAAGCTGGCAGGCTACAGCTGGCGGCCGGCCGCACAGGGCGCGGAGGCAGAGCACGCCAGGGCGCTCCTCTTCATCATGCACGGCTACGGTGAGTACGCGGGCCGGCACGAGGGCCTGGCGCGCGCTGCAGCGCAGCAAGGCTTCTACGTGTGGTCGTTCGACCAGCGCAACCACGGCAACAGCCCCGGCTCCGTGCGCGGCTCCGTGGACGGCTTCGAGCCGGCGCTGGCGGACCTCGCAGCCCTGCAGATGCACGCTCGGGAGCTCGTGGACGGTGTGCCCAACTTCCTCTTCGGTCACAGCATGGGCGGCGCCATCGCGCTGCGTTACGCGCTCGAGCACCCCGAGCGGCTGGACGGGCTGGTGCTCAGCTCGCCGTTCCTGCTGGACGCCGTGAAGCGCCCTGCCATCGTAACGAGCGGGGCACCCCTGCTACGCAGCCTGTTCCCCAGCGTGCCCACCACGAAGCTGTCGGCCGACACCATCTCGCGCGATCCTGCCGAAGTGGCGCGCTACGCCGCGGACCCGCTCATATACCACGGTGGGGTTCGCGCCGACGCGGGTGCCACCATGCTCCAGCAGGGCGCCGAACTGCTGCGCCTGGCGCCTGCTCTGAGCGTGCCTACCCTGGTGGTGCACGGCTCAGGGGACAAGATCGCCAGCGTGGAGGGCAGCCGGCGCCTGGCGGCCGCCAGCCCCAGGGTGCGCCTCGCGGTGCAGGAGGGCGGTTATCACGAACTCCATAACGACGCGCCGGACAGCGGCGTTCCGAAGGCTACGCGCGAGGCGATACTCGGCTGGCTCGAGGAGCGGCTGGCGGAGGGGTAAGGCTCGCGCTAGGGCTAGCCGGCTGCAGATAGAACCCTCGCTCGCGAACTACAGGACCCTGAGCACCAGGAACTTCAGGTAGCGGCCCTCCGGGAACGCCAGGGGCACGGGATGATCCAGGGCGTGACCCTGCTCCGCCAGCACCTGCACGCTCACGCCAGCTGCGCGCGCCGCTTCGGCCACCGCCTCCTTGAATTGCTCGGGCGCCACCTGAGCCGTGCACGAGGAGGTGACGAGCAGACCGCCGGGCTCCACGAGCCGCAGCGCGTCGCGGTTCAGACGCATGTAGGCACGCTGCGCCCTGCGCCGCTGGGAGACGTTGTTGGCGAGCGATGGGGGGTCGAGTACCACCATGTCGTAGCGCTGTTCCTGATCCGCCCAGCGCGGCAGCGCGTCGAAGATGTCCGCTGCCAACACGCTGTGCTCCCCCTCGGCCGGGTTGAGGGCCACGTTGCGCTCAGCCGCCTCCAGCGCGGGCCGCGCCACGTCCACGCTCACCACGGTAGTGGCGCCGCCGGCTAACGCGTACACACTGAAGCCGCCGTTATAGGCGAACAGGTTGAGTACGCGCCGGCCCTTGGCGAAGCGCCTCACCAGCTGCCGGTTGTCTCTCTGGTCCAAGAACAGCCCCGTCTTCTGGCCGCGCCACGGGTCGGCCACGAACTTCAGGCCGTTCTCGGTGACCGTTAGTTCCGGGGGCGGCAGCTCACCCCACAGCGCCGTGAGGGTAGGGCTACCTGGTCTGGCGACCGGCTCCAGCGCCCCGTCTTGGGAGCCCGCGTCGTCCGAGTGGCCGCCGCGCAGCGCCACGCCCTTGAGCTTCAGGTGCGTGCCCACCTCGCGGGCGATCTGGGGCAGGAACTGCTCCACCGAACCGGCGTACGCCTTCATGATCGCGTAACGCCCGTAGCGGTCGCACACTACGCCAGGCAGGTAGTCGCCTTCGCCGTAGATGAGCCGGTAGGCGTCGCTATGCTCGCCCGGCAGTTCCCGGCGCAGGGTTAGCGCCTGCGCCACCCGCGTGCGGATGAGGGCCGGGGTGGGTCTGGCACCGAACAGGCGTAGTGCGATCGCACCTTCGCCGTCGTAAACACCGTAAGCGGCGGCCGTGCCGGCCTCCACACGTACCACCGCCCCGTGTGCCAGGCTCACCGAACCCAGGTGGTTGCGGTAGATCCAGGGGTGCCCGGAGCGCAGCGCCGCTTCTAGCGAGGCCGGCAGCGAGATGGTGCGCACTTCGAACGGCGCACCGTCGGTCAACCTAAGACCTGCTCCAGCCTCGTGAGCGCCTCGTCGAGCACCGCCCGGTTGGTGCCGAAGTTGAACCGCACGAAGCCTTCACCCCCGGCACCGAACGCGGCGCCTTCGTTCACGCCCACCTTGGCTCTCTCTGCCAACGTGTCGGACACCTTGGGACCCAAGTCGAACGCCCGCAGGTCGAACCAGGCCAGGTACGTGGCGGCCGGCTTGTGCACCTTCACCTTGGGCATGGTGCGCGCCACCCGCTCAAGCAGGTAGTCGCGGTTGCTCCTGATGTAGGCGAGCACCTCGGAGAGCCAGGCGTCACCTGCGCCGTACGCCCCGAGCGTGGCGGCCTGCGCGAGGATGTTGGGTGCGGTGGCGAGGCCCGCACCGGTCTTCTTCATCTTCTCGAGCATGTCGTGGTTCCTGCAGATGGCGAAGCTGATATGCATGCCCGGGATGTTGAACGTCTTGGTGGGGCCGTAGAGGGTGACGACGTTGGCGGCCACCGAGTGATCCAGCGAAGCCAGCGGGATGTGACGCCCGTCCAGGAGGAGGTCGGAATGCAGCTCGTCGCTCACCAGCGTGAGGCCGTGCTTCTGAGCGAAATCGGCGAGGCCGGTGACCTCTTCCAAGGTGAACACGCGGCCCACCGGGTTATGGGGGGAGCAGAGCATGAGCATGCTCGTCTTGTCCGTTACTGCCCGCTCCATGGCGGCGAAGTCGATGGTGTAGCCGTCCTCACCGTTGATCAGTTCGACCTCCACCGGGACGCGGCCGGCAGCCTCCACGGCAGCCTTGAAAGGCGGGTAGAGCGGGGTGAGGAGCAAGACCTCGTCGCCCGGGTCCGTGAACGCCCGAACGGAGAGGTGGATGCCAGACCCCGTGGTGCTGAGGAGCGACACGTCCTCCGCGTCCACGTTCAGGCCGTAGCGGCTCGCCAATCGCGCTACCACCGCCTCGCGCCCGCCCGGCACGCCATAGGCCATGAGGTAACAGAGGTGATCCTTGTCAACCTGGGCCTTGATGGCATCCTTCACGGCTCCCGAGAGGGGGAAATCCATCTCCGCCACCCAGCAGGGGAGGACGTCTTTCGGGAAGAAGTTCCACTTGGCGCCTGGGCGCTCGCTGAGCTGCGCCAGCGAGAAGGCATCGAGTTGGCTGATGGGGCTCGTAGTCATGGGGCCAAGTGTACCAGCAGGCCCTTGCCGCCCCAGCCGACGCCGTGAACGGAGGTTGCCAACTACACTTGAGGCATGAAGCTGCGGATCGAGCCTCCCGAATGGGCCACGGAACTGCTGTCCGACGTTACGGACATGGACCGCGCGCCGCTCGAGCTGGTGTCGCCGACCCCGGCGCCGATCGAGTACGAGCTGCCGGACGACGTGTACTTCGAGTACGCCTTCCGCCATCCGGACGGGCGCATCCTCGGCGACCCCGCCAACGCGCGGGGCGTGGTGTCGCCCCACTACCCGCACGCCAGCTCCGTGACGGGGCCGGAGTACCAGCCGGACGAGCTGGCCGACCCGGGCGAAGCGGAAGAGGCACCGGCTGAGGGGGAGACCACGCGGCTCAGGTTGCATAGCGAGGTCCTGCCGGGGGACGTGCGCCGCGTGATGGTGTACACCCCCGCGGGCTACGAGGGCAAGGAGCTGCCGCTGGTGCTGGTGCAGGACGGCGTGGCCTTCAACCGCTTGGGCCGCGTTCACAGGGTGGCCGATGTGCTCCGCACCCGGGGTGAAGCAAGGCCTGCGCGGTTCGCCTTCGTGGAGCCCGTGAACCGCACGGTGGAGTACGGCTTCTCCAGCCCCTACTTGGAGTTCGTGTCGGAGGAGCTGCTTAGCAAGCTGGACGCGCAGTTCCCGACCACCGGCGAACGCGTGTGGCTAGGCGCCAGCCTGGGCGGCCTGCTCTCGGCCAACGTGGCCCTGGAGCGCCCGGACGTGGTGGACGCAGTAGTGAGCTTCTCGGGTGCGTTCCTGGGCACCCCGGCGGAGCGGGAGTTCTACCACACCAACGAATCGTGGCTCCTGGACCAGCTCAGGGCGGGCGTGAAGCCGCCGCCACGCTGGTACATGGAGGTGGGCACCCTCGAGTGGCTCGCCCCGGTGCACGCCAGGATCGCGGAAGAACTCGCCGCCAGGGGCGCTCGCCACGAGCTCACCTACCGCCACGCCGGCCATAACTGGACGAGCTGGCGGAACGGGCAGGCGCAGGCGCTCCGCTACGTGCTGGGCACCTGAGCAGCGCGCGCAGGCGCTAACACCAGGCACCGCGCGAGACCGTGGTCCTCATCCGCTCCGGAGCGGTCCGCCCCGAGGGGCTCGGCTGGTTAGCATGGACGCATGAGCAGGCACCCTAACGACAGTGACCAGAACCAGGGCGCAGACGCCCACACCAGCAACGAAGCGGCCGGGTTCCGCATCGAGAAGGACACCCTCGGCGACGTGAGGGTGCCGGCCGACGCGTACTGGGGCGCGCAGACCCAGCGCTCGGTACAGAACTTCCGCATCGGCGGCCAGCGCATGCCCATAGAAGTGGTACGCGCCTTCGCCGTTCTGAAGAAGGCCGCCGCCCTAACCAACGCTGAGCTAACGGACTTCCCGCAGGAGAAGGCCGATCTGATAGCCAGGGTGTGCGACGAGGTCCTCACCGGCCGCCTCGACGACCAGTTCCCGCTGGTGGTGTGGCAGACGGGCTCCGGCACCCAGTCCAACATGAACAT
>CAZVTS010000098.1:0-3260 GCA_964630175.1 uncultured bacterium
GATGAGAGTAGAGCCACGCAGCCAGTCGCTCGGCCTGGACGTGGAGGCCATCCGCCGCGATTTCCCCATCCTGAAGCGCACCGTGAACGGCCATCCACTGGCCTTCCTGGACAGCGCTGCCTCCTCCCAGAAACCCAGGCAGGTGGTGGAAGCGCTGGTGGACTACTACTACAACCACCACGCCAACGTCCACCGCGGCGCGCACACCCTGGCCAGCGAAGCCACCGAAGCGTACGAGCAGGCGCACCGCAAGGTGGCGGAGTTCATCGGAGCCGGGGAAGGCGAACTCGTGTTCACCCGCAACACCACCGAGGCGCTCAACCTCGTAGCCGAGACCTGGGGGCGCGCCAACCTCAGGGCCGGCGACGAGGTGGTTCTCAGCGTGGCGGAACACCACGCCAACCTCCTGCCTTGGCAGCGTCTGAGGGACGAACTCGGTGTGGTGCTCAGGTTCGTTGGGCTCACCGAGGAGCACAGGCTGGACCTGGCGGCCCTGCACGAGACCGTCGGTCCGCGCACCAGGCTCGTGGCCACCTTCCACATGAGCAACGTGCTCGGCACCATCAACCCCGTGGCGCAGCTGGCCGATATCGCCCACGCCGTCGGGGCCCTTCTGCTGATCGACGGCGCCCAGGGCGCGCCTCACCTCCCGGTGGACGTGAAGCGAATGGGCGCAGATTTCTACGCTTTCTCCGGGCACAAGATGCTCGGCCCCACGGGCATAGGCGCCCTTTACGGCCGGCGCGAGCTCCTGGAGAGCATGCCGCCGTTCCTCGTCGGCGGGGAGATGATACGCAAGGTGACGCTGGAGGAGACCACGTTCGCCGCGCCCCCCAAGCGCTTCGAGGCAGGCACTCCCAGCATCGCCGAGGCCGTGGGTCTGGGTGCGGCGGTGGATTACCTCAGCGCCGTTGGGATCGAGCAGGTGCACCACCACTCACAGACACTCACGCGTAAGGCCATCGCGGGCCTGCGGGGCCTCGAGGGCGTGACGCTGGTGGGCCCGGAGGGAGAGGACCGCGGCGCCGTCGTCAGCTTCACCGTGGAGGGGGTGCACCCGCACGACGTGGCCACCGCCCTCGACCAGTTGGGTATCGCGGTGCGGGCAGGCAACCACTGCGCGCAGCCGCTGGCTCACGAGCTGGGCATGCGGGCCAGCGCGCGGGCCAGCTTCTACCTCTACAACACCGAAGCCGAAGTGGACCGCCTGGTGGAGGGCGTGGCCTACGTGCAGGACCTGTTCGGGCGCTTGGGTGGCGCGCTGTGAGCCTTCTGGACGCGCTTTACCAGGAGTCGATCCTAGAGCATTACAAGAAGCCCCGGAACCACGGTGTGCTTGAGCCCCACAGCCTGAGGGAAGAGGGCGTGAACCCCAGTTGTGGGGACGAGGTGACGCTCTACCTCCGCCTGGAGGACGGGGTCATCACAGGTGCGTCGTTCGAGGGCGAGGGCTGCGCCATCTCGCAGGCGGCCGCCAGCATGATGACGGAGGCCGTCATGGGCCGCAGCGTGGATTCCGCGCTGGCGCTCGCCGCCAGCTTCCGAGACATGCTCCAGGGCGCCGAGCCGGCGCAGGAGCTAGGCGACCTGGCTGCACTGCGCGGGGTGGCGAAACTGCCGGCACGGGTCAAGTGCGCCGCGCTCCCCTTCGCCACCCTACAGGTAGCGCTGGAGCGTAACGCGGGCAGCTAAGCGCCGCTCACTTCAGGTCCATCGCCCGGTTCATGGCTGGACCGTGTCGTCGAGAAGCGCGCTGGTGGTCTCGTCGTCCGCGTCGAGCCCGTGCAGGTACGCTTGCAGCAGGCCTCTGAACTGTTCCTTGAAGAGCGCCCGCTTGTGCTCGAAGCGGCTAATGTCTGCCTGCAGCCGGGCCAAGCGCTCCTCCGTGCCACGCGACTGCGCTGCCCGCTGCCGCTCCGCCTCCTGCAGAAGCGCGTCCGCCTCCCTGCGCGCCGCTTCCTTCATGTCTGCCGCCATGCGTTCTGCCGCCATCACCGCCCGCTGGAGCTCCGCTTCCACGGTCTTGAGCTCGCCCAGGCGGGCCTCGGCAGCTTCGAGCTTCTGGTTCAGCGCCTGCGCTTCGCGCAGGCCGGCCTCCACCTCGACCGAGAGCCGCTCCAGTAACGCCCTCACCTCCTTGCGGTCGTAACCGCCCACGGAGCGCGAGAACTCCGCGTATTGGATGTCGATGGGTGAGAGGCGGCGGCTCATCAGAGTCTGGGTAAGAGTGCCCTCACCAGGCGCCGGAAGGTCTCGCCGGACCGGGCCGCCACTTCCAGCACCTCGTCGCCGGTGGCGTGGAACCCCTGGTCGGCCACTGCCATGTCCGTGATCGTGGAGAGGCCGAGCACCCGCATACCCAGATGGCGCGCCTTCAGCACCTCGAAGACGGTGGACATGCCCACCGCGTCAGCGCCCACGGTGCGGAACATGCGCAGCTCCGCGCGCGTGGCGTACGAGGGACCGCTGATGGCCAGGTAGATGCCCTCCCGCAGCGTTATCTGTTCCTCCAGTGCCGTGCGCCTTGCCAGCTCCAGGTACTCGGCGTCGTACGCGTCGTACGTGACGAGGAAGCGCGGGAAGCGGTCGTCGTTGGGGCCGGTGAGTGGGTTCTGGCCCGTGAAGTTGATGAAGTCGATCTGCAGCATCTGCTCGCCGGCGCGGAAGTTAGGGTCCAGGCCGCCGCAGGCGTTCGTGACCACGAGCGAACGTGCCCCCAACTCGAACATGAGCTCGATCGGGAAGGCCACCTGCGCCGCCGTGTAGCCCTCGTAGGGGTGCAGGCGGCCCTGCATGGCCACCACCTGCCGGCCCGCGAGTTCGCCGAGTACCAACCTGCCGGCGTGCCCCGGCGCGCTGGAAGCGGGCATGGCCGGGATCTGACCGTAATCGATGACCCCCCGCACCTTGATCTCGTCGGCGAGCGGGCCGAGCCCCGAGCCCAGCACGAGGGCGATGTCGGGCACGTGATCGGTGACGTTGCGAACGGCTGCCACGGCGCTGCGAAGGTCCTCTGCGCGCCGACTGGGTGACTGTTCATCCATGTACGGAATCATACCCGCCGTGCGCTGCCCGCCGACTGCAGACCACTCTCACGAACGGTTCGGTAAACTGCACTCTATGCCGCGAACCCGCGTACTAGTCGTTCTACTACTATTCACCACGTTGCTCTTCGCCTCCGCACAGCAAGTCGAGGGGCGGCTGGTGGAGGTGCGCGTCGAGGGCACGACCAACTACGCGGACATCGTCCGCACGCTCAT
>CAZVTS010000098.1:3360-5980 GCA_964630175.1 uncultured bacterium
GGCAGATCGTCCGACATCCAGCTGCAGGCCGGTATCTCCGCCAGCGGCGGCGTGCGCGTAACCTTCCGCGTCGGGGCACCAGAGACGGCCGGGCCGGTGGAGCAGATCGTGTTCGAGGGCAACACCGTGCTTACCAGCGAACAGCTCACCCGCGTGCTCACGCTGCAGGAGGGCGACACCTTCACCTCGTTCCTCGCCGAGGAGGATTTCGTTTCCATAGTCCGCGCCTACCAGCAGGCCGGCTACCGCGTCGTCACTCAGCCCGACTACAGCTACGACGACGGCCGCTACGTCCAGCGCGTGACGGAACTGATGCTCGACGGTTACGAGCTGCAGTACGAGGGCGACGTCGGCTCCACCCAGGAGAGCGTGGTAACGCGCTACCTGCCGGACCCGGGCACCGTGGTCAACGACCAGCACATCATCGAGGGCCTTCGCAGGGTGGCTTCGCTGGGCGTGGTCGAGATCCTGAACTACGCTCTTCAGCCCGGCAGCACGCCCAACTCCGCCGTGGTCACCATTCAGCTCCGCAAGCAGCAGACAGGCGAGCTGAGACCGGCCGCCCAGTACGCCACAGACACCGGCTTCTCCGCCAGCCTCTCCTACGCGGAGAAGAACTTCTTGGGGCTGGCGCACACCGCCGGAGCCCAGGTGGACGCGCTGAACACGGACCTAGGGATAATGCTGGGCGGCAGCATCAACTACGACATCCCCTGGTTGTACATCGACGCGCTGGATTTCAAGGAAGTGCCCACCACCCTCAGTGCCTCCGTTTTCAGCCTCGTCAACAACAACCAGACCCTCAGTGCCGACGGTCAGACCACCGCTCCTTACCCCGGACTGGCCGACGACGAGCTGGTGCGTGTGGGAGAGTACACCACGCGCTCCACCGGCTTCAGCGTGTCCGTGGGGAGACCGGTGGCTCCGAACACCTACCTCACCGTTTCCGGCCGTGGCGCCTACGCTCAGTACATGCTCGAGCCGCCCCGTGTGGCGTGCGAGCTTGATGGCGGCAGCGTGACCAACGGCGATCAGTGCTCGCTTCCGTTCGAAGAGGCGCTACAGTACCTGCCGCTCTCCGGCCTCTCCGCCTTCACTGGGGTGCGGGTGGACTACGACGACCGCGACAACTCCAACTTCCCCACCGAGGGCATCAACGCCTACGGCACCTTCGGGCTTGGCTTCGGTAACGACATGCTGAGCCCGGACACTGGGGAACGGGCCGGTTACCTCTACGAGCAGGTCACGGGCGGCGTGCGCACCTACGTGCGCCTCGCGGACCTGGCGCCGAACGAGGTGACCGACAAGGGTCACGTCTTCGCCGTCCGCTTCGACGTCGGGCACCAGTTCGGCGGCGTGTACCCAGTGTCCAAACGGTTCCTGGTGGGGCGCACCAACGACTTCGGGCCGCAGATCCGCGGCTTCACCAACGACGACTTCAACCTCTCACGCACCTACGCCACCAGTTCGTTCGAGTACCGTTACGACTTCAACCTCTCCACCTTCGCCACCCAGACGGTAATCGCTCTGGCGTTCGTGGACGTCGGCTGGGCCTCCGGCGTGCCAGGGTTCGCCCAGTACCAGACGCCCGTGTTCGCCGGCGCGGGTATAGGGGTGCAGGTGAACCTCGGGTTCGGCGGCGTGCTGTTACCCGCCGTGAGGCTGGACTACGCGTTCAGTGAACGGCACCCGCGAGGCGTGTTCAGCTTCAGGGTCGGACCAGTCTTCTAGGCCCCTGGCGCTGCGGGGATCCCTGGACGTATAGCGGTACCGCCGGCAGGACCGCAACGGCGAAGGAGGTCGTCAGGCGTGCGCCTGCTCGGCCAACAGCACTGGGTCCAGCACCACGATCTTGCCGTAACCGGCTTTGAGAGCCCCGCTTCTGGCCAGTTCGCCGATCACCTTGGTCACGGTCTCGCGCACGGAGCCCACGGCCGCAGCCAGGTCGTCGTGCGTGAGGTACACCACGCTGTGGCCCGCGTCGGTTCTGCCGGCCAGGGCAGAATCTGTCAACTCGAGCAGTTCGGCTGCCACGCGCGCGCGCAGCGGACTGGCCGCTACGCGCAGCAGGGCGCCGTTCATGTGCTCGAGGAAGCTGGCCAGGCCGGCTGCCAACGCCACCAGCTCCTCACCGTGGAGGGCGCTCAGCAGTATGGTTTCCACCGTGGAGGGCGTTACGGCTTCCGCGAAATAGTGACGCTCGCGTCCGGTGAGCGACTCCTCCCCGAAGTAGCCGCCAGGTTTCACGTAGCGCAGGGTCAGACCGACGCCTCCGGCGCCCACGGCGTGGAGGCGCATGAGCCCCGCACGCACCCTGAAGAGCCCACTGGGAGGCCCCGGGAACAGCGCGATCTGGCCGGCCGCGTACTCCGCCGAGCCCACCACGCCACCGCCGGTTGCGGCGGAGCCCCCGAACCTCGCTCGTGCCACGCTGGCCTCCGATGCGGCGCACCCTGCGTGCCGTGCCGCATCCGGAGGATACGCCCCGTGGAGCCCAGCCCCCACCACGGTTGCTACAGCGAGCCTCTGGGTCAGACGTTGAAGAGGAAGTTCATCACGTCGCCATCCTGCACCACGTACTCTTTGCCCTCCACCCGCAGTTTCCCCTTGGCGCGCGCGT
>CAZVTS010000099.1:0-5973 GCA_964630175.1 uncultured bacterium
TGCCGTCGCCCAGGAAAGCGCTCAGCGAGCCCGCGATCACGTCGTCCGCGTACGTGAGCTCTGCCGGCAGCGTCTCGCGCAGCACCAGGTCGTAGGCGCCGTCCTTGCCGCGGCCGCTGTTCTCCACGATCACCAGGTAGGTCACCACGTCGCGGGCGTCCAGACCGTAGGTGTTGACGTCGTAGATGGGGTCCTCGCGCTCGAGCGTGTCGTCACCACTCAGGATCGTCACGGGCGTGCCGTCCCAACCGAGCAGGTCCGTGGTGTCGTAACCCGTGTTCGCGCCTATGTCGATGACGCCGTTGGTGATGTTGAGAACCGGCCTCGTGTACTGCAGCTGCACCAGTTCCTGCGCCACGCTGGGCTCGCCCGGCGAGTTGGCGTCGGCCGCCTGCACCATGTTGGTGATGAAGAGACGGTCCGCCAGGGCGGTGTCGGCCACTTCGAGGGTGGCCCACAGCACCAGGCTGGCGGGTCCCGCCGTGCCCGAAGTGGGCGCGAACGAGCCGAAGTCCACGGTGAAGGAGTTGGCCAGGGCGTCGGTGGTGATGGGCCTGGGACTGAGGGTGTAACCGCCACCACCGGCCGCACCCGAGATGGCCGCCTGGAACGTGGAACCGGGCGCGTAGCACACCTGCCCGGCGGCCGGCGGCACGCCCGCGGCGCAGGCGCCGGCGAACGTCATGCTGGCCGGCACGTTGAACACGGGCAGTGGCAGGTAGTCGGAAACATGCAGGTCGCGGAAGGCGATGGAGGTCAGGTCTATCTCGAGCTCGAAGGTCACGAGGTCGCCAACGCTCACAGCGGGTAGCGGCGCCGTTACCTCTGCGCCCTCGAGGTAGGCGATGCGCTTGGAGGCGGCGGTGCCGTCCACCGTCACCTGGGCGGAGCCCGGGTTGCTGTCGTGCAGGCCTGTCGGGTTGCCGGAGGCCACGTTCACTATCTGCCCGCGGATGGTGGCTTCGTTGGGCAGAACGTCGTTCTGCACCACATGTTCGGAGTCGCCGGGGGCGGGCTGGCGGTAACTGTTCAGAACGCGCGCCCGGTAGGCGATGACGCCCACCGTGGAGGCGGGAGCGTTGGTGAGGCAGGCCGGATCGAGGCCGCCGAAACCGTCCGGTACGCAGGCGCCAAGGAGCACAGCGGGACCGCCGGGTGTTGCTTCCAGCTGACCGCTGACGTCGAGCGTGAGCGTTGCGGTGTCGCTCTCGACGTAGGCCACGTTGGCGGCACCGAAGGCGCCGGGCGCGAGCGTGACGCCGTGCCTGGAGTAGGAAACGAGCTCGGCGGAGCCGGGCACGTACGCCAGGCCGTCGGCCAGCACGTCGGTTATCACCACGTCCGTGAAGGCCGAAACGTCGGACACCTGGAAGTGCAGGTAGTAAGTGACCTCGGAGCCGGGTACCACGGACGCGTTCTTGTTGCCGATCGAGCCGACCCACTTCTGCATGCGGATGGTGCCGTTACTGTCGACCTGGTGATCCGAGTCCTCGTTGGTGATCTGGGAGGTCGCGTCGTCACTGCCGTTCAGGCTCAGGCCCACCGGCTGCCCGGCGTTGCCCGTCCAGGTGGCCACGTAGCTGGCCTCGTTGAGCTCCTGGTTGCCGCTCGCCGGAGCGCCGGCCTGGAAGCCGTTGGCGTCCACCGAGGGGATGTAGAAGTCGAAGGCCACGCTCACGGTGGTGGGGTCGCCGCTGGGGGTGACCACGTTCCCGGTCAGCGCGGTGGTGAAGGAGCTGGCGGCGTAGGGGCCGATGAGGTCGCCCGCTGCGCCGGGGAACGGGGCCGGCTCGGCGCCGCCGTTGGCGCCCAGCGTGGTGATGGTGAACTCGGCGGTGTGAGCGGCCGGGTCGCCGTTCACCTGCACGGTGAGGCTGCCGCCACGGATGACGAGCGCGGTGGGAAGTACGTCCGCTATCACCACGTCCTCGAACGTCTGCCCGGGGGCCAGTTCGAGCGTCATCACGTACGTGTAGGTGAAGCTGTCGCCAACGCTGGTGTCGCCCTCGGGCGCGATCAGGCGCTTGGAGAAGCGCACGAGCTCCGGCGTAACGTGGCCCACGTCGGTGGCGCCCCTTATGGGCGCGTCGCTCAGCGGGTCGTCGAGCGGGTCCGTGCCGTAACGGAAGCCGGGCACCACTGCCACATCTATGGCCGTCCCAACGGCGACCTCTTCGCTGATGATGAGCCTAATGTCTACGTCGATGGCGGGTTGACCGGTGGTGACCGAGCCGAACGGCAGCGTGAGCACCAGCAGCGTGCCGCCGGGTGGGCCCGTTACCACCACTGGTTGCCCCGCCGCATCTACCGCGAACGGGTGCACGGCCTGGCCGTCGGGCCCGATCACAACGGTGTGCCCGAGCAGCGGCTGGCCCAGGTAGGTGGCACCGCCATAAGTCAACGGGTCGGGAGCGGTGGGCAGCAGAACGTCCAGGTAGGGGCCGTAGCCCACGTCGGTGGGTGTGGCGGAGGCGTTCACGAAGCTGGCGGTGATGGTGACCTGAGAGCCCAGGAAGTCCGCGGCGCTCGAAACGGTTACTGCCGGCACCGGCTGGGCGAGCGCCCAACCGAACAGGAGCATGGCGAGCATAAGTAGAAGCGCGCGCGGAGTACGCGCGCTGCGGGCTGGGGAACCGTGACCAAGACCAGGCCCGGTGCTGGCGCCGTTCGGCGGAACCGTAATGGTTCCGTTATTCGTGTAGTTCAGTTCGTTACCGCTTCGCATCTACCGGATTGCCTCCGCATCCACTTTCGTGCGTACTAAGGGTTCAGCAGCTCAGGCTCACGGTGGGAACCAGGCTCGCGGCTCCCGGAGGTTGCCAGGTCCGTAGGTACCAGAACCAGGCCAACAGACAACCCTACATGCTTGTTCTTACGGGATTCATACGTTTTCCAACACTTAGGCCGGTTTTTGCAACCAGTTACCCAAGTGGTATCGGGCCTTGGAGGTTACAACCAGCATCACCCCGAGTAGTGCGTAGCGGCACGTGAACACGGCCGGGCGATTCACGTAGGCTGGGCGCCATGTTCCCCGCCCCCTTACCCACCGGAGAGCCCGCGTGAGCGCAACCGTCTTCGACGTGGCCTTCACGCCCACCAGCGCGCCGGCCGACGTTGCCAGTAGCGTGGCCGTTGTGATCGACGTTCTCCGCATGACCACCAACGCGGCCACCCTCTTCTCGCTCGGTTTGAGCGAGCTCTTCGTGGTGGCGGAGATAGAGGAAGCGCGGGCCGTGGCCGGCGCGAGCGGGGCGCTGCTGTTCGGCGAGCGGGGCGGGGTGCCGTTACCGGGTTTCAACGGCGGCAACTCGCCGCTGGAGCACACGGGCGACCTCGCGGGCAGGAAGGCGCTGCTCTGCACCACAAACGGCTCCTTCGCCGTTCAGGCCGTGAAGGACGCCCGCGCCGTGCTGCTGGGCGCTATCGTCAACGCCGGCAGCGTGGCTCAACGGGCGCTGCAGTTGGGAGCCGAACGCGTGCTTCTCGTGTGCGCCGGCACCAACGGCAGCCCTTCGCTGGACGACGTGGTGGGGGCCGGCTGCATAGTGCGTGCAGCGCTGCGGGGTTCGGGGACCGTGGCGCTGACCGATAGCGCCAAGATGGCGCTTCACATGGCGAACCAGAACGCCAACCTGGAGGCAACATTGCTGGAGGCCGCCCACGCGGCCGTGCTGGAGGGGTTGGGCTACGACCGCGACATCGCTTTCGCGGCGCGGCTCGACTCGCTGCCGGTGGCGCCGGAGCGAACGGCGGCGGACCCCGCCACCTTCCGGCTGCTCGGCTGAGTCACACCACGGGAGCGTCCAGCCTGGAGCCCGCGTCCGCGTCGAGCAGGTAGGCGCGGCCCACGTTCACCGTGAGGGTATGCCCCTCGGGGATGAGCGTGGTCTTGGGCGTCTGCATCCAGAGGTGGTACCCGTCCGCCTGCAGGCGGTACTCCACGAGGTTGCCGCGGAAGCTGAGCAGGTCCACCGTCACGCGCACGCCACTGGCGTCGCCGCCTTCCGTTTCGGAGTCGACGCTGCCGGGCGCCACCGCCACGTCCTCGGGCCGCACGGCCAGCAGCGCCTGGTTGCCTTCCGGCAGGCGCTCGGGGCGCGGCACGCTCAGCCGCTGCCCGTCGGGCAGCGTCACGTCCACCGTCGTACCCTCGGCCCGCAGTATCTGCACGGGCACGTAGTTCACGGCGCCGATGAAGTCGAGCACGAACTTGGTGGCCGGACGCTCGTAGATGGTGGTGGGTGCCGCGATCTGGTGCACGCGTCCGCCCTCCATCACGGCTATGCGGTCGGACATGGAGAGCGCCTCGTCCTGATCGTGAGTGACGTAGAGGATGGGCACGCCCACCTCGCGCTGGATGCGCTTGAGTTCGGCGCGCATCTGCTCGCGCAGCTTGGCGTCTAAGTTGGAGAGCGGTTCGTCCAGCAGCAGCACGTCGGGCCTGGCGATGAGGGCGCGGCCGAGCGCCACGCGCTGCTGCTGCCCGCCGGAGAGCTGGCTGGGCTTGCCCGCCACCAGGTGCTCCATCCCGAGGATCTCGAGGATGCGGCCCACTTCCCTCTTCTGTTCCTGGCGGCCCACGCCCCTGAGCTTCAGCGGGTAGGCGATGTTCTTCTCCACCGTCATGTGCGGCCACACGGCGTAGTTCTGGAACACCATGCCGATGGCGCGCTTGTAGGTTGGCACCAGCACGTTGGGGGCGCCGCCGCCGGCAGCCGCCTGGTAGACGGTGGTGCCGCCGATGTCTATGCGCCCGGAGGTGGCCGTCTCCAGCCCGGCGATGCACCGGAGCGTGGTGGTCTTGCCGCAGCCTGAGGGCCCGACCAGGGAGAAGAACTCGTCGGTGCCCATCTCGAAGCTGATGCCGCCCACGGCGGCCACCTCGCCGAAGAGCTTGGTCAGGTTCTCAACTGAAATGGCTGACGGCACGCGAACCTCCTAGATGGCAGCCCGGTCGTCGGAGAGCCACTGCGTGAGCAAGTACATGACGAGGATGATGGGCAGGATGGCCACGGCGAGGGCACTGGCCCGGCCGGGGAAGCCGGAGTCCTGCATGAGGAAGATCCACACGCCGATGGTCTCGTTGCGGGCGCTCCAGATGAGCACCGACACGGTGAGTTCGTTGAAGGCGGACATGAAGATGAGGATCCACGCCGCGATCATGCCGGGGCGCATGAGGGGGAACGTTATGTCTCTCAGCGTGCGCATGCGGTTGGCGCCCGAGGCGGCGCCCGCCTCCTCGAGGGAGGGGTGGATCTGCACGAGGCTCGCCCGCGCGCTCCTGAGCCCGTAGGCCATGTAGCGCATGAGGTAGGCCACGAGGAGGATCCAGAGCGTGCCGTAAAGCGTGGGGCCGAAGGCCGGGTTGCTCCAGGCGAGGATCATGCCCACGCCGATGACCGAGCCGGGCAGCGCGAAGGGCACCATGCCGATGGCGTCCAGCGCCGCGGCGCCGCGCAGGCGGGCGCGCACGTTGAGGAACGCCAGTGGCGCGGTGACGATGACGAGGATGGTGGCCGCCAGCGGGGCGAGCAGGAGGCTGTTCCTGATGCCGCGCTGCGCGGCGGTGGAGGAAAGAACGGCCTCGTAGTTGCGCCCCGTGATGTTCTCGGCCGTGAGCGGCGCGCCGTAGTACGGCTGCAGCGAGGTGACGAGGAGAGCGAAGAGCGGCAGCAGCACGATGACGATGACCACGAGGAACATGCCGAGCGTGACCCAGTTGCGGCCGCCGCCCAGGGCTATGACCTGAGGCCTTATGGACTTGCCGGCGATGATGGCGTGCTCGCCGGCGCGTCCCTCGAAGCGGCCGAGCGCCCAGATGGCGAGCACCGCCATGCCCACGAGCAGCATGGACATGGCCGTGGCCAGCGGGAGGTCCGGGATGGTGAGCGCCTCGTAGATGCGCGTGGTGAGCACCTGGAACTGCACCCTGAGGCCGAGCACGGCGGGGATGCCGAAGTTGTCGATGCACGA
>CAZVTS010000100.1:0-5940 GCA_964630175.1 uncultured bacterium
AGCCTCGCCATGCACGACTCCGAGGTCGGCGACCTCTCACTGCTTAGCCAACTACCGGCGCTTCGCGAGTTGAATTTCTCGGGGGGAACGGCTGTTTACGCGCTGCCGGATCTGCCGAACCTGAACTTGCTGAACGTCTCGGGTTCTGGGCTCACGGACGTCGAGTTCGTCAGCCGCCTACCGGGCCTCACGAGGCTCTTCATGGCCGAGAACGCGGTCGTCGACCTGCAACCGTTACGCTCACTGCCCTTGCGCCAGCTGGACATCAGCTCCAATCCTGTGCAGAGCGGTGACGACCTCTCAGACATGGACGTCCTCCGCGAATTGTATGCCGGTGATACCGCCATAGCGGACTGGTCGTTCCTCTCCCGTATGCCCGCGCTCAGGTACCTCGACGTGAGCGCTAACCCAGGCTTGGACCAGGCGGCCCTGGACTCCCTGCCAGCTTCGTTGTTCGGGCTCTACGTCAGACAACAGGGCCTTAGAGACCTGGGCTTCCTTCGGCGGCTGAACAACCTGTCGTTCCTCCATCTGGGCGACAACAGTATCGACGACATCTCCGTGCTGGCCGGCTTGCCGTGGCTGAACTCGCTGATTCTCTACGGCAACCTGCTCACCGACATCTCTCCGCTGCTCGCCATGCCGTGGTCCATCGAGGGCTCCTGGGTCGACGTTTCCGACAACTGCCTCGACCTCTCAGTCGGCTCGCCCGCCCAGGCAGCGGTTAGGGAACTGGAGGGCCGAGGCGTGACCGTGTACTCAGAGCCTCAGTTCGAGTGTGGCCCTGCAGGCGCTGCAGGTGCGTGGTCGGCTGTGTTCGGAGTCCAGGCATGACGCGCGGGGCGCGGGCGCCTTCCACTAGCGGTTCACGGCATGGCCGGGCACCGGGCACCCTGCTAGCGGGCTTGGCCTTCTTACTGCTGGTCGGCTGCAGCGACGTGCAGCGCATCGTCGGCCTGAAGCCAACCGAGCCGGCCGAGCTGGCCCTGCACCTCTCGCAACTTGCGCTGAGCGCCGGCGAGCAAGTGCGGCTGAACGCCGTGATCCTGAACGCCGATGGCGACCAGATCAGCCATGAGGTCGCCTGGAGCAGCACCAACCCGACCCTCGGCCTGGTTGATTCCACGGGCTGGGTCACGGCTCTCGCCGACTCGGGAGAGTTCCACGTTGAGGCTCGGGCGGGTGAGCTCACTGAACGTGCGCGTGTGCAGCTGCGCCCCACGTCTGCTTGCTCGTACGATCCTTCCGGTAGCCCTTATGTGCCGCAGATCGCTGACGTTCAGGTCCTCCAAACCACGGAGGTCGGACGCCTGGGGGTACCCGCCACCACCGGCAAGCCCACCCTCGTGCGCGTGTCGCTGACGGTGGATGCGGAGACGCCGGTGGCGGCACCAGCAGTAGTGACGGTTCACTTGCTCCGGGGCGGCACGTTGCTGGCGTTGATCGAGGCTGCGGGCCCCGCCTGCCTGCCCAACACGGCGTCCATCAACAGCTTCAACCACACCTTCAACGCCGAGCTGCCGGCGCTTAGCTCGGCGGGGGAGTACGCCTTGTACGCCACCGCCACCGTGCGGGCCCACGATGGAAGCAACGTCGAGTTGCGCTTCCCGCAGGAAGGCACCACGCCGATGCGGGTAGTGAAACCGCCCCTGTTCGATGTGACTTTCGTGCCCGTACAGGTGGTCGGCAGGCACCAGATCGAAGAGGTCATCGGTAGCGACCTGGATGAGGCCGTTAGCACGATGCGTTCGTTGTTCCCGATGGACGAGATCGCCACCTCCATCCGCGAGCCCATCGTCTTCACGCCTTCCGACGCCATGGACCACCCGCTGGAGGCGCTGCGCGACTTGCGCCTGTTGGACGGCAGCACTTCCTACTACCACGGGTTGGTCGGGTTCGATCTTGATGACGATGGGGTGGCATCTGGAATGGGCTATTTCGCAACACCGGTTGCCTGGTCGCGACTGGTGCCGCCCGAGGGCCCAAGCGGTACCGACCGGCACTACGTTCCCGGCCTCCTGGTAGCGCACGAACTGGGGCACAACTTCGACCTGAACCACGCAGACTGTGGGGACGCCGCTGGAGCTAGCCCCAACCAACCGTACGTTGGCGCCAGGACTAACGGGCACGGCTACAACTGGCTTGGTCTGGAGCCCTTCGGGCCCCTCGTGCCGGCGGACGCGCTCGACGTCATGTCTTACTGCGGTCCCAAGTGGATGAGCGACAAGAACTACCGTAGGATCTTGAGTTTTCGGACCATCGAAGCGCGCCAATCCTCGCTGAACATGGCTACAACCTCGCGCACCCAGGTGCTACTGGTGAGCGGAAGGGTAAGCGGTGGCCTGGTAACGCTCAGCCCTGGGTTCTCTTTCGAAGGCGTGCCACAGCCCCCGGCTCCCGGCGAGTGGACGTGGCGGCTCGTGAGCGCCGCTGGCGGAGTGCTGCTTTCCTCGACCTTCCAGCCGGCTCAGGTCTCAGACGGGCCTGGTAGCGGCGAGCAGGGCTTCGGGTTCACCATCAGCGTCACCGAAGCGGTTCTGGCTGCAGCCGTGAAGGCTCAGGTGCTGGACGCAACAGGAGCCGTAGTGGCCGAAGCAACCACCGGTTCAGTTGGGCTGCAGCAGGCCGGCCCGAACGACGTCGAACTGGTGAGGCACCCGGACGGGCGCGTGGTGGCAACCTGGGACGTTTCGCGCTGGCCGTCCGTAGTGGCTCGCGACGCAGAGACGCAGCGCGTGGTGGCCCTAGGTGGCGCTGGCACGCTGCAGCTACCCTCCACAGGCGCAGACCTTTACGAGTTCCTGCTGTCGGACGGCGTCCGCAGCGTTTCGGTGCGCGTACCTCTGAGCCGGTAACTGCGGGTTCTCGACGCAGGCATCAGCCGACTGGCTCGGCCATAGCTGCCGAGCCAGTCTTGTCACCCCGCGTACTCAGGCCAGCGCCGGCCGTTTCAACGCGCACGGTGCAGCCACGGTTCCCTCTGGTTCACTGCGCCTGGAACAGACCTCCAAGTGCGAACCCCTCTAGGGGCGGTTGCGCCATGAAGAGATCCAGGCGTGGCCAGGACTCCTCGAGGCGCCCCAGCCACATGATGTTCGGATCGTCTGGATCCGGTATTCCCTCGATGAAGTTCCAACCGAACCTCAGTTCCATACCGCCCGGCAAGGTGCGGAACTGCCGTTCACCGTCGTCGCCCAGGCTGTAATCCACAGTAACGGTGTTGGTGCGGTCCACGTACACTATCTCCACCGCGTGCCCCGTGCTGCTCGATGGGACGACCATGCCCAACGAGCTTGACACGTCATCCAGAAGGCCGGCCTCGGTCGCAGCTTGGTCGAAGGCGTATATCTGTGCGACCAGGAACCTCGCGTCAGGATCGTCGCTCTGGAAGAGGCCCGGGAGGTCGGGGACCGCTTGGTCGACGGTTGTGAGCAGAGCCGGCGCCTCATCGTTGTCGAGCCAGGCCGGTACTCTCAGGTACATGTTGGAGACCGGCTGATTGTAGGAACTCGTCCGGAACGGAACCCGAGTCTCGGGATCGGCGAACTCATGAGCGGAGAACAGGGAGTAGCCGTATATGTCGGGCACCGTCCGGAACCACCCGAGGATCGCGCTCCGGGCGATGAGCATGACCTCATCAGTGGCCTCTGGGCCGCGCGCCCTGTACGAATCCACTTCGGGTCGCGCCGAGTCCCACACGGAGTACAAGAGGTTCCAGCCCGGGTTAAGTCGAACGTTCACTTCCCAGACATCGTCGTAAGCCGGTTCTTCCAACCTGCCCACTATCGAAAGCGCTCGGTCGCTGAAAACGAGCGTAGCGGCACCAACCGCGTCTACCTCCTCCTCCTCTGCGAAGCGATCGATCACATGAGAGGCGAGGTACGAGCCGGCCGGATCCTGCTGGAACACGACGATCGTTGAGACGGCGTAGAGGACCGCGCTCGGGTTGCTCACGAACAGGGTCCGGGTGGAACCCTCGGAGGCGTTGGGAATCAAGTAGTCGACTAGAGCGGCGGGCGTGAGCTCAAGGCCCTGATCCGCCATCGTGCGAGCGTCCACCACTACGTCGAAGGCGCCGTCGGCCGCGGGGTAGAACGGGCCATCCAGCAGCCCTGCCGTTCGGTACGATCCGTCGGAGGAGACGTCGTAGACGCCGTACGCCCATATCTCCGTACGTTCATCGAAGGTGCTGGGGTCCATCACGCCCTGCGTGTGGATCACGTACGCCTCTTCGGTGAGCCCGGAAGGACCGGCAACGGCCTCGAGTAGCTCGAGGCGTTCGAGCTCGTGCTCCACCCACGCGTCCAGGTCGGCGATCGCCTGCTCCAGCGTTATGAGGCTCGCAGCTATCCGGGTGAAGTTCTCGTTCACCTCGGCTGCCACGATGCGCTGGTTCGGTGCGAAGAGGTTGACGCTGGGCGCCACGTACCTGGGCGGTAGCGCCGCTTCGCGCGCCCCGTCCGGGAGGCCGTGCTCTTGTTCGGCTGCGCTCAGGCCTTCGGAGATGGTGGTCATCTCGTCCACGATGAGGGCGTAGAACGCGTCGATGTTCTGCGAATCGGAGACGAAAGTGGCGAAGGAGACGTTCACTGCGTTCGCGTCCACCAGGTCGCCTGCTTCGAAGGGCCACGGCCGCCCGTCAGCTTGCTGGGTGGGCGCACCAGCCAACCACAGCGCGTCTAGCGTGAGCTCGACGATCGGGATTATGGCGCTGGCGCGGTCCCTCACAGCGACCTCTGCCCCCCGCGCCTGTATGACCATTTGGCGCACGTTTTCGACCTGGTTACTGACCCACTCCAGGTTCGCGTTCATCGCGGCGGCGCTCATCGTGCTGCCGTCACCGAAGGTGTTCGGTACCCCTTGTGCGGCGGCCAGGCCGAGAAGCGGCAGGAGCAGGAGCAGGAGCGCGCGTCTCATTCGCCCCACCTGACCTGGTTCCAGCTCGATTGGCCCCAGGTGCCGACGACCTCGTTCGTGGGGCCGCCCCCGCCGGCGCAGGCGCCTAGGAGCAAGGTGATTAGGAGGAGGAGTAGCAAGAGGAACAACGAGCGCTTCATGACAACTCCGATCCGTGTCCTCCTGGCGTACGAGCGCCACCTCAACCAGAGGTGGGCTGGTCGCTGCAGAGGTCAGTTGGTCGCTCCGCAGCGAACCTAGCTTGTCTGGGTGCGCCACGAACCGGCCAAGGCGGGGGAACACCTGGATTGTAGAGGGTGGTCTGGCTAGGCTTCGGCTAATCTGTACAGTGGGGCGGCGGCCCTATGCCGAGTCCCTTGTGAAGCCCAGCTACCCCACCTCCGCCTCGCCCCACCCCTCCAGCATCTTGATCATGGCGGAGGCGTTCTCCTCGCCCCAACCCTTGTTCACGGCGCCCTTGATGACCTCGCGGATGGCGGCGGCGCCCGGTATGGGGCTCTTCAGGTCTTCGGCGAACCTGGCTATGAGGTTGGCGTCCTTCAGCATGTGCTTGAGCGCGAACGAGGGGCTGAAGTCGCGGGCGGTGAGGCTGGCGCCCACACCGTCGAAGATGGGCGACCTGAAGTCGGTGACGTGCAGCACGCCCAGCACGTCCTGCGGGTTCAGCCCGGCCTTGGTGGCCATGACCATGGCCTCGCCCAGCGCTTCCAGTTGGAACGCCACCACCAGGTTGCCCACCAGCTTCATGCTGGTGCCGCTGCCGGCGGCGCCCATGTAGTGGGTCGTCTCGCTCACGGCTTCGAGCACCGGGAGCACCCGCTCGTACGCGTTGCGGGAGCCGCCCACCACCACCCACAGCCCGCCAGCGGCGGCCTCACCCTTGGAGCCGAACACGGGCGCGTCCAGGAAATGGGCGCCGGCGGCGCCGAACGCTTCCGCCTGCCGCCGGCTCAGGGTGGGGTAGACGGTGCTCATGTCAACCATCACCTGCCCACCCCTGGCGGCTTCCAGCACGCCGGCTGG
>CAZVTS010000101.1:0-5911 GCA_964630175.1 uncultured bacterium
CTGCGAACGTGTAGACGATCGGGGCTGTGCCGAGGTCGGTTACGCCAGGGTTGCAGCCCGTAACCGTCACCTGGTGTTGGCTGGGTTGCAGCGTGAGCTGGTTTCCGCTCACCGCCACGGTGCCGGCGGACTGCTCGAAGTAGGTGAGTTGATTGCTGCATGAAGGCTGGTAGCCAGAGGAGAAGTACGCCTGGTAGTAGTTGCCCGTGTCGCCGACTATGAGCTGTGTGCTGAACCCTTCGGTGGCCGAGAACTCGTAGCCCGTGGTGAGGTTCCGGAAGTCGCTCCCGCTCGAGCGCGTCTGCTGCCAGATGCCTTCCAGCGCAGCGAAATCGCCGCTCGGCGGTGGGGGCGCCGCCGCAGCGAGGGAGCAGGCGCCGCTGATGAGCAAGCTCACCGCGAGGGAGATTGCAGTGTGGAACGGAGCGAAGCGCCTCATCTGAACGACCCCTCCTAGACCTGCCCGTACGTGCTCGGTTTGGCCGGAGTGTAGTGCCGACGTGAGGTGGCTGGAGTGCCGGAAATCACACGGGGAGCACGCCTGCGAGCGGCGTAAGGCCGCGCTGCGCGCCCACGAGAACGACGGGAGTCACTGCGGCTGGTGCAGCGGGCCCGGACCCCGGCCGCTTGACTCTACGCAGAGGTGGAGCTATGCTCCCACCTGGATGGACCGTTCAGCGACCACCACCAGCACTCTGCACATGGCCATGATGATGATGGCTGGGCGAATGCTGTGGCGCTCCGGTTCGTCTATGCTTCCCTAATTTCCTTGAGAACATAGGTCGCTTCCAGCGGCACCCCGGACCGAGCGCAGAACCACGTTCGCGTTTTCTCGTACCTGAACCTCGACTTAGAACGGGTGTTGCTCCATGAGTCTGAACATTGTCTCCGGTTCTGCCAAAGCCGGCGCCGTGCTGGAACTAGCCAGCGTGGTGAGAACCTACAAGACGAGAGACGGCCACGTCGAAGCGCTCGCCGGCGTGGACCTCAACGTCGGGAAGGGCGTCATCCAGGGCGTCATCGGCTTCAGCGGTGCCGGCAAGTCCACCCTGGTGCGCTGCCTCACGGCGCTCGAACGGCCCGACAGCGGCAAGGTGTCCATTAACGGGCAGGACCTTGCCAAGCTGCGGGGCGCCAGGCTGCGCCACGCGCGGCGCGGCATCGGCACCATCTACCAGGGCTTCCAGTTGCTGAGCAGCCGCACGGCGCTCGGCAACATCGCGCTGCCGCTGGAGCTGGCGGGCTGGCCGCGGCATGAGCGCCGCCGCCGCGCTCTCGAGTTGCTGGAGTGGGTGGGGCTGGCGGACCGCGCCGGCAGTTACCCCGCGCAGCTCTCCGGCGGTCAGCGTCAGCGGGTGGCCATAGCCCGGGCGCTGGCGGCGCGTCCGAGCGTGCTGCTCTGCGACGAACCCACCTCGGCGCTGGATCCGGACACCACCGCCGCCATCCTGCAACTCCTGCGCCGCGTGCGCGACGAGTTCGACCTCACCGTGCTCCTCATCACTCACGACCTGCCAACCGTGCGCGCCGTATGCGAACGCGTGGCCGTGCTGGAAGCCGGCACGGTGGTGGAGGAGGGCCGCACCGATCAGGTGTTCGCCAGGCCCAACAGCGCAGCGGGCCAGCGCCTGCTGCGGGTGGCAGCATGATCCTGGGCCTGACCGAAGCCAAGCTCAACCTGCTGGGCCGGGCCACTCTGGAAACGCTCACCATGACGGGCGTGGCCACCAGCATCTCCGCCCTGCTGGGCCTGTTGCTGGGTGTGGCTATCGTCCTCACCGCGCCCAAGGGGCTGCTCCGCTCGCGCGCCGTTCACGCGGTGCTCTCGCCGGTTGTGGACATAACCCGCAGCGTGCCGTTCATCATCCTGCTCGTGGCCATAATCCCGTTCACCCGCTGGCTGGTGGGCACCTCCATCGGCACGGCCGCGGCCACCGTGCCGCTGGTGGTGGCCGCCGTGCCGTTCGTGGCGCGGCTCGTCGAATCCGCGCTGAAGGAGGTGGATCACCAGGTGGTGGAGGCCGTAACGGCCATGGGCGCCCAGCCGTGGCAGGTGGTGCTGAAGGTGTACCTGCCCGAAGCGCTGCCCGCGCTGGTGCGCGCCGCCACCATCACCGCCATCAGCATCACCGGCTACTCGGCCATGGCCGGGGCGGTGGGCGGCGGCGGCCTAGGCAACGTGGCCATCACCTACGGCTACCAACGCTTCCAGGGCGAGATGATGCTCGCCACCGTCGTCATCCTCGTGCTCATCGTGCAGGCCATCCAACTCGGCGGCGACGCCATCGCCAGGCGCCTCGACAAACGCTGAGCGAGCGCCAGAACCACCGTCCGAACACGAACCCCTAACCCCGCTCCGGAACAGGAGCGCCCCACACTGCCTCAGGAGGCAACCCGATGTTCAAGCGTCACGCAACCGTTCTGCTCGTCTCTCTCTTCGCGCTTTCCGGCGCCTTCGCCCAGACCACCCTCAAGATCGGCGCCTCACCCGTGCCGCATGGAGACATACTCGAGTTCATCAGCCCCATCCTGGCCGCGGAGGGCATAAACATCCAGGTGGTGGAGTTCACGGATTACGTGCAGCCCAACCTCGCCCTGGCCGCCGGCGACCTGGACGCGAACTACTTCCAGCACGTGCCCTACCTGGATCAGTTCAGCGCCGACCACGGCCTGAGCCTGGTTTCGCTAGGCGGTAACTTCGTGGCGCCCATCGGCATCTACTCCTCGCGCCATTCCGCCTTCGACGCGCTACCGAACGGAGCCACCATCGCCATTCCCAACGACCCAACCAACGGCGGCCGCGCGCTGCTACTGCTGGCCAGCACCGGCCTCATCGAGCTCAGCGCGAACGCGGGGCTGCAGGCCACGCCCCTCGACATAGTGAGCAACCCGAAGAACATCCGCATCGTGGAGCTCGAAGCGCCGCAGCTGCCACGCGCCCTGCAGGATGTGGACGCCGCCGCCATCAACACGAACTACGCCCTGGAGGCGTCCCTCAACCCCGTGGAGGACGCGCTGCTCATCGAGGGCGCCGACTCGCCCTACGTGAACGTGGTGGCCGTGCAGGCGGGGCGCGAGAACGAGCCCGCGTTCGCCAGGCTGCTGGAGGTGCTCACCTCCGACGCCGTGCGCGAGTACATCAAGGAAGCCTTCCAGGGCTCCATCGTGGCCACGTTCTGAGCGGAGGCTAGAGCGAAGCCGCGCCGGAACCGCGCGCTACCGAACAGGGCCGCGAACCCATGCACAGGTTCGCGGCCCCTCTGCTGCAACGCCGTGCAGCGCGGTCTCAGACGCTCTGCGTTCAGCGCGCCATGCGCTGCAGCGCCTCCATGGCGGCCGATTCGATGGCGGCACCGCTGCCGGGATCCGCGGCTCCGGTGAGGGTGAGCGGCTCCATCAGGATGATGAGGTTGGTCAGGTCGTTGCCCGCCTGCAGCGAGATGGGGATGCCGCCCGCCGCGTTGCCGTACACGCCGAACGGTTCGCCCGTGTCTACCTCGCCGTTGTCGTTCAGGTCCTGCCAGGCGGCCACGTAGTAGATGCCGGGATCCAGCCGCGAGATGCTGTAGGGCACCACGTTGGCGGTAACGGGAACCTCGATGAGCGTGGACTTGTCGTAATCGAAGTCGTAGCAGCCGATCAGGCAGTGCAGCGCGGCCACGTAGGTGGTTAGCCTCACGGTGGTGGGAGGCTGCACCGGTCCCGGGGGCGGCGTGCCGCCACCCGACGAAACCAGCGCCTTGGCCGCGTCTACCAGACCCGCGCCGCAATCGTTGCCCGAAGAGCGCTCACACTCACTCGCACTGAGGGGCGTGGCCGCCATCTGGAGTCTGGTGCGCACGTCGTTGACGTTGAGCCCCGGGTCGTCCGCCAGCATGAGCGCCGCGATGCCGGCTATGTGTGGGCTGGCCATGGAAGTGCCCTGGTAGAAGGTGTAGGTGGCCATCAGGTTGCCGTTCCCGTCATCGGCCGCCATGGTGCTGAGCACGCCCGCGGGGAAGGTGTCGCCGCCCACCTGGAAGCTGCGGCCCACGTCGCCACCGGAAGCCATCACGTCGATGGAGGCGCCGTAGTTGGAGTAGGGCGCGCGCGTGTTGAGCGGACCGGTGGCGCCCACCGTGATGACGTTGCTGCAACTGGCCGGGAAGGTGTTGGCAGCGTCGATGTTGTCGTTGCCTGCGGCCACCACCACCACCACGCCGGCGTTGGCGATCTGCCCGAAGATGTCGTTCCACTCGGCCGGGCAAGGCTGACCGATGTTGCCGCCCAGGCTCATGTTGATCACGCGTGCCGGGTTGGGGTTCTGCGGAACGCCCGGAACATCATCCAGCCTGGCGGCCCAGATGGTGCCCTCGATGATGTCCGTGAACGAGCCGCTGCCCGTTACGCCGAGCACCCGCACCGGCACGATCCGCGCGTACCAGCTCGCGCCCGCCACGCCGTAAGCGTTGTTGGTGGTGGCCGCCACGGTGCCCGCCACGTGCAGACCGTGATAGCCCGATTCGCCACCCATGTCCCACGGGGCGCTATCGCGCCCGTCGCCGTCGCCGGCCACCGCGGGGTCACTGATGAAGTCGTAACCGGGCAGCAGGTTGTCTTCAATGTCGGGGTGGAGCAGGATGCCCGAGTCCACCACCGCTACCGTCACGGCGTTGCTGCTGCCGTCCTCCCTGTCCCACGCGGCTGGGAGGTTCATGTTCTGGTAGTGCCACTGGATGTCGTAATAAGTGTCGTCCGGGGCCTTGAAGGCGTGCAGCACCCAGTTCGGGTACGCCGCCGCCACGCCCGGGGCGCGCGCCACCTGCTCCACCAACTGGAGCGTGGAGGCCTGATCGTGCCCTGCGGCCGAGTAGAGCGCCATGCTGGCGGTTCCGACCTGCAGGCTCCTCACGGCCTGGATGCCGAGGTCGGCGCCGGTGAAGCTCTGCATGCTGACGCCAGCCTCGAAGAACACGAGGACCTCGCCGGGCACTACCTCCACGGGGCGGTTGGCCCCGAGGTCGTTATGCGTGGTGGTGTCGAGGGGCTGCGCCGCCATGGGCAGCACCGGAACCGAGGCTCCGTTGTAGAAACCCGGGTACACGAGGGCGCCAGAGATGTTGGCGGTCTTGGGTGCTGGGCTGCCGCAGGCCGCCAGCAACGCCATCAGAAGTAGAGGAGTTAGGTAAGCGAAAACGCGCTTCATGGCATTACCCTTCTTGGTGCCCCGCGCGGGCCTGGTGCCCACCCCGGGAGCGTTGGTTGGACGTTGTGCTGGCAGTGTACAGCGGTTCTGCGCTTTCACAAGGGGCTTCTGCGCCAATGCTCGCCACAGCCGGTCGTGTGCCACGGCGTTGTATGCCGGCCCCGCGCGCTCGCTCCAGCCGCCGGCCGTATCATCCGTACGTATGAAGATCATCGACTACTCGCTGGAACCTGGTCAGATCAACCGCGTGCTCTTCGACTACTCCGCCGGCAGCACGAGGGTACTCAAGATAGGCAGCGTGCGCTTCGAACCCGGGCAGCGCCTGCCCGTGGAGGGCACCGGCAGCCACCTCGAGGACGAACTCTCGTACATAATCGCCGGCAGCCTGGAGGGCGAGAGCGGCGGCGTGGCCTTCAGCATCGGGGCGGGGCACCTCACGCTCATCCCGGCCGGGGAGGAGCACTGGGCCGTGGCCGGACCCGAGGGCGCCGACCTCATATACGTGATGGTGGAGGCGCAGTAGGGCCGGGCGCCGGTTAGTCGCCGCTGGCAACGAGAAGGGGGCGCGCCCGGTTAGCGGCGCGCCCCCTTCGGCTTGCTCGGTGCCAGCTACTCAGTCGAGCCAGACCTCGACGAAGCTCAGGTAGCTCGTGTTCGGGAAGTGCAGGTAGCCGTGCACGTTGGCGCGCTGCGCCACGTACTGGGTGCTGTGGAAGAGGAACACGT
>CAZVTS010000102.1:0-5653 GCA_964630175.1 uncultured bacterium
CATGGAGCAGGGCTTCTGCTACCTGGTGGCGATCATGGACGTGAATAGCCACCGCATCCTCGCCTGGCGGCTCAGCAACCCCCTGGATTCACGCTTCTGCATCGAGGCGCCGGAGGCGGCGCTGGTGCGCTGCGGGACACCGACCATCTACAGCGCGGACCCGGGCGCCCAGTTCACCGCGAACACCTTCACCAGCGTGCTGCATGCGGCCGGTATAGCCATCAGCATGGACGGGAAGGGCGCCTGGCGCGACAACATCTTCATAGAACGCTTCTGGTGGAGCTTGCAACACGATGAGCTTATCTCAAGGCCTACGGCAGTGTGTGGGACGCGCTCCGGCGCCTCAGCGCGTACCTGGATTACTACAGCTCCGAGCGGCCGCATTCCAGCCTGGAGGACAGGACCCAGGTAGAGGTTTACACCCAGTCTCTACCTGCAGCTCTGCCAGTAACACCGTTGCCGGCAAACCCCCAACCCCAAGGGCAGATCATGAGCCTGTGATAGAACCTGAGGACCAAGGGGAAATGCCAAACACACGGGGTCCACCGCTGGTGTCCCCAAAGTGACGGACTTATTAGCGACTACATGCTCGTCGGGGGAGCGGTTGGGCCAGTAAGCTTATGTCGAGACGTAGCGATTCAAGCGTCGGATCATGCCGCTCCGTGACGGTGGTAACCTGCTTTAGCTCCCTAGTCACGGGTTGCCCGGCTAAGCTTGCGGTAACGGGCATGGACCGAGCAACACGCTTCTGAGCGACACCCCACAGTTACACTTCCCCCATGACCTCCCAGAGCGGCACCTCGAACCCCGGCCGCCAACCAGCCCCGCAAAGCGAGGCCACCCCGCATGCCTAACCCCCAAACCCCAGACCTAACCAATATCCTCGACGCCCTCCTTACCACCTTCCGCTCCGGCGGCAAGCTGCTGGTGTGCGGCAACGGCGGCAGCGCCGCCGACAGCGAGCACGTGGTGGGCGAGCTGATGAAGAGCTTCGAGCTGCCGCGGCCGCTGCCGCCGGAACTGAAGGAGCGCCTGCGCGGTACCGACCTAGCGGAGGGCGCTTCGTTGGCGGAGAGCCTCGAGCTGGGCCTGCCCGCCATCTCCCTCTCGAGCCAGACGTCGCTCCTCACGGCCATCGCCAACGATCAGGGTTACGAGAACGTGTTCGCTCAGCAGGTGCTCGGTTACGGGCGCCCGGGCGACGCCCTGCTGGCGTTCACCACCTCCGGTGAATCCAGGAACGTGGTGCGTGCGCTCATCACGGCGCAGGCGCTGGGCCTCACCGCCATCGCCTTCACGGGCGCCAACGGTGGCGCCGCAGCCAAGTACGCCAACCACCTGGTGGCGGTACCGGCAACCAGCACGGCGCGTGTGCAGGAGCAACATTTGGCGGCGTATCATGAGTTATGTGCGGCGTTGGAGGCCGCCATGTTCGCGCCCTCCTAGGTGGAGTGTGCCCATGGTCAGATCCAACCCCAGAAAGAGGTCCTGCATGAACCGATTCTTCCGTACCATCATCGCCTTGGCTGTCCTGGTGCCGGCTGTTGCCTTCGCGCAGTCCATCACCGTGTACAGCAGCGTGGACGAGGCCAACGCGCAGAAGATCCTGAGCGCGTTCACCAAGGCCACCGGCATCGACGTCAACTTCATCCACCTCTCCTCCGGCCCTGCTATGGCGCGCATCGAGGCGGAGCAGAACAACCCGCAGGCGGACGTCTGGATGGGCGCCCCCAGCGAGAACCACGTGCTCGCCAAGGAGCGCGGCCTCACGCAGCCCTACCAGGCACCCAACGCGGCCGCCCTGGAAAGCAAGTTCGTAGACACCGAGTACTACTGGACTAGCTTCTACATGAACCCCATGGGCGTGGCGGTCAACACCCAGTGGGCCAACGATCACGGCGTGGAACTGCCCACCACCTGGGCCGACCTGCTGAAGCCCGAGTTCAAGGGCGAGATCCAGATGCCCACCCCGCAGTCCTCCGGCACGGGCTACAACCTCGTGGCCGGCATGATCATGGACTGGGGCGAGGAAGCCGCCTTCGATTACCTCAAGAAGCTCGACGCCAACATGCAGACCTACACGCAGTCCGGCACCGCGCCCTCCCAGGCCGTGGCCATCGGTCAGACCGGCGTGGGCATCCAGTTCACCCCCGCGTTCCTGCAGCTCATGGACGAAGGCTACCCGCTGGCCCTCGTGTTCCCGGCTGAAGGCGTTGGTTACGAAGCGCCCGCCGTGTCCATCCTCAAGGGTGCCCCCAACCTCGGAGGCGCGCAGCAGCTCGTGAACTGGCTCGTCTCCATCGAAGCCCAGAACCTGCTCAGCGAAGCCAAGACCTACTTCTTCCCGGTTCACCCCGACGCCAGCACCGGTGAAGGCATGCCCGCCTTCGCCGACATAACCACCATCGATTACGACGCCATCTGGGCCGGCGCCAACCGCGAAGAGATCGTGAACAAGTGGATCAACGAGGTCCTGCGCGGGCAGTAAGGGGAGGTAACCGATGCGGCTGGCCCTGAAAGCCCGCGCCAGTGCACGCATCGCTCTAGCAGAACTGCAGCGGCTCGTTCGCGAGCCGCTGCTACTGCTGGCGGTGCTGCTCATCTTCGTCCTGCTCTACATCTTCATAGCGTTCCCGCTCATAAGGGTCTTTCAGGTCAGCCTCGTAACCGGCGACAACCCGTGGCGCCTGTACACCGACATACTGTCGGACTGGTACATGCGCTCCGCGCTCACGAACAGCCTCCTCACGGGGCTCCTCACGGCGCTCGGCTCCGTGGTCTTAGGCTTCATCCTCGCTTACGCGGTGGTGAAGGTGGACCTGCCGTTCAAGCGCTTCTTCGACGTGATGGCCATAGTGCCCATCATCTCGCCGCCGTTCGTGTTCTCCCTCTCCATCCTGCTGCTCTTCGGTAACAACGGGCTCGTTACCTACAAGCTGTTCGGTATCCGCAACTTCCCCATATATGGCTTGAACGGGCTGGTGATGGCGCAGGTCGTCACCTTCTTCCCGATCGCTTATCTGTCTCTGAAGGGCGTGCTGCAGGCCATAGACCCTTCCATGGAGGACGCCGCTCGAGACTTAGGCGCCACCCGCTGGCAGGTGTTCATGCGCACCACTCTGCCCCTCGCGGTGCCCGGGCTCGCCAGCGCCGCGCTGGTGGTGTTCATCGAAGCGCTGGCCGACTTCGGCAACCCTCTCGTGCTCGCCGGCAGCCGCTTCCCCACGCTGGCCGTGCAGGCCTACCTGCAGGTAACGGGCATGTACGACCTGGCGGGCGGCGCCGCCCTGGCCATGACGTTGCTTGTTCCCTCCGTCAGCGCCTTCCTGCTGCAGAAGTACTGGGTGTCGCGCAAGCAGTACGTCACCGTTACCGGCAAGCCCACGCGGTCGTCCCTGCAGCCCGTTGGTCCCGTTGGCAAGTGGGCCCTGTTCAGCTTCGCCGGGCTGGTGAGCGTGGTGGTTCTCTCGTTCTACGCCGTCATCGTGGTGGGCGCGTTCAGCCGCGCCTGGGGCTTCGATTACTCGCTCACCCTCAGGAACTTCCAGTACGTCATAGACGTGGGTCTCAAGACCATCACCGACACGGTGACGGTGGCCCTCATAACCACGCCCATATCCGGCATCCTCGGCATGTTCATCGCCTTCCTCGTGGTGCGCAAGAAGTTCTTCGGGCGGCAGGCCATCGAGTTCGTGTCGCTCCTCAGCTTCGCGCTGCCCGGCACCGTGGTGGGCATCGGCTACATCCTCGCGTTCAACACCAAGCCGCTGCTGCTCACGGGTACGCTCACCATCCTGGTGGCGCTCTTCGTGTTCCGCTACGTGCCGGTGGGTATCCAGAACGGCATCGCCACCCTGAAACAGATAGACCCTTCCATAGAGGAGGCCGCCACCGACCTAGGGGCGTCGTCGGGCACGGTGTTCCGGCGCATAACGTTGCCGCTCATCTCGCCGGCGCTCTTCAGCGGGCTCGTGTACGCGTTCGTGCGGGCCATGACGGCCATCAGCGCGGCCATCTTCCTCGTTTCCGCCAAGTGGAACCTCATGACCGTGCAGATCCTGAACCAGGTCGATTCGGGGCGGCTGGGCGCCGCTGCGGCTTTCTCCCTGCTCCTCGTAGGCATCGTCATCGTGGCCATCGTCATCATCCGACTCGTGCTCACCCGCGTCCTGAAGCTGCGCGGCAACATCATCTAGGAGGTGTGAGCGCGTGGGCGTCTCACTGAAACGGCTCAGGAAAGAGTTCGCCAGCCCGGACGCGAGCGGCAAGCCCGTGGTGGCCGTGGACGACGTGGATCTGGAGATCGGCGAGGGGCAACTCGTTACCCTCTTAGGCCCCTCTGGTTGCGGCAAGACCACCACCCTGCGCATGATCGCGGGCTTCGAGATCCCCACGGCCGGCCGCATCGTCATCAGCGGCACGGACGTTACGAACGTGCCGCCCAACAACCGCGACAGCGCCATGGTGTTCCAGAACTACGCCATCTTCCCGCATATGAACGTGGCCGCCAACGTGGGCTTCGGCTTAGGCCTCAAGGGCGTTCCCAAGGCGGAGATACGCAGGCGCGTGGGCGAAGCGCTGGCCATGGTGGAGCTCGAGGACTTGGGCGAACGCAGCCCCAACCAGCTCTCGGGCGGGCAGCAGCAGCGCGTGGCGCTGGCCCGCGCCATCATCAACGAGCCCAAGCTGCTGCTCTTCGACGAGCCCCTGTCGAACCTAGACGCAAGGCTGCGCGAGCAGATGCGGCGGCAGATAAGGCAGATCCAGCAGCAGCTCGGCATAACGGCGCTGTACGTAACGCACGACCAGCTCGAGGCCATGGCCATCTCCGACCTGATTGTGGTGATGAACAAGGGGCGCATAGAGCAGGCGGGTACCCCGCAGGAGATCTACACGCACCCTGGGTCGCGGCTGGTGGCCGACTTCATCGGCTCCGTGAACCTGGTGCCTGGGCGCGTGCTCGAGGTCGGGGCGGAGGAGATGACCATAGAGGTGGCCGGCCGCAGCAGCAGCGTGCCCACGATGCCCGGCTTCTCGAAGGGCATGCGCATAGAGCTGGTGCTGCGCCCGGAAGTGATAACCATCAACCAGCCCGACGGGTTCTTGGACGGCGTGATAGCCGAGACCACCTACTTGGGCGCCACCGTCGAGTACGCCGTGCAGGTGGCCGACACCCTAGTGGACGTGGTGCAGTCCGCGCCCGCCGTGCACGGCCTGTTGGCGCCAGGCTCCACGGTGAAGCTCGGCTTCGCGCCCGAAGGGGTGCACCTGCTGGCGGCTAGTTAGGTTCTGGCATTTCTTCCGGTCGGCCGCCCGAGATATGTTGGGCGACCGATCTGGTTCTCTTGGTTCAGGCGCTGCGGACTAGGGTCTTGCGAGCCTTCGCCACCACGTTCTCCACGCTCAGTCCGTACTCGCGCATGACCACGGGGCCTGGGCCCGAGGCGCCGAAGCGGTTTACCCCCACGCGCTCGCCGGCGTTACCTGCGTACTCGTGCCAGCCGCGCGTCACTCCCGCCTCGACGGTTACGCGAGCTTGCACGGCTGGCGGCAGCACGGCGGCGCGGTACTCCTCTGGTTGTTGTTCGAAGAGCTCCATGCTGGGCATGCTCACCACGCGCGTGAGCACCCCTTCGGCCTCCAGCACGTCGCG
>CAZVTS010000103.1:0-5632 GCA_964630175.1 uncultured bacterium
GGCTCGTGCGCGAACTTGTCAACGTGGGTGGTGACTTCCGCGCGGAACTGGCGCGGCACCTGGCACTCTCCGGTACCAGCCTGCTGGTGGCCACGCTCATCGGCGTTCCCGCAGCGGTCGCGGCCTCGCGTAGTCCCAGCGTGGCCCGGTGGGTACTCCCCGGCGCCGGCCTCGTGCAGACGCTGCCGTCGTTGGCCCTGTTCGGCCTGCTGGTGGCGCCGCTGGCGCAGCTGGGCCGCTCGCTCACACTGGGCAGTGCGCTGATGGTGGTGCTGGTGGGTGCGCTGGCGCTCCTGGCCCTGTGGCGTGTCAGGTCCTCGCGGCCTTCGCGCCACGAGCATGGCGAGCGGCGGACACGGGGCGCCTGGCGCCTCCTCGGTGCGCTCTTCGCACTCCTTCCCGTGGCGCCCGGCGCGTTGTTGGCAGTGCTGATGGCGGTGGTGATCAACGGTGTGCTGGCTAGCGTTTTGGGCGCCGGTTCCGCACCGACCTGGCCGGCCTGGAACGAGCCGTTGAGCGCGTTGGGAGTGAGGGGCATCGGCAGCGCGCCTGCCCTCATCGCGCTCACGCTATACGCGCTGCTGCCGATAGTAAGGAACACCTTCACGGGCCTCGAGGCCGTGCCGCGCGCCGCTACCGAGGCCGGGCGTGGCATGGGTATGAGCCCCTGGCAGCTTCTGTTGCGGGTGCAGCTCCCGCTGGCGCTGCCCCTGATAGTTGGAGGCCTGCGCGCTGCGGCCGTGCTCACCATCGGCACCACCACGGTGGCGTACCTGATCGGCGCAGGCGGGCTCGGCGTGTTCATCCAGCGCGGCATCGACCAGGTGGTGCCTGACCTCGTGCTGCTGGGCGCCATCCCCATAATCCTGCTGGCGCTGCTTGCCGACGCGCTGTTGCGAGCCGGGGGCGCGATGCTCACCCCCAGGGGCGTCAGGGAACCGGTGGCGGAAGCGCCCAGCGCCGGGCAGGCGGTCACCGCATGATCCGCTTCGAGGGCGTGAGCAGGCGCTACGGCGACGTGGCGGCTGTGGACAACGTGACCCTGCACGTTCCCGCTGGCGAACTGGTGGTGCTCATCGGGCCCTCCGGTAGCGGCAAGACCACCTGCCTCAAGATGATCAACCGCCTCATCGAACCCAGCGAGGGTCGGGTGCTGGTGAACGACCGCGACATCGCTGACGAGGACCCACAGGACCTCAGGCGCGGCATGGGTTACGTGATCCAATCCGTAGGCCTCTTCCCGCACCTGACGGTGAAGCAGAACGTGCAGGTGGTGCCCAGATTGCTCGGTTGGACCCAGCAACGGAGCGCAGCTCGCGCCGACGAGCTCCTCGCCGCCGTCGGTCTGGAACCCGCGCTCTACCGCGACCGCTATCCGCGCGAGCTCTCCGGTGGGCAGCAGCAGCGGGTAGGTGTGGCGCGCGCGCTGGCGGTCGACCCACCCATCCTCCTGATGGACGAACCGTTCGGCGCCGTTGACCCGCTCACTCGGGAGCGCCTGCAGGACGAGTTCCTGGAGCTGCAACGTCGGCTGCAGAAGACCGTTGTGTTCGTCACGCACGACATGCAGGAAGCGGTGAAGCTGGCGGACCGTATCTGCCTCATGAACGAAGGGCACATCGAGCAGTACGACACCCCTGAGGAGCTACTCAGGAACCCGCGCAACCGCTTCGTGCGCCAGTTCGTGGGCAGCGACCGCGCGCTCACTCACCTCAGCCGGATTCTGGTGCGCGACGCCATGGTTTACGCCCCAAGCCTCGAACTGAACACGCCTGCCGACGAGGCAGAACAGTTGCTGGCCGCCAACCCTAGTCTTTACGTTACGGACGGCGACGTGCTCCTAGGCTGGATAATGCGGCCCGCGTTCGTAGCGGGCGGCAGCGTAGAGGCGGGCTTCACGCGGTTACCGGTGGGCCAGGCACTGGGCGAGACCGACAACGTGCGGGAAGCCGTGTCGAAGATGATCGAACTGGGCGTGGCTAGTCTGCCGGTGGTGGACGCCAGCGCACGATTGACCGGCCAACTGGGGTTGGAGCAGGTGGTGACGCTCACCGCAACACCGAGGGCACCCTCATGAGCGCGCGCACGCCGTGGGTGGGTGTGGTAGGCGCCGTGGCGCTCCTGGCGGGTGCGTTCGTGCTGTTCGCCCAGCAGGACGCGTGGGCGGCCGTGCTGGAGCGCCTCTTCCCGCAGCAGACCACAGTGGTGTTCGAGAGGACGAGCCTCCTGGCGCTAGCGTGGCAGCACGCCGTCATAGTGGGCGCGGCCATGGGCGTCATCCTGGCGGTGGGCTTACCCCTGGGCGTTTGGCTTACCAGGCCGAGTGGTAGGCCATTCCTGGAACTGGGTTCGAGCCTGTTATCGGCCGGGCAGGCGTTGCCGCCCGTGGCGGTGCTGGCGCTGGCCTTGCCGTTCTTCGGCTTCGGGTTGAAGCCCACGCTCATCGCGCTTGTGGCCTACGGGCTCTTGCCGGTAACCAGCAACACCATCGCCGGTCTGCAGGGCGTTCCAGGCGAGCTGAAGGAGGCCGCCCGCGGCATGGGCATGGGACCGGCCGAGGTGTTCTGGCGCCTTGAGGCGCCGCTCGCCCTGCGCACCGTGCTGGCTGGAGTGAGGATCAGTGCCGTCTACACCATAGGCACTGCCACGGTGGCGCCGATCATCGGCGCAGGTGGGCTGGGCGTGCCCATCATCGCGGGGCTGGCCGTCAGCAACCTGGCTTTGGTGTTACAGGGAGCTGTGCCGGTGGCGCTGCTGGCGGTGCTGGTGGACCACACGCTGGGCAGACTGGTGGCACTGGCTCCCGAGGGTTAGTGAGGCGAACCCGCGATGTGCGCGTCCGCTTCGGCGGGATAGACCGGTGCGTTCGCGCGCACGGCTTCGGCGGCCGCGTGCCAGTCGTACACCACTCTTCGTTGATCCACGGCCCATTCACCAGCCCTGTGGGTGAGGAGGGTCCACCTGGCCCGTGGGTCGCCGTCGTTCTGCCAAGAGACCGCACCTACGTTCACCACCAGCTTGTCCTCGAGCTGAACTACGCGGGCGGTGTGGGTGTGGCCTACCAGGATCACCTTCACGGTGCTCGGAACGTCCTCCAGGTCCTGGAGCACTTCCGCGTCGTCTCGCGGTGTCAAGGCATCGTCGTGCACGCGCCAGAGTAGGTTCCGCCACGGAGTCTGTGGAGTGCCGTGTGCCGCCAAGACCCTGCCATCCATGAGGGTCGCCGTTACCGGCAGTTGGTTCAGGCGTTCCAGCGCCGGCAGCGGTACCCGCTGCTCCAGCCAGCCAGCGTAGCTCTGCTCGATCGTCGGCAGCTGGGCGCGGTCCATGAGAGGTTTCTCGTCGTTGTTGCCACGCACCTCTACTGCGCCCAGCTCAGCCTGCATGTCGTAGGCGGCGCGCGGGTCGACCTGGCCCCAGACCTGATCGCCTAAGTTCACTACCAGGTCCGGTGCCTGGTTGCGAAGGTCCGCCAGAACCGCTTCAAGCGCGATGGAGTTGCCATGCACGTCGGTGATGAACGCCAGGGCCGTGGTGGAGCGCATTGACCGAGTGTAAGCTCCTCATGGAGGTCGCCTGGTGGGTTCCGAACTGATCATCGTGCTCGTCATCCTGGGCGTGGCGCTGGTGCTGTTCGTATCCGACCGTGTGCGGCTCGACGTGGTGGCGCTCATGGTGGTGGCCGCCCTGGCGCTCAGCGGCGTGCTCACGCCGCAGCAGGCGCTGGCCGGCTTCGCCGACCCGCTGGTGGTCATGATCGCAGCGTTGTTCGTGGTGTCGGGCGCGATGGTAGACACGGGACTCGCCGCCAGCGTTGGCAACTGGATAGCGCGTGTGGCCGGCACGGGTGAGGTGCGGCTGGTGGCGATGCTCATGGTTGCCACGGCGCTGCTCTCGGCCTTCATGAGCTCCACGGGCACCGTCGCCATCATGCTGCCGATAGCCGTGAGGCTCGCCTGGCGCAACCGCATCAGTCCCAGCCGGCTGCTTTTGCCTGTGGCGTTCGCAGCGCTCATGGGCGGCACGCTCACCATCATCGCCACGCCTCCCAACCTGGTGGCGACGCAGACGCTGGAGGGGGCAGGCTACGCGCCACTGGGCTTCTTCGCGCTCGCGCCAGTCGGGTTGGCCATGCTGGCGGTAACGGTGCTGTACATGCTCACGGTGGGGCGCTGGTTGCTGCCCTCCAGGGCGCCGGCCACTCCGGATCAGGGCGAGGCGCCCACCGGCGACCTGAAGGAGTACGCGCAGCGCTACGGTGTGGCGGGCGGCCTCAGGCGCTTCGTGGTACCCGCCGGTTCGAACCTCGTGGGCCGCAACCTTGCAGACCTGAGGTGGCCGGACCGCTTCGGGGTCAGGGTGGTGGCCATCGACGCCGACCCCGAGGCTGCCAGGCGCGGCCTGCGTTCGCGGCGGGACGTAGGCGTCTCCAAGCGGATACTGCCCATCACGGAGTTGGGGGCGGGCGACCGCGTGCTGGTGCAGGGCGCCGCCGACGGCCTCACACGCATGATGGAGGAGTACGGCCTGGCGTTCGAGGTCGTTACAGCGGGAGCTGACGCGGTGGTTCCCTCGAACCTGGTGTTCGCAGAGCTGCTGTTGACACCGCGGTCCGCCTGGCAGGACAGGACGCTGGCTGAGTTGCGCTTCCGGGACAAGTACAGGGTGGTGGTGCTCGCCATCCAGCGCGGGAGCGAGCGCTTGCAGGGCGACCTGGCCAACGAACGTCTGCGCTTCGGTGACGTTTTGCTGGTGCGCGGCTTCCCCAAGGCCATGGATCTCCTGCGGCGGGAGCGCGCCGACGCGGTCCTGCTGAGCGAGGCTAGCGAGGGAGAACCGCCGGCGCCCAACGCGCAGCGCGCCCCAGTGGCCGCCGCCATCGTGCTGGGCATGCTGGCGGACATGTCGATCACCACGTTGCCACTCGTGATGGTTGTGCTGGTGGCGGTGCTGGCACTGGTGGCAACGCGCTCCATTTCCCCCGATTCTGCCTACAAGAGCGTGCAGTGGTCCACCGTGCTGCTCATAGCGGGCATGCTGCCGCTGGCTACTGCCCTCACGGAGACCGGCGGCGTGGAGCTGGCGGTTGGCGCCATAACGTCGTTGCTGGGCGACGCCGGCCCTACGGCGCTCCTGGCCGGCGTGTTCCTCCTCACGGTGCTCGTTACGCAGTTCCTCACCAACACCACCTCCGCCGTGCTCATGGCACCAGTGGCGCTGCAGGCGGCCGTGGCTCTCGGCGTATCGCCCGCGCCCCTCCTGGTGGTGGTGGCGCTCGGCGCCTCCTGCACGTTCATCAACCCGGTCTCGTCGCCGGTGACGACACTTGTGCTCGGCCCAGGTCGCTACCGCTTCAGCGACGTGCCGCGCGTTGGTGCGCTCCTGATGGCGCTACTCACGGTCGTTGTGCTTGTGCTGGTGCCCGTCTTCTTCCCGCTGTAAGGCAGGTGCCGACGTCAGTTGTCTGCCGCCTTCTGCCGCTGCTTACGCAAGATGCTCAGCGCCTGGTACATGACGTAAACGGACACGAGTACGGAGCCGAGGGTGTCCACGTAGTGTGTGACGGGGTGATCGGGTATGACCGCCACGCTGGTCAGTGCCGCAGCTACCCCGAGGTCCACCACCGTCTTGG
>CAZVTS010000104.1:0-5555 GCA_964630175.1 uncultured bacterium
CTCATGGATCAGCTCGCCCAGGCGCTCATCGACATCGCCAACACCGAAGAAGGCAAGGAACTCACCCAGGCCCTCTTCAACGTGACCGAGTTCGCTCGCATCACCGACCCCAGCGTGTACGACACCGTGCGCAGCGTGGCGGCCACCTTCCAGCGCCAGTAAGGCTGGCCTGAACGGGTGAATCTCAGGTCCCAACGGACCAGCTAACGAGAAGAGCGGGTGGCCGGGCCTTTGCCCAGCCACCCGTTCTCGTGTAGCGTTATGTTCGTCGTGACTCACATCCGCTTCGAAGACGTCGAGGTCGTTTACAAGACTGGACTCAAGGCCCTAAAGGGCGTTTCGCTGGAGATCCCCCGCGGTCAGTTCGTGGTGGTGGTCGGCCTCTCCGGCGCGGGTAAGTCCACCCTCATCCGCACCGTTAACAGCCTGGTAGTGCCCACCAAGGGCAACGTGAACGTGAACGGCGTGGACATCACCCCCGCCAGACGCGGCGCTCTACGCAAGGCGCGCTCGGACATCGGCATGATCTTCCAGACCTTCAACCTGGTGAAGCGTTCCAGCGTGCTGCGTAACGTGCTCTCCGGTCGGCTGGGCGACCTGCCGGCCTGGCGCGGAGTGCTCAGCGCCTTCCCCCGTGAGGACGTGGCCTACGCCCACGAATGCTTGGCCCGGGTGGGCATACCGGAGAAGGCGTTCGTGCGGGCGGACGCGCTGTCCGGCGGTCAGCAGCAGCGGGTGGGCATCGCCCGCGCCCTGGCGCAGAAGCCTTCGGTCATGCTGGCGGACGAACCCGTGGCGAGCCTGGACCCGCCGACCTCTCACGCCGTGATGTCCGACCTGAAACGCATCGCGCGTGAGGACGGCATCACCACCATCGTCAACCTGCACTTCATCGACATGGCGCGCGACTACGCCGACCGCATCATCGGCATGCGCGACGGCCGCGTGGTCTTCGATGGCACCCCCGAAGAGGCCACCGACTCCGTGTTCGAGGACATATATGGTCGGCCACTGGAGCAGAAGGACCTGCGCGGTGCCTGAGCCGGCCACCGTCCCGCGGCCACCGGCGGCCAGTCGCATCAAGACCGCGGTCACGCTCGTGCTGTTCGCGGCGCTGCTCCTCATCTCGCTGCGGCAGACGGGCTTCAACTTCCAGGCTCTCTTCACGGGTACGTCGGACTTCTTCCGCTTCTTCGGCCGCATGGCGCCCGACTGGACGGCGTTGCCGCAGATCTGGCCCAAGCTGCTGGAGACCATCCAGATCGCCTACGTGGCCACCGTGGTGGGCACCCTCATAGCCATGCCGCTCATCTTCCTCGCGTCGCGCAACACGAGCATCGACCCCGTCACCATGTGGGTCTCCCGCACGCTGCTCACCATCCTGCGTTCCGTGCCGGACCTGCTCTGGGCGGCGCTCTTCGTGGCCGTGCTGGGTCTCGGCAGCCTGCCGGGCGTGGTGGCACTCACGTTCTTCAGCATCGGGGTACTGGCCAAGCTCGGCTCAGAGACGGTGGAGTCCATCGACCCCGGACCGCTGGAGGCGCTCCGCGCCGCGGGCGCAGGCCGCAACCGCACCATCCTCTTCGCGGTGGTGCCGCAGGTGGCCGCCACCATGGTGTCCTACATCCTCTACGTTTTCGAGATAAACGTACGCGCCTCCGTCGTCATCGGCTTGGTGGGCGCCGGCGGCATCGGGCAGCTCCTCAACAACTACCTCAGCTGGCGCGACTACACGGGCGTGGGCGCGCTCATCGCCGTCATCTTCGCCATCGTCCTGCTCATCGACGGTTTCAGCGTGTGGGCGCGCACGAAGCTCATATGAGGCACTCATGCTGAACGCGAGCCAACCCAGCGCACAGATCCCACGTCCCCCGGCTCACGTGCGCCGCAACCGGCTCCTGCTGCTGGGCGGCGTGGCGCTGCTCATCGGGCTCTTCGTTCTCGCCATAGCCACCATGACGCTACCCACCTGGGCGCGCTTCATGACGGGCATCGAGCGCAACTTCACGCCCCTCATGCGCGGCCTGGTGAGGCCGAACACGGCCGTTCTGGACCTGGCGTGGAGCTCCATGGTCACCACCTTCTTCATGGCGGTGGTGGGCACGGCGCTGGGCGCCACGCTGGCGTTCCCCCTGTCGTTCTTCGCCGCGTCCAACCTGCTCGGGGGCACGCGCTGGGCCATGCCCGGCAAAGCCGTGCTGGTAGCCGTGCGCACCTTCCCGGAGCTGGTGCTGGCCATCATCTTCGTGGCCGCCGCCGGCCCTGGCGCCACGGCCGGCATCATGGCCATGGGCATCCACTCGATCGGTTACCTGGGCAAGGTCTTCTCCGACGTGGTGGAGGGCATCGATCAGGGCCCGATGGAGGCCATCCGCGCTTCCGGTGGGAACCAGCTGCACACCTTCCTCTTCGCGGTGGTGCCGCAGGTGCTGCCCGAGTTCGCCTCGCACGTGCTGTACCGGCTCGAGATCAACCTGCGCGCCGCCACCATCCTCGGCATGGTGGGAGCGGGCGGCATCGGCCTGCCCCTCATCCAGCGCCTCCAGTTCCGGCGCTGGGACGAGGTCAGCATGTTCCTGCTCGTGATCGTAGGGTTCATCATCGTCGTGGACGCCATCAGTTCCCGCATACGCAGCCGCCTGGTCTAGTGAACGTACACTTGGCGTGAGGTCATTCATGAACTACTCCGAAGCAGACCGCCAACGCCTCCTGAACGCCGCCGCCGAGGTCGTGCTGGCCACCGTGACGGCCGACCGCACGGGGGTGGTGGCGTACTTCCGCGAGATGCTGGCGGCCGGGCGGTTCCTTTACGACGCCGAGCGGCGCTACGCGAACAACGAGCTCGTAACGGAGCTCTTGGCCGGCGCCCACGAGCCGGAGGAGAGCGTCGAGGACCGACCGGCGCTGCCGCGGGAGCGGCTCCTGGAGCGCATCAGCGAGATCGGCCAGATCCTGAGGGACGACGCTGAGGCAGCGGAGTTCAAGCGCTTCCTCTACGAGCTGGCCGAGCACATCGCGCGCGCCAGCGGCCGGGCCTTCAGCTCGCGCATAAGCATGGACGAGCAGGAGTTCCTGCGCGAGCTGCGCACGCGCCTGCGCATGCCGGAAGGCGCTGCCTGAGTTGAAGGGCCGTTGGATCTGGGGTCTCGCCCTAGCCTGCTTCGCACTGGCAGCCTCCACTGGGGCGTACTTCCGCTTCGCGCTCATCACGCCGCTGCCGGGCGTACCGGACAACATCCGCCACGCCCACTCGCACCTCATGTTCTTCTCCTGGGTCACGCCGGCGCTCATCCTGCTCATCGGGGCCGACCTGGCCCGCCGTGGTGCCCGGCCGCGCGGCTTCGCGGCCACCGCACTGCTCGCCGCCATCGGTGGGCTCACCACCTACCTGCCGTTCCTGAAGAGCGGTTATCACCTCACGCCCTTCGCGGGCAAGCTCCTGCCCATCTCCATGCTCGCCTCGGGCCTCAACGGCTTCGTGTGGTACGCGTTCGCGATCTGTTACGTCGTGGCGACCTGGGGTCTGCGCCGGGACGCCCGCTTACGGCTGTTCGACGTGGCGGTGGTGCTCATGCTCATAAGCACCATCTCGGTGGGCGGCCTCGCTTACCTCGGCATGGGCGGTCAGATCCAGCGCCACGTGATGCTGGCGCTGGTCGACTGGTTCCTCACGCTCTTCGCGGACGGCTGGTTCGGCCTGGCCATACTGGGCCTGGCGGCGCTCCATTCACACCGGGAGCGGGTCGCGCGCCAACCGGTTGGCGCGCTGGGCTGGCTCCTCGCCACGGGCATGGTGGTGCGCTCCGTGGGGCGCTACCTCGGCGACGCTCAGGGCTTGTCGTGGGCGCCGGCGCTGGAGGGCGCGGGGGGCGCCGTGGCCGCCCTCGTGTGGCTCGGGCTGGTGTTCGTGCTCTGGCGGGTGGACCCGCGCCCGGAGACGCACCGCGACGGCTCCGTGGTGACGCCGCCCACCGGCGTGACGCTGCTCCTGCGGCAGCTGGTGCTGGCGTTGCTGGTGGTGAAGGGCGTGGTGGAGCTCGCCGCGGCCACGCCGGGCCTCACGGCGTACATCACTCAGACGGCCTTCCGCATCTTCTTCCTGCACGCCTTCCTGCTCGGCGCCGTGAGCTTCGCGGTGATCTACGGCATGCGCACTCAACTGGGCGCCGCCGCGTACCGCGGGGCGGGCGCCTTCATCATCGCCGTCGGGATCATGGTGGCCGCCCTGGCCCCCCTCACCCCAGCCTGGCCGCGCGCGCTCGCGGGCCCATGGCTGCTGCCGGTGGCGGCTTACACCAGCCTGCTGCCACTCGTCGTGGCGCTGTTCTCCCTGTTCACGCTCGACCTCGGGTCTGCCAGGCGAGCACCGCCACCGACGCCACTAGCAGCGCCCCCAGAGCCGCCAGCGCCATAGGGATCACCGCGGAGCCGAACCCGGTGACGGTAAGGCCGATGAGCGGCGCGGTCAGCACGGGTCCCAGGTTGGCTGCAGCCACCACGATGGGCGTGTACTGCTCAGCCCGCTCGGGGAACACCTCGGTGAGCCACGCCAGTGAGGTGCCGAACACGGGAGCCAGGAGCAGCCCCACCAAGGCGTAGAGGTACGGCGCGGCCAGCACGTTGCCCGCGAACAGTAGCGTGAGCGTAGCCAGGGCAGCCGAACCCAGCACCATCGTGCTGGGCCGGATCCGTGCCGACAGCGGCGTAGCCAGGAGCCGGCCCACCGTCATGGCGCCCCAGAACAGCGCCGGGAAGCCCGCGGCGGTGGCCGCACCGAAGTGCGGCGTGAGGTGTTCCGTCTGGAAGTTGGCCACGCCCGCTTCGGTAGCGACGTAGAAGAAGTAGAGCAGTATGAACAGCGCGAGCAGGCCCACGGAAGCCGGGGCGGCGCTCCTGGCCACAACCGCCACTTCGGGCACGTCGAGCAGGCTCACCAGCAGGAGCAGCAGTAGCGCAACGCCGGCCATGATCAGGAACGGAAGCGGCAGGCGGGGTTCGAACGCCGCCACTAACAGGGGGCCCACCATGGCGCCCACACCGAAGATGGCGTTGAGTAGGTTGAGCGCCGGCGCGGCGTTCGGTCTGAAGTTTAGAGCCAGCAGAAGGTTGAACGAGATGTTCAGTAGCCCGAAGCCCAGCCCGGCCACCACGGCACCCGCCACCACCTGCCACCACACGGTAGCGGCCGCGACGACGACGAGACCGGCTACGACTCCTAACGACCCTGCCATGAGCAGGCGGCGGTACCCGAAGCGCCTGATGAGCACGCTGGACGCCACGATGGCGATGAAGGCGCCCAGGAACTGTGCGCTCACGATGGCGCTCGCCTGATCCACTTCCAGGCCGAACTTGGCCCGGAAGAGCGGTAGGGAAGGTCCGTACATGGCCTGCTGCGCACCCAGCAGGAAGAAGGCCGCGAAGCCCATGATGAGGAGGTGGCGGCGTGCCGGGTCTTGGAAGGACTTGAGGAGCATGTGCAGGAAAGATACCGCTTGTGCGGGGTCGGTATACTCGTTGCCTGGTTACTCAGGAGGCGCCCCAGTGGCAGACGGCAT
>CAZVTS010000105.1:0-5447 GCA_964630175.1 uncultured bacterium
GTTCCAACGACCAGGCCGAAGCCACCCCGCTGGGGCGCTGGGGCACCATCTGGGAGGTGGCCGACACGGTGACCTTCCTGCTGGACGACGCCAGCTCCTACATGACGGGCGCGGTGCTGGACCTCAACGGAGGGCAGTACTCGGCATGAACGTTCGCTTTGGCGGCTACCATCAGGCAGGCGAAAGCTTCAACGGGCCTTCGCATAATGGAGGCGGAAGGAGGGTCGGCAACAAGAAGTCCTGCCTTAGATGTTGAGAACTGTTCGGTCGCAGATCTTCTAGGACCCTATGGGAGGTAAGAGAACGATGCGCAAGTTGATGACAACCCTCATTACCCTGGCCATGCTGGCCTCGCTCGGCGCAGTGGCCTTCGGTCAGCCTTACGACCTCGTGAACGTGCCCAAGGTAGCCGGCATCCAGTGGTTCATCCGCATGGACGAAGGCGTGGTGCAGTACGCCAAGGACACCGGCAACAACGCCTTCCAGGTCGGCCCCGCTCAGGCGGACGCCGCGCAGCAAGTGCAGATCATCGAAGACATGATCGCGCAGCGCGTGGACGCCATCACGGTGGTGCCGTTCGCTCCTGAAGCGCTCGAGCCCGTGCTCAAGCGCGCCATGGACGCGGGCATCGTGGTCATCAGCCACGAAGCCGCCAGCATGCAGAACGTGAACTGGGACATCGAAGCCTTCAACAACGCCGACTACGGCCGCGCCATCATGGAGAACCTGGCCGAGTGCATGGGCGGCGAAGGCGAGTACTCGGTGTTCGTGGGCAGCCTCACCTCCGAAACGCACAACCAGTGGGTGGACGCAGCCATCGCCCTGCAGCTCGAGAAGTTCCCGAACATGACCCTGGTCGGCGATAAGAACGAAACGAACGACGACCAGCAGACCGCCTACGCCCGCGCCCAGGAGATCCTGCGCGCCTACCCGAACATCAAGGGCTTCCAGGGCAGCGCCTCCACCGACGTGCCGGGCATCGCTCTCGCCATCGAAGAGCGCGGCCTCGAAGACCGCACCTGCGTCATGGGCACGAGCCTCCCCTCCATCGCCAGCCAGTACCTCGAGACCGGCGCGGCCGACAAGATCTTCTTCTGGGATCCCGCGCTGGCCGGCATCGTCATGAACAAGCTGGCCGTCATGGTCATCGAAGGCCAACCCATCACGGAAGGCATGGACCTCGGCACGGACGGTTACAACAGCGTTCAGCTGGACGGCAAGGTCATCTACGGCCAGGCCTGGGTGATCGTCGACGTGAACAACATGGATCAGTACCCCTTCTGATCTGACTCGCCTGGTTCGGCGGTTCCTTACGGGACCGCCGAACCCCACCGCTACTCTCCGGTGCCACGAGCCATGAACCAGCAGCCACTACTTGAGGTGCGCAACGTAAGCAAGGCCTTCTCGGGCGTTCAGGCGCTCGATCAGGTGAGCTTGACGATCCAGCCGGGCGAGATCCACTGCCTGGCGGGCGAGAACGGGTCCGGCAAGTCCACCCTCATCAAGGTCATCGGCGGAGTGCTGGGACCGGACGAGGGCGAGATCCTACTCAATGGCAAGCCGTACCAGCGGCTCCACCCCATAGACGCCATCCGCGAGGGCATCCAGATCATCTATCAGGACCTGTCGCTCTTCCCCAACCTCACGGTGGCGGAGAACCTGGCCCTCAACCATCTTTTATCCGAGAAGCGCCGCCTCATCAGCTGGCGCGAAGTGCACCGCGTGGCGCGCAAGGCGCTCGACAGGCTCAACGTCAACATCCCGCTGCGGGCCATGGTGGAGACCCTGCCGGTGGCCGACAAGCAGCTCATAGCCATTCTGCGGGCGCTGCTCAACAACGCCAGGCTCATCATCATGGACGAGCCCACCACCGCGCTCACCGAGAAGGAGGTGAAGTCCCTCCTCCAGATCATCAAGCGCCTGCAGGCCGACGGCATCTCGGTGCTGTTCGTGAGCCACAAGCTGAACGAGGTGCTGGAGGTCTCCGAGAACTTCACCGTGCTGCGTAACGGCAAGCGCGTGGCCAACGGGCCCGCCTCCGAGTTCGACCTGGACAGCCTCTCTTATCACATGACCGGCCGCAAGCTCTCCTCCGAACGGCACGAGAGCGCCGCCCGCACGGGCGAACGGCCCATATTGCAGCTGAAGGACCTAACCAAGAAGGGCCACTTCAGCAACGTGAACCTGGACCTGCACCGGGGCGAGGTGGTGGGCATAGCCGGCCTGCTTGGCTCCGGCCGCACCGCTCTGGCCATGACGCTCTTCGGTCTCACGCCGTTCACCAGCGGCCAGGTGCTCCTAGACGGCGAGCCGGTGAAGCTGAAGGACGTGCCGGACGCGGTGGCGCTGGGCATGGCCTACGTGCCGGAGGACCGCCTCACCGAGGGTCTCTTCCTCAGCAAATCCGTGGGCGACAACATAACCGTGAGCAACTTAGACGCGCTGAAGGGCGGCATGGGCATGCTGGAGACCTCGGCGCTGCGGAGCGCCGCCGGGCACTGGGTGAACGAGCTCCAGGTAGTCACTCCATCCGTTGGCGTGCCCGTGCAGAGCCTGTCGGGCGGCAACCAGCAGCGCGTGGTGCTGGCACGCTGGCTGGCCACCAACCCGAAGATCCTCATCCTCAACGGCCCCACGGTAGGCGTGGACGTGGGCTCCAAGGCCGACATCCACGGCATCATCCGCGAGCTGGTGAGCCGCGGCATCGCCGCGCTCGTCATCTCCGACGACTTAGGCGAACTGCTGCACATGTGCGACCGCCTGGTCATCATGCGCGAGGGCCGCATAGTGGACGAGGTAGCCGACCTCAGCATGTCCGAAGCCGAGCTGGCAACGAGGGTAACGAGCTGATGGGCGCCCGGGTCTCCGCCCTCCTGCGCCGCAACGACGTGCTGGTGGCGCTCACCATCGTGGCGTTCAGCGTGTTCACTGGCCTGCAGGCGCCGTCGTTCTTCACGCTCGGCAACCTGTTCGACCTGCTGCGCGCCAGCATCGTGCTGGGCATCTTCGCCATCGGCGTGCTGGTGGTGCTCGTGTCCGGCGGCATCGACGTTTCGTTCACGGCCATAGCCGCCTTCAGCATGTACAGCACCACGCTCTACCTCACGCAGTCCGGCTTCGCCGGTCACTGGCTGGTGGCGTTCGGCATCTCCATGCTCATCGGCCTGGCGCTCGGCCTCATCAACGCGTTCTTCATCGGCGTCTTCAGGCTGCCCACGCTCATAGTCACTCTCGGCACGCTGAGCATGTTCCGAGGTTTCATGCTGGCCTGGATAGGCAGCAAGCTCATCAGCAACCTGCCCGCCAGCATGCGCCAGTTCTCGCGCACCAACCTGTTCAGGTTCACGAGCGACGACGGCGTCATCCACTCGCTGCCCGTGGCCGTGCTCTTCCTGGTGGGCGTGGTCGTTGTCACCTGGTTCATCCTCAACCGCACCATGCTGGGGCGCGCCATCTACGCCATGGGCGGCTCCACCGTGTCCGCCGAGCGCGCAGGCTTCAGCATCACCTGGCTGCAGGTCTTCGTGTACAGCTACGTGGGGGCGCTGGCCGGTCTGGCCGGCATAATCCACGCCTCCATGGCGCGCGTTTCCAACCCGTCGGATCTGGTGGGTCTCGAGCTCACCGTCATCGCGGCGGTGGTGCTGGGCGGAGCGCGCCTCACGGGCGGGCACGGCACCATCCTCGGCACGCTACTGGGCGTGGCGCTCATAGTGATCATCAGCAACAGCCTCGTGGTGCTGGGCGTGCCCTCCTACTGGCAGCGCGTGGTGATCGGCCTGCTCATCCTGCTCGGCACGGGCGTGCCGGCGTACCAGGCGCGGCGGGCCGAGAGACGCATGTACTCGAGTGGCGGAGGCAGCGCATGAGCGGCCGGCCCCCGACCCCCAAGCCGACCGCCCAGAGCGGCTTCAGCAGCTTCCTGCGGGAGAACATGGACCTGCTCCGGCTCGGCGGCATGGCGGTGCTCATCTTCGCCGTCATGGCCGTGCTGCGGCCCAGCCTGTTCCTGAGCCCCAACAACTTCACGTCCATGGGCTTCCAGTTCCCAGAGTTCGCCATCCTCACGCTGGCCATGATGATCAGCATGCTCACGGGCGGCATCGACCTCTCCATCATCGGCAACATGAACCTCTCCGCCATCGTGGCGGGCATGGTGCTGGCCAACATGACGGCGGACCCGGCCAACCCCGTGGGCCTACCCATAACCCTGGCCATTCTCATCGCCCTCGGCGTGGGCACGCTGGGCGGCCTCATCAACGGCCTGCTCGTGGCGCACGTGGGCATACCGCCCATCCTCGCCACGCTGGGCACGTCGCAGGTGTTCCTCGGGTTGGCCATCGTGCTCACGGGCGGCGCCGCCGTGCACGGCTTCCCCACCGCGTTCAGCTACATCGGCAACGGCACCCTGTTCGGGCTGCCCGTGCCCGTGCTCGTGTTCGCGGTGCTGGCCATGGCCGTGGGAATAATCCTCAGCAGATCCGCGTTCGGCGCCAAGGTGTACCTGCTGGGCGCCAACCCGCTGGCGTCGCGCTTCGCCGGCCTCAAGAACACGGGCCTGCTCATCGCCACCTACTGCATCGCCGGCTTCCTCTCGGGGGCGGCGGGCATCCTCATCATGTCGCGCACCAACTCCATCCGCGCGGACTTCGGGGCCTCGTACCTGCTGCTCACGATCCTGGTGGCCGTGCTCGGCGGCGTGAACCCCTACGGCGGGTTCGGCAAGGTCATCGGCGTCATCCTCGCCGTGCTCGCCCTGCAGTTCCTCTCCAGCGGTTTCAACATGTTGCGGTTCTCCAACTTCGCCAAGGAGTTCATCTGGGGCGCTCTGCTACTGGTGGTGATGGTGCTCGGCACCATCCGGTTCCCGTGGCGCAGGCGCCCGCAGAAGAAACGTGAAACGAGCGGCCTACCATAGGCTCGATAACTAAGGAGGCAGGATGAAGAAGCTCCTGAACCGACCAGAAGATTTCGTTCCCGAGATGCTGGAGGGCCTGCTGGCGGCCCACCCCGACCAGCTGGCCTACACGGAGGACGTGCACGCCATAGTGCGCGCCGACGCGCCCGTGAGCGGCAAGGTGGGCCTGGCAACCGGCGGCGGCTCCGGCCACCTGCCCGTGTTCCTGGGCTACGTGGGCAAGGGCATGCTGGACGGCTGCGCCGTAGGCGACGTGTTCCAGTCGCCCACGGCCGAGCAGATGCTCGCCGTGACCCGCCGCATTAACAGCGGCAAGGGCGTGGTGTACATCTACGGCAACTACGGCGGCGACGTGATGAACTTCGACATGGCCGCCGAGATGGCCGACATGGAAGACATCCCCGTGCGCACCGTGCTGGTGCGCGACGACGTGGCCTCCGCCCCGCCCGAGGAGGCGGACCGCCGGCGCGGCGTGGCCGGCATGGTGTTCGCCTTCAAGGTGGCCGGCGCCCTCGCGGACCGCGGCGGT
>CAZVTS010000106.1:0-5437 GCA_964630175.1 uncultured bacterium
ACCGCTACATGCGCCCCCTCATCAACGCCGGCTACCTCTACATCGCCCAGCCACCCCTGTACGGCGTACGCGTGGGCAGGCAGCGGGAGATGCAGTACCTGTACGACGAGGCGGCCCTGGCGGCCATCCAGCGCGCCAACCGCGACAAGAAGATCGAGATCCAGCGCTTCAAGGGCCTGGGCGAGATGAACCCAGAGCAGCTCTGGGAGACCACCATGAACCCGGAGACGCGCGTGCTGAAGCGGGTGACGATAGAGGACGCGCTGGAAGCCGGCGAGACCTTCGAGATCCTCATGGGCACCGACGTGCCGCCGCGCCGGGAGTTCATCGAGACCCACGCCCACCTCGCCAACCTGGACGTGTGATGCTCTAGACGCTTCACGGTCTGGGCGTGCGGGCCGCCCTCACGAAGACCCGGCCGAACAGCGAAGAGCGCCGCCGAACCAGTAACGGTTCGGCGGCGCTTCTAGGTGCACTCAGAAGGAGCGGCGCTTCAGCTCAGTCGAGGCCGGCTGCCACCCTGAGGTCGTGAACCTCCGTCATCGTGAGCATCTGGCCGCGCAGCGCTGCCACCTCGGCCGAGGTGTACGGCGTGAAGCCGGGTGCCAGCGCGTCGTTGCCCCACGCGGTCATCACGTAGTTCGCTATCGCAGCGATGGTGGGGTCGTCAACGTGCAGGTGGGGCGTCATGATGCCGTTGTACGGCATGCCGTCCACGGTGATCGCGCCCTGGAGCCCGAAGAGGATCGTGGTCGGGATGAGGTCGCGGTCGGCTGCGTAGACTTCCGGGGCGTGGCCCACCAGCGGTGGGAACGCGCCCACCACGCCTTGCCCGGTGGCCTGATGGCACGCCATGCAGGTGGCCAGGAAGGCGGCTTCGCCGTCCGGCAGGTCCTCCGCGGGCGCTGCCGCGACCGGTTCCGGCGCAGCGGGTGCGGCCGCCGCGGGTGCCTCTTCGGTAGCCGGCGTGGCGGGCGCTTCTACCGCAGCCGCTTCCGCTGCGGCGGGCTCGGCGGCCGGGGTCTCGGCCACCTCTGGCGCGGCTGGCGCGGCAGGAGCTGCCGGCGCCGCTTGCACGCTGCCGTAGAAACCGGGGTTCTGAACCCCGCGCTCAGCAACGAGCTCGATGGCGTGGTTGATGTCGATGGTGGCCCTGTCACCGTTCACCGTGTACCCGGTCAGGTCGTTGGTAGCGTCCGCCAGGTGCTGCTGGAACTGCGAATCGTCGAGCACCTGGAAGCGTCCCTGAGGCTGCGAGGAGGCCAGGAACAGGAGCACGACGATGGTGACGATCATGCCGACCGTGCCGAGGGCCACTGCCATGCGAACCTGCTGTGGCGTGAACAGGTACTGCCTGGTGGTCTGGTGAGGCTTCTGGTCAGGCATGATGCTCTGCCACCACCTTCACGAGCCGCGGGTCGTTGGCCGGCAGCACGTTGCGAGCGCCGAGGGCGCGCGCGTAGAGGGCGAGCCACACGCCGCCCATGCCCACCAGGAGCAGGATGTCGATGAGGGTGAGGGCGGGGCCCGCACGCTCGAACGACGGCGCGATCATCCAGAAGATGTTCAGCGCCTGGACCAGGAGAGCCCACACCGCCACCACGCTGAGGGCGCGGCGAGTGCGTTTGACCCAACGGGAGAAGAGGATGCCGAACGGGGCGAAGAAGCCGAAGAAGAGGATGAAGGAACTGACCCCCACCCAGTCCGGACCGAGCCTGATGAAGTACCAGGTGGCCGTCTCAGACACGTTGTTCGTCCACTGGATGATGAGCTGCGAGATGTGCGTGTAGGCCCAGAACATGGTGACCGCCATGAGGAGGTTGCCGAGGTCCTGCAGGCGCTTGGGTGTGAGCAGCTTGTCGATGGTGGGGTTCACCTTGGCCAGCGAGACCATGACGAGGATCACGAGGGCCAGAGCCGAGATGACCTGCCCGGACATGATGATGCCGGGGTAGATGCCGGAGAACCACGTGGGGGTGAGGGACATGCCCCAGTCGAAGGCGGCGAAGGTCATGGTCATGATGTAGATCACGACCCAGAGCCCGGCCATGCTCTTCATGCGGTAGCCGGCGCGCCCTGCGTCTGCCTCGGCCTCGTCCTGCCTGCGGCTGAGCGAACGGTACAGGTACGCACCGAGCGTCCACAGGCCGAAGATGATGACCGCGCGGATGATGAAGAACGTGGTGTTGAGGTAGGCCGTCTTGGCTTCAACCATCGGCCAGGCGGCCACGTACTCCGGGTTCGTCCAGGGGTAGAGGTCGCGCATGGCGAACAGGATGGGTATGAACAGTAGCGCGAGCAGCGGCACGAGGGAGGCGGCGGCCTCCAGCGGCCTCACGATCAGCGCACCCCACGAACCGCCCGCCAGGTGAACCACGAAGAGCAGCATCAGGCTGCCGAGCGATAGCCCGAGCACGAACAGGTAAGCCATCAGGTACGACTGGAAGAAGTCGCCTGCCGTGGTGAAGCCCAGTATGGCTGCACCGGCTAGGGCGATCAGGCCCACGACCAGCGCGCCGAGCTGCAGCTTGCCGGTGTCGATGGGGGGAAGTTTGAGCGCGTTCACCGTGCGGCCTCCGTGGTGCTCAACTGGCTGAGGATCTCAGCGGGAACATCGGTCACTTGTGCGTTCTGGCTGAGCTGCAGCGCCTTGATGTAGGCGGCGACGGCCCAACGATCCTCGGGCTTGATGCGGGCAGCGTAGCTGTACATGCGACCGAACCCGTTGGTGATGGCGTTGTAGAAGTAGCCGACGGGAGAGTCGAGCAGGCGCTGCTCGGAGACGAACGAGACCGGCTGCGGGAAGCCGCGCGACACGATCATGCCGGCGCCGTTGCCGTTGTAGTTATGGCAGGGCGCGCAGTAGATGTCGAAACGCTCCTTGCCGCGGTTCAGGACGTCCACGTTGAGCTCGATGGGCAGCTCTGAGAGGAAGCCGGTAGGGCCCAGGCCCGTGAGGTAACTGGGTTCCAGCGCGCCGCGCTCGCGCGAGACGGTGCCCTCGGGAATGGGCCGCATGGCGCTGCCGTCGGCGAAGAACGGGCTGGCGCTGAACGCATCGGCGCGCGCCTGATCGAACATGTTGCGCCCACAGCCCGTTAGTACGAGCATGCCAAGCGTCAGGGCAGCGAGCAGCTTCAGGGTGCGACTCCTCACCGTTCCACCTCCGAGACGCGCTCAGGATCCAGCGCGAGGAGGAAGGCCCGGGTCTGATCCAAGTCGAACTTGGGGTCACGAGACTCGATGGACAGGAAGAACTTGTCGCGCGAGGCGTGCTCGAAGCCGGGCGTGTTGAAGATGGAGTGGTAAGGGCGCGGCAGACCGTTGCGGATGATCATGCCTATCCCGGCAGTGAGGCCGGCGGAGAGGATGGTGATCTCGTACATGATGATGATCCAGTTCGGCCAGCTGTTCAGCGGCCTACCGCCAGCGTTGAGCGGGTAGTAGACGGTGTTGGCCCACCATTGCAGGTAGAACCCGCCCAGTAGCCCGAGCACGCCGACGATGAGCACCACCCAGCCGAGCCTCGTGGGGCGCATGCCGAGGTCCTCGTCCAGCCCCTCCACTGGGAACGGGGTGTAGGCGTCCGTACGCGTGTAGCCCGCTTTGCGGGTGCGCTCCGCGGCAGCGCGGATGTCCTCCACCGTGTCGAACTGAGCCACCAGTGCGTACAGCGGCTCTGCCTTGCGGCCCAAGGTAACGCTGCTCATGCGGTCTCCTCGGCGTTGTAGTACTTCATCCGTATCGTCTCGAAGGCGTCGGAGCCGTGGTGGTGGTCGTGGTACGCGGTCTCCTTCGTCTCGGCCGTGGCGATGGACGGCAGCAGCCTGATGAAGACGAAGAACAGGGTGCTGAAGAGCCCGAGGCTACCGATGAAGAGCGACCAGTCCCAGAAGGTGGAGACGTAGTCGGCCCAGGAGGAAGGCAGGAAATCGGCAGTGAGCGACACGACGAAGATCACGAAACGCTCGAGCCACATGCCCACGCTGACGGCGATGGAGATGAAGAAGAGCGCCCAGGGGGTCTGCCTCACCTTGCGGAACCAGAGCGGCTGGATGGCTATGAGGTTGCAGAAGATCAGGGCCCAGAAGTACTTCCCGTGCGGGCCGAACATCCGGTTCCAGATCATGTACCGTTCGGCCTCCACGCCCGAGTACCAGGCGATGAAGACCTCGATGAAGTAGCCGTACACCACGATCATGCCGGTGGCCAGCATGAGCTTGGCGGCGTTGTCCAGGTGCCTGAGCGTGATGAGGTGCTCGAACTTGAGGGCCTTGCGTAATGGCACCCCGAGGATGAGCACCATGGCGAAGCCGGCGAACACGGCGCCCGCCACGAAGTAAGGCGGCATGATCGTGTTGTTCCAGCCGGGCAACTGTGCCACGGCGAAGTCCATGGCGATGGTGGAGTGCACGCTGAGCACGAGCGGGAAGCTAAGCGCAGCCAGCAGGAGGTAGGCGCGCTGGTAGCGCTGCCAGGCCTTGGTGGAGCCGTTCCAGCCGAGCGAGAGGATGCCGTAGAGGAGGCGCTGGAAGCCGGAGCGCGCGTTATCGCGCAAGCTGGCCAGGTCGGGGATGAGCCCGATGAACCAGAAGATGATGGAGATGGTGAAGTACGTGCCGATGGCGAAGAAGTCCCAGTCCAGCGGGCTGCGGAACTGCGGGAAGAGCCCGAAGGTGTTGGGGTAGGGTACGAGCCAGTAGAACACCCACGGGCGGCCCAGGTGGAGGATGGGGTAGAGGCCGGCGCACACCACCGCGAAGATGGTCATGGCCTCAGCGAAGCGGTTGACCGTGGTGCGCCACGGCTGCCGGAACAGCAGCAGTGCGGCGGAGATGAGAGTCCCGGCGTGGCCGATACCGATCCACCACACGAAGTTGATGATGGGCATGCCCCAGGCGACGGGGATGTTGTTGCCGAAGATGCCGATACCCGTGGTGATCAGCTTGACTACCGACACGAGGTACATGACCAGCAGCGCGGCGCTTATGCCGAAGCCGATCCACCACCAGGTCGGGGTCTTCTCCACGCCCTGGAGAACCGGCGTCAGGACGCGGTCGTCGATGCTTCCGTACGTCTCGCCCGGGCGTATCACACGGTTGGTCTCCGGGTAAACGGTGACCTTGCTAGCTTCCAAAGCCATCAGCTGACCGCCTCGTTAGGGTTCTTGACCTTCGCCAGGTAGGAGGTGCGCGGGAAGGTCTGGAGCTCTTCGAGCATCGCGTAGTTGAGGGGGGAACTCTTCACGTTGGCCACCCTGGAGGACGGGTCGTTCAGGTCGCCGAACACGATGGCCTGCGTGGGGCAGGCCGCCTGGCAGGCGGTGACGACCTCGCCGTCGTTGATGCGGCGGTCCTCGTTCGAGGCGTCGATGCGGGCCATGGAGATGCGCTGGGTGCAGTAGGTGCACTTCTCCATGACGCCGCGGCTGCGCACG
>CAZVTS010000107.1:0-2286 GCA_964630175.1 uncultured bacterium
ATCCGCACGTACAACTTCCCGCAGTCGCGCATCACCGATCACCGCATTGGCTTCACCACGCGCGAGCTGTCGAGCGTGCTGAGCGGCGACCTGGAGGAGCTGACCAGCGCCTTGCAGGCAGAGGAACTCGCCCGCCTGGCGCTGGAAGCGGCACAGGCCTCACCCACGGCCCAGATGGCGCCGTCCCGTGGCGCGGCGTGAGTTCGTCGTTGCCGCGGCCATACTGCTCGACCCGTCGGGTCGAGTGCTGCTCGTAGGCAACGACTGGCAGGGGCACGGGCGCGTGCGCTACACGCTGCCCGGAGGCATGGTGGAGCGTGGGGAGTCCACCCTGGACGCGCTGGTGCGCGAGGTATGGGAAGAGACCGGACTCGAGGTCACCAACATCTCCCACCTCGCTTACGCCGTGCACGTGGAGGACCGGAGGCGCAACGACCGGGCTGTGTCGTTCGCTTTCGTGGCCCACTACAAGGGTCTCCTGAACCCCCGCGACCCCGACGGGTTCATCGTGGAGGCGCGCTTCTTCCCCGTGGAGGAGGTGTCCACCATAGTGCCCATCCCGCCCTTGCGGGACCCGCTGGTCACCTACCTGCGGGACCGTGTGCCGGGCCGCTTCTACTCCTACTCGGGCTGGGACGGCCGCGGCCAGAGGCGCGTCTGACCTCGGTGCAAGCGCTGCCTCCACCGCTGACGGCTGACTTCTACGCGCGGCCCGCCGACCTGGTGGCGCCGGATCTGCTGGGCAAGCTGCTGGTCGTCCGGCGGGCCGACGAGTGGCGGGCCGGCCGCATCGTGGAGTGCGAGGCCTACCTGGGCGAGCCTGACCTCGCCTGCCACGCGTCACGCGGCGTGACCGCGAGGACCACCACGCTGTACGGACCGCCCGGCACGGCGTACGTGTACCTGATCTACGGCATGTACGACCTCTTCAACGCGGTCTGTCAGCCCACGGGCACACCGCACGCCGTGCTCGTCCGGGCGGTGGAACTCCTCCGCGCGCCGGAAGGTGCCAGGGGCGACGGACCTGGGCGGCTGACGCGCGCCCTCGGCATCACCCGCGCGGACAACGGCGCCAACCTGTGGGCACCGCCCCTGAGCGTCCACGAGGGCCCGCCCGTGACCGAGGTAGAGGTCACGCGGCGCGTAGGCGTGGCCTACGCCGGGCTGTGGGCGGACGCTCCGTTGCGCTTCCTCGACGCCTCCAGCGCAGGCACGTCCAGACCGTCGCCTGCCAGCCTCGGCAGCGGCAGGTAAGGTACCGGCGGTAGGGCGTTAGGCCCTCACCTGGCCGGCGCCTCCCCGAACTCCTCACGGGGCGTGGTGCTCCTGTCGCGAACACCCTCCACGTACGGCTCGATGTGCACCGTGGTCACCAGGTCCTCGAGTTCGGCGTGCACCTGGTCCTCCACGCGGGCCACCACGGAGTGCGCTTCGGCCACGGTCATGTCTGGCCGCACGAACACGTCTACCTCCGCGAAGCGCGCCCTGCCACTGCGCCTGGTGCGCAGCCGGTGGTAGCCAAGAACGTCGGGCGTCCTCTCCAGCACCGCGAGGATGATGGCCTCCTCTGAGTCGGGCAGCCTCTGGTCCAGCAGGGTGGAGATGGAGCCGCGCATGACCACGACGCCCACCCGCACGATGTTGGCCGCCACGAGAAGAGCTATCACGGGGTCCAGAACGTTCCAGCCAGTGACGCCCACCAGGCCCACTGCGGCGATCACTCCGGCCGACGTGTAGACGTCCGTCATGAGGTGGCGCGCGTTGGCCCTGAGCGCTGCCGACCGCTCACGCTTCCCGATTCTGAACAGCAGCCCTGCCAGGCCACCGTTCACGGCCGTGGCGATCAGCGCCATGGTCACGCCGGCCTGGACGTTCTCGAGCGGTTGCGGCGAGAGTAAGCGTTGCAGTGCGGACCACGTGATGATGCCCGCAGCAACGATGATGAGGGCCGCCTCCAGCACAGCGGAGAGGTACTCCGCCTTCGTATGCCCGTACGGATGCTCGTAATCAGGCGGCGCGCGCGAGACGTTCAGAGCCAGCAGCAGCACCCCGGCAGCCACCAGGTTCACCAGCGACTCCGCCGCGTCGGAGAGGAAGCCGACGGAGCCCGTCAGCAGGTAGGCGAAGCCCTTCAGCACCAGGATCACTAGGGCGCCGAGCAGGCTCAGCCAGGCGGCGCGCGACGCCGTCAACGAACCAAGAGCAGCCTTCCCCTCACCTGACATGCACGACCCTAGGCGCCTTACCGCTCATGAGTGCGTCGTGCTACAGCTCGTGTTCATCCGC
>CAZVTS010000107.1:2386-5343 GCA_964630175.1 uncultured bacterium
TCGCCCTCGTAGTCGGTCACCGTTTCCGCTATGAGCTCCATGGCGCGCTCGGCGTCCTCCTCTGGCACCAGCACGTACGTGGTGGCGGCCGACACGGAGCCGAGGTGGGAGAACACGTCCCCCAGCAGCTCCGCACCACGCACCGCCACTATGAAGCCCTCCTCCTCGAGGATGGTAGCCACCATCTCCGCCAGCGGCATGGCGGGCGCCACGTCCACTACCGTCCAGTTGTCACCGTTCAGTACCAGGCTCTCGCCCTTCATTCGGCTCTCCTCGCCGCCGGCCCGGCGGGCCCGCATGGGGCTACAGTGCCCCCAGCGATGAGGGTCCACGAGCCCGGTTAGCCCAATGATACGAAGTTCGCGCCGCTTCCCGGCCACGGCTCCTATACTCGTTACCGATGAACCCGGGCGAAGCCGTAGCCATGAGCACGCCTACCCCATGGCAGTCCACCATGTGGACCTGCTCCATGTGTGGGCACTGCAACCTCGTCGGTGAGCAGTGCGAGTCCTGCGGCGTAGCACGGCGCTTCCTGGACGACCCTCCCCTGGACGTTCCGTTCACACCGAAGCTCACGGAACTGCCGAGCTTCTGGATCGGCCTGCTGTGGGCCGCAGCCGCGGGCGCCGGCGTCCTGGCTCTACTGGCGCCATCACTCCGGGAGGCGATCGGCCCCGTCTTCCTGGTGATGGAGGTCATCACGGCCGGCGCCGCCGCCGTGTCGTCTCTTTTCACGGCCGCCTGGGAGCGCATCTTCAACCAGATCGAACTCCAGGTGCCGCCTCACGCCGCCGCCGGCTCCGTGTTCCAGGCGCGGCTGAAGCTCGTCCCGTACTCCGTGCTAGAGAACGTGACCGTCAAGTTCAGCTTCAGCGACCGCTTCTACGAAGACAACGGTCGGGAACCGGAGCTCAGAACCAAGCGCCTGGAGGCGAACCGCGTGCTGACCCGAGGCCGGCTACCGGGCCGACGCAAGACCGAGCTCGGCGCAGACTTCATGGCTCCGTTCCCGATGACGCAGCACACTCACATGCAGGCGGAACTGAACGCCAGTTTCCTCGCGTTCCTCTCGCTGTTCGTGCCGTCGCTGAAGTTCGCCGCCAGGAACATGAAGGAGCATGGCGGCTACTACGTGGAGGCCTACGTAAGGGTCGGCCTCCTCTCCAGGCGCTACCACAAGCGGGTCATCACCTACGCCATCGGCGACCAGATCCACATCGGGTGAACCCCCTGCTTAGAGAGGTGGCGCGGCGCTAGCTACGGTCCGCGTCAACCGGGCAGCACCGTGTCGTCCGCTGGCCAGAAGTACTTCCTCAAGTCCACCTTGCGGTCCGCTACTTCCACGCCTTCGGCCCTGAGTAGCGCCACCTGGAGTTCGCCACTGCCGACCTTGAACGTGGAGATGCCGCCCGCCGCGTTCACGACCCGTTGCCACGGCACGTCCGTATCGGTGTCCCGCAATCCGTACAGGACACCTCCGACCTGGCGCGCAGCGCGCGGGTGGCCGGCCAGCAGGGCCACCGTGCCGTAGTTGGTGACCCTCCCCTCGGGTATGAGCCGCACGATGCCGAGCACCCGGTCACGGAAGGTGACCAGCTCCGTCCCCTGCAGGGCCGCGTCGTTGGTGGGATCCCCAGTTGGCACGCCTCATGCTAGCTCCTGCGAAGCTCCCGCACCCCTCTTACGGGGTCCCGCGGCGGGGTAACCTGACGTGGGAGCCGAATTGCGAAACACCGTCATCCAGATAGCCAGCTACCTCTTCCTGGCCGGGATCCTGCTGGTCTTCTCTTCCATCGTTCCCAGGGTCCGGGCAGCGTGGCCACGCGGCTTCATGGTCGGCTTCCTGCTGGCCGTGGGTAGCGTGCTCCTCGTGCTCGTAGCAGCGCTGCTGCTGGCCTGAACGCATGAAGCCCGTCAACGGGACGGAACCGGGCTCACACCTTACGTCGGCCGTCACGCGCGACTTCGCCGTGAGCGTGTTCGTGGTCTGGCGCGGTGGGGTGCTGCTGCATAGACACCCGAAGCTGGGCATCTGGCTCCCGCCCGGCGGCCACGTCGAGCCTGGGGAACTGCCGGATGACGCCGCCGTGCGTGAAGTGCGCGAAGAGGCCGGCGTAGAGGTGAGGCTAGTCGGCGAGCACGCCGTAGACGCTCCGGGTCCGCGTCAGCTGGTCAGGCCGCGCGGCGTGCAGCTAGAGAGCATCTCCCCCGGTCACGAGCACATAGACCTCGTGTACTACGCGAGGCCCTTGGCAGGCTATGACGGTCGGCTCGTGAGCGAGTCCGCGCCCTTCGCGTGGTACTCCGCCAGCGCTGCGGCGGAGCTCGACCTCACGCCGGAGCTGGTGGCCTGGGTGCGCCTGGCCTTGCGAGAGCTGGCTTAGACCCCGCAGCACATGACGCGCCCACTGCCGACCGGGTATACTCCTGCCTGCACCCGCCTGGGCGCCACCGCCCCCTTGGCGAGTGCACGCCAGGTGAACGTCGGGGCGTAGCGCAGTCTGGTAGCGCACCTGGTTTGGGACCAGGGGGTCGCTGGTTCGAATCCGGCCGCCCCGACCACAACGTGCGGGAGTAGCTCAGTTGGTAGAGCGACAGCCTTCCAAGCTGTAAGTCGCGGGTTCGAATCCCGTCTCCCGCTCCACTCTCACGTAACCAGTAACAGCGCGCGCCAGTAGCTCAGGGGATAGAGCAGCCGCCTTCTAAGCGGTAGGTCGAGGGTTCGAATCCTTCCTGGCGCACCAGGCTCATCACGAGCCGAACGTCGGCCCCTCGGCTCTGCTGGGCCTGCCTGGCAGTCCAGAACTGTACAGCGGCACCTCCCGTGCGGTAAACTTTCGGCCGGTCTCGTTGGAGCCCCTGGGGGTGCCAGAGCCGGTCGCGTGGTGGGTGTAGCTCAGCAGGTTAGAGCACCGGATTGTGGTTCCGGGGGTCGAGGGTTCAAATCCCTTCATCCA
>CAZVTS010000108.1:0-5332 GCA_964630175.1 uncultured bacterium
TCGCGGCCCATGCGCAGCACGTCCTCCACCATGCACTCGCACCTCGCGCCATCGAAGGCGAAAGCCGACGTGAGGTCCGCGTCCACCTGACCAACGAGGCGCTCCTGCAGGATGTTGCGGGCCCTGAAGAACCTGGTGCGCACGGTAGCAACGGGGATGTTCAGCACCTCTGCCACGTCGCCCGCGCTCATCTCCTCCACCGCACGAAGCATGAAGACGGTGCGGTACGCGTCGGGCAGGTGGTCTATCTCCTGCTCGATGAGCTCCCGCACCTGGCTTCGCAAAGCCATCGCTTCCGGGCCGACCTCTTCCTTGTCGGCTAGCGCCACTCGCATCTTCGGGTCAGGTGAAGTCATGACGTCCTCTAATGGAACTGTATCGAACCGCGCTCGCCTCAGGCGCCCAAGCGCCTCGTTCGAGACGATCCGCACGAGCCAGGTAGAGAGCTTGCTCTCCGCACGGAACGACCCAAGGCCCTTCCACGCTCTGAGGTACGCGTCCTGCACCGCGTCTTCCGCCTCAGCGTCGCTCCTGAGAATACTGCGCGCGGCGCGGAACATGACCTGGTTGTAGCGCCGCATGATGGCTTCGAAGGCGACCTCGTCGCCCGCAGCGGAGCGGGCGATAAGGTCGGGTTCGTTATGGTCCGCCGGGGCGACGTTACCGGCCGAAGGGGTGAGGCTGTCTATCTGTTGCCCTCCGAAGCTCAACTGACGCTAGGGTCTGAAGCCGTGCCGCGCGGTCACATGCGGCCGCGCGGCACGGAGTTGGCTGTCAGTCTACGAAATGTTCCGGGAAAGCAGCGATCAGACCGAACGTAAGGTCGTCGGCCAGCATCATCATGTGCGCCTCCGCCTTGCCGTACTCGGCGATGCCGGCAGCGTAATCGCCCTGCAGGAGCGCCGTAGCGTACACGAGCGTGGTGTCGATGTGGCCCTTGAGCATGTCGCGAACCGCGGCCTGCGGCCAGTAGGAGTTGGCGCTCGCAAGGAAGTCCGCGATCTCCTGCGCGTTCGCGTAAGCCGCGGCGATGGCGGTCTCCGTCGCTGCGTCGTCACCAGCCTTGGCGCCGCTCACCACTTCCACCGCAGCAGCGATGTGTTCCTGCAGAAGCTTGGTGAGCGCGTCGCCCGCTTCGTCGCCGTAGAACGGCTTGATGGCGTTGCCGATGTCGGCCTGGTTGGCCATGAGCCGCGCCGCTGTGGCTTCGAACGAGGGCGATTCCGTGGCGAACGCCGTCACGGCCGCGTACGTCCACTCCATGTGCTGGGCCCACAGTTCGCGCATGGCGTTGTTGAGGGCCAAGGCGCTGGCGCTGCCTACGATCCGGGCGGGGCCGGCTGCCTCCGCCGAGTCGTGCGAATCATGCTGCGCGAAGCCGACGGTTCCGAGCATGGCTACGGTGAGGAGAGCGGCGAACACGCCTCTGGCGGCGTGGCGAACGGAGAGCTTACTGCTCGAGGTTGAAACGAACATGGTGACCTCCAAGGTCTTGTCCCAAAGAAGCGGGTTCAGGCTTCGGGCTTCGGGAGCCCTTATTCCGCCCGTTCTATTCCTTTAGATGCAAGAACTTGGCTTAACGTTCCCAAGGCGGCAATGACCGCCAGATTCTCAGCGACCGCAGCACACCGCGGGGCCGCTGGTATACCTTACTGACGTGACCGCCTTGCTCGACGCCCTCAAGGGCCTCATCCTCACCATCGTCGAGCGCTTAGGGTACGGCGGTCTGGCCATCCTCTCGCTACTCGAGAACCTCGTGCCGCCCCTACCGTCCGAGTTCGTGCTGCCGTTCGCGGGCTTCCTGGCAGCGGAAGGGCGCCTCTCCCTGTGGCTCGTTCTCTTGGCCACCTCGCTGGGCGGCTTCCTCGGCACCACTGCCTTCTACTGGCTGGGTAAGCGTTTGGGCGACGCCAAGGTGCGCGTCTTCATCCGCAGGTTCGGCCGCTACATCCTGCTGACGGAGGCCGATTACGACGAGGTGCTGCATTTCTTCCAGAAACACGACGCCGTTGTGGCGTTCTGGGGCCGTTTCGTACCCGGGCTCCGCAGCCTCATATCGTTACCGGCTGGCGTGGCAGGCATGCCGTTCGGGCGCTTCGCGGCCTACACGCTGCTGGGCACGGTGCTGTGGAACGCTGCCCTGTTGATGGCGGGCTGGTGGCTGGGCGACCGCTGGCAGTTGGTGCTGACTACAGTGGACAGGTTCGACGGCTGGGTGTGGACCGCCCTGGGCTTGGCACTCGTGGTGTGGATCGGTTGGCGGAGGAGCGTGGTGCGGGCGCGTTAGTTGCCGGGCGGATCTACCTGACGCTAGCCCGACAGTGTGTACGCAGGTCTAAGCCCCGACAACATCGGGTAGTGACGCACGTTCGTTGTGAGCAGTGGAACGTCTAGGAGGATAGAAGTTGCGGCTATGACGTAGTCGGCCGTGTCTATTCCACTGAACTCCGCTCGGTGAGTGCGCGCAAGGGCGCCCGCTGCTCTAGCAACCTCTTCGCCAACTGCGATCCAGGTAATCGCACCGAAGAAGCTCTCAAGCGCTTTCACCTCTGACTCCCTCACGCCAGCGAGCAGTTCGAAGCGCACGATCTCGCTCGCGGCCAGATCCACTCCCTCTGCTATCAGGTTGGTTAGGAGGTCCATTGCCGCCGGATAGCCGCGCAGGTGGTCGATAGCGACCGTGGTATCGAGCAGTCTCACCTGAGGCCAAGCCGGCTAAGGCGTTCACCAAGGTCGCCGCGTAAGGCCTCCACATATTCGGCGCCGGTGAATTCCCTGTCAACCCAACTGCCTGCGCTATCTGCCAGAGCCCGGAGCCGCTCAGCAGTGGACGCGTCTCCATAGGCCCTTCTAACAGCACGGCGAATCAGTTCGGATCTGGAAGCTCCAGTCTCGGCCGCCACGGCGTCCAAAAGATCTAGTTCCTCCTGGCCCAGATAGACCTGCGTTCTACCCATGGTGTCACTATACACCGGGTGATGCTATTCTACATCTCCGGGGTGAAGCCTCAGACCAACGAGCTACCAAGTCGACCAGTCGCCCTGCGATCACGCGAGAACCGAACGGAAGCAGGCCCCCGGGCATTCGCGCCGGGGGCCTTGCTCTCATGCGTTCGCTGAACTCAGCGGTTCTTGCTGATCAGGTGCGCGTTCTCGAACGTGTTCGGGCTGTACGGGTGGATGCTCCAGCCCTCGATGTACGGGTGGTACAGCGCCACTTCCTCGATGTAGTAGATGAACGCCATGGGCGACTCGTCCACCACGATCTGCTGGATCTCCTGGTAGATCTCCACCGACTGCTGGCTGGTCGGGTCCGTAGCGGCGCCCTGCAGCAGCAGCTCGTCAACGCGCGGGTTGCTGTAGTTGGCGTAGTTGGCAGTGCCGTACTTGGGGTCGCTGTGGAACTGCCGGATGGTGGCGCGGTCGGGGTCGAGCTGACCGGACCAGCCGCTGATGATGAGGTCGTAATCGTTGGACTGCTGGATGCGGGTGAGGAAGCTCGCCGCCTCCATGATCTCCACTTCGATGTTCAGGCCGATCTGACCGAACTCGAAGGCGAGGATCTCGGCGATCTGCATGCGCGCAGCGTCCTCGCTGGTGGTCAGGCGGAGCGGGGTGGAGAAGTCTACACCCGCCTGCTCGAGCAGTTCGCGCGCGAGCTCGGGGTTGTACTCGTAGATCTCGACATCCGGGTTGAACCACACCATGGAAGGCAGGATCATGCTGATGCCGAGGAAGCCGTTGCCGTTCAGCACCTGGTTGACGATGCCCTGCCGCGGCACCAGGTAATTGAGGGACTTGCGCACCAGCGGGTTGTTGAGGGGCTCCACCTGGTTGTTGAAGGCCAGGTACGTGTAGCCCGTGCCGGCAGTGCGCTCCATCACGAAGCGGTCGTCGGCTTCGAGGCGCGCCAGCTCGACGGCGGGAATGACGCTCTGCGTCACGTCGATCTCGCCGGCTTCGAAAGCGAGCAGACGAGTGCTGTTCTCGGGGATGACTCGGAACTCGAGCCGCGCCAGCGGACCGGTGCCGCCCCAGTAGTCGTCGTTCCGTTCCATCACGAGCCGCTCGTCCCGCACACGCGAAACGAACTTGTAAGGGCCCGTGCCGATGGGGTTCATGTCGTGGTCGATGTCCGGGTCGTTCGGCAGGATCGACATGCGGGCCAGGTTGTTGATGAGGAACACGTTTGGCGTGTGCAGGTGGAAGATCACGGTGTGATCGTCCGGTGTCTCGATCGACTCGATGGAGGCGTAGAGCGCCCTGTTACGAGCCTCGAACGATTCATCGAGCACCGTTTCGAACGTGTAGCGCACGTCGGCGGAGGTGAACGGGTGGCCGTTGTGATAGGTGACGCCCTCACGCAGGTAGAAGGTGAGGCTCATGAGGTCCTCGGCCAGTTCCCAGCTGGTGGCCAGGCGCGGTTCGAGGCCGAGGTTCCGGTCGAACGTTACGAGCCCCTCCATCATGACGTTGGTGCGTAGCGCAGACGCAACGTCCGTGGCAAGGCGAGGGTCGAGGTTCTGCGCCTCGGAGCCGACGCCGATGACCAGCGTGTCGTTCTGCGCCAGGGCAGCAGAACCTGCGAAGAGAATGAACGCGGCAACCAAGCCGCCCAGCACCATACGGAAACGTTTCATAGTTCCTCCCCGATGTTGTTTCCCGCCAGCACTATGCAGTGTGCCGCCGGATTCAACCCTGAGCGGTGAAATAGTGAAAGTGACACCGTCACGGTGGGGCGATGTTACAACGCCGATTCTGGTGTGCACTGCACCGTTCCGTTTTGGTGGGGACAACAGGCGCCGCACTCCCGTTTCTTATTCGGTTAGCACTCTCCGTTACGCAAGGGGCGACCCGGTCCTCTTGAGACATATGCGCGGGGTTATGCGACCTACCGACTATTTGCTAACTTTTTGCCATGCCTCCGTTCTGCGGCCGCGAAGACCACCTGGCAACACTTACCTCCCTCTGGCACGAGGTGAAGCATGGCGGTGGCCCGCGGGTGGCTGTGCTCCTGGCCGAATCGGGTCTAGGCAAGACCCGTTTGGCTCAGGAGTTCTACAGCAGGGTCGTAGGGTCCGACCAAGCCGCCGACGGTTACTGGCCACCTGAACTAGGCGCGGACGGCAACAACCTACTCGTGAACCCAGCACCCGCCAGTTGGAACGCCGCCGCGCAGGTGCCGTTCCTCTGGTGGGGCGTGCGTCTCTCCGACCTGGTTGGCCGCAACCAGGTGGCCACCGGAGCGTTGGCGGCGCATGTGGGCAGTCACCTGGTACCACACCTGGAGCCGTTCCACAGGGAGCAGCGCCGCCGGCAACGGCTCGGTCAGG
>CAZVTS010000109.1:0-5308 GCA_964630175.1 uncultured bacterium
TGTAAGCGCGGCAACGTGTTTAGCTGACCAGTACTAATCGGTCGAGGACTTGACCTTTTCTCGGACTCATTTCCGAGCAAGACACCATGATGTCTGTCTTCTGTTCCCTGTCTTATTTTTCCTCTTCGTGCTCCTGGCGTCGTGGACCCACCCGATCCCATTCCGAACTCGGAAGTTAAGCACGACAGCGCCGATGGTAGTTGGGGGGCAGCCCCCTGCAAGAGTAGGTCAGTGCGAGGAGGTTATTTTTCGGTAATCGCGGTCTGAGGTCCTGCCTCAGGCCGCGCCATATGCGGGAGTAGCTCAGCTGGTAGAGCACTACCTTGCCAAGGTAGATGTCGCGGGTTCGAATCCCGTCTCCCGCTCCAGAACCGCCCGGAACCCCGCTACCAGCGCGGGGTTCTTTCTTTGGTTCTCCGTCCGCGGAACCCGCGGGGGCCGTGGGCTATCCTCAGCCTTACGCATGAACAGCGCCCTAAGCACCGCTCTACTGGTCGTACTCCTCGTCTCCTCCAGCGTGTGGTTGGGCGGCTACACGGCCCTCGCGGTCGTCATGCTGGCCGCGCGCGCGTCCCTGCCCGACGCCGAGAAGGTGAAGTTCTTCCGGGCCCTGGGCCGCGCCTACATGCCCGTTGGCTCCGCCGCGCTCGTGCTCATGATCCTGAGCGGCGCGGCGCTCCTGTGGAGCCGCCCCTTCGACTGGCTCAGCCTGGCGCTGGTTCTCACGGCCCTCGCCGTGGTGGTGGTGCTGGCCGTGGCCGTGGTGCAGGCCAGGCGCCTGACGGTGCTCAGGCAGACGCTCGTCACGAGCCCCGACGACGCGGCGCTGGCCGCCACGGTGACGAGGGTGGGCCGTGCCGCCGTGGTGCTCCGAGCCCTCCTCGGGGCCCTCAGCCTGATGGGCGTGGTGTTAGCCGCCCTGGCGGCCGGCTGACCCGCGGGCCTGCCCACCCCAGGCGGCTCGGGGAACAGCCGGCTACTTGGAGTCTGGCCGTGCCAGGAACCCCACGATGACCATGATGGCGCCCACGGCTATGGCCACTTGCGCCGCCACCTGCGGGATGTCCAGGGTGCGCTCCTCCGTGGCCGTGATCTCCACGGGCCCCAGATCGATGCTGGCTCTGTCGGCGCGGTAAGTGACGCTCTTGATGACCAGTCCGCCGATTCCGAGTACTACGAGAACAAGGCCGATGAGAACGGTGCGGTTCATGATGACCTCCCTAGGTGACGCGGCCTGAGAAGCAGAAGCTCACGGCTCGACCATAACCGCCGCCGGCCACGCCGCAAGTGCAGGTGCACGGCGGTCCACGTAGAGTGAGGCTCGGAGAGGCGGTGACCAGTTGACGGTAGAGCCAACCCTGAGGATCGGCGCCGTCCCTACGGCCGATGAGCTCGCGCGCTTCGCGGGCGGCGCTCTGGAGGCGGGCCGCCGGCTCGTGGTCGGCGCCCTGATAACCGACCAGCGGGGCCGGATCTACGTGCAGCGCCGCAGCGAACAGCGCGCGCTCTTCCCCGGCTGCTGGGACATCGTCGGCGGGCACGTGAACGGCGGCGAGGACCTGCTCGCAGCGCTGGCGCGCGAGGTGCACGAGGAGACCGGCTGGGAGCTACTACACGCCGGCCCGGTGGTGGAGATCATCGACTGGCGCGGTGGCGACGGGGTGGAGCGCCGCGAGGTGGACATGCTGGCGCGCGTGCAGGGCGACCTGCTGAACCCCAGGCTGGAGCCTGGCAAGCATAGCGAGGGGCGCTGGCTCGAACGAGGCGAGGCAAGCGTGCTGCTGGAGCGCAGGCACGAGGACGACCGCTGGGTGCACGACACTGTGAAGCGCGCCTTCGAGCTGCTGGCACTCAACCCTCACTGGAGCCCGGCAGGGCTGTAGCGCCCTGCACGCGGGCAGATCACATCACTGGGTACGCGCGGCCGCCCCGGCCGCCTCGTAGAGCGCCGTCACGGCCGCGAGCTCACCGTGCGCCAGCCCCGGGTAGAGCACGCGGTAGTTGGCGAGGTTCTCGTAGACCCGCTGCAGGTACTCGCGCGTTTCCGCCTGATCGATCTCGCGGTAGAACTCGTCCTTGTCTTCCGCCACCCACTCGCTCTCGAACAGGCGCCGCACGTAACCCTGACCACCGTTGTAGCCCGCGATGACCAGTTCCTCGTCGCCGTCGAAGTAACGCAGGAGCCAGGCCAGGTAGGTGGCGCCGTAAGCGATGTTCTCGCGCACCGCGAACGGGTCCGTGGGCTCCTCGGAACGAAGCTCCGCGATCCAGTCCCAGGTGGTGGGCATGACCTGCATGAGGCCCTGCGCGCCGGAGCGCGATACCGCCACCGGGCTGAACGCCGACTCCTGCCGCATGACCGCCCACACGAGGGCGTGCTCGATGCCGTTGAGCGCCGCCTCCTCCACCACCGTGAGGGGCCAGGCGGGCGGGTAGGCCAGGCGCCACACACGCAGGTCGTCCTCGCCACCAGCTAGCAGTTCCCGCGCGGCGCGCACGCTCTGGCGGTACTCGTCCACGCTCTGCAGCAGCTCCGCTACCTCCACGGTGGCCAGCACGTCGCCCGCACCCTCGGCTTCACGCAGCGCGAACAGCAGTTCCCCAACCGCGGCGTTCTCGTAACCCGCACCGTGCAGGCTCAGCGCCAGAGGCGCCACGTTGGCAGCCAACGGGGTACCGGCGGTGCCCTCCAGCGCCGCCGCAGTGAGCGCGCCCACCGGCGCGGTTGCCGGGTCCGGCGCGGCCGGGGTGCCGCCAAGCTTCATGGCGAAGAAGCTCCCTGCCGGCATGAGGCGGCGCGCCGCCTCCACGACCTCGTCGTCGCCGAGCCGGCTGCCCAGCACGAACGCGCGGTAGGCGGCGTCGTCGGCGTAGGCGCTGCTGCCACGCGCCAGGCGCAGGTAGATGGGCAGGGTGTCCGCGAAGCGGTCGCGCGCCTCGTAGAGGCCGCTGGCCAGCCACATGAGGTCCGCGCGGCCCGTCTTCATCAGGTGCTCAACGGCCAGGTCGATGTTCCCGGCCCGGTTAGCGAGGAGGCCGAGCCCGTAGTGCCCTTCGGCGCCCAGAGCGGCGAACGCGGTGGCGGCCTCGTCGTCGCGCCCCAGGTAGAAGAGGCACCAGGCCTCCCCAGCGAGGGCCGCCTCGTTGCTCGGCGCCACGTCGAGCCAGCGGCGGTACGCGTCCAGCGCGGCTTCGTAGCGGCCGAGGGCGCGCAGCGCCGGCGCCTCTATGGACGGTGCGGCCAGGTCGCCCAGCTCCGCCAGGGCGCGCGACTGCAGTCCCGCGCTCTGGAACGCCGCCGCCCGGCGGTACGGATCCGTTTCGAGCTGCGCGAAGCGCTCCACCGCGCGGCCGTCCGGCAGCGCGGAGCGGTAGGCCGCCAGGGCCTTGGCGTTCTCGCCCGCGGCCAGCGCCAGGTCCGCCTGCAGGATGAGCAGGTCGAGGTTCTCGGCGCGGCTCAGGGCGTCGTCCACGCGCAGCTCGAGGCCGCGCTCCAGCGCGTTCAGCCGCGTGGCCGCGGGCAGGTCCTCGTAGCTTGCCAGGTACATGGCGCTCAGGTAGGCGCGGTAACTGTCGTCTTCATGTGCCAGCGCGTTGAGCGCGGCGGTGTCGCCCGCCTCCAGGGCCTGCTCCAGTGCCCCGTACCTGTCGGGCAGGCTGTGCTGAGTGAAGGCCGCCGGCTGGAGCCTGGCGTCGGCGCCCAGCGGGCTCCACAACCAGGCGAGGGCTGCAGTGAGCACGAGGAGTAGCGGCAGCATGCCGGCGCGGAGCGGTGTCATCTCGTTCAGTGTACGAAGGGTGGCGGGGCTTCTGGTGAGCGTACCCACGGCGCCGGTCCGAAGGGGGCCGCACGTCTTGCGGGAACGGCCGCTGCGGGGGGCTTTGCGGTAGACTACGTCAACAGTCAATAGACCCGTCGGCTTGCCCCGCTAAGTGGGGCAAGCCGCTTCCTAACGGGGAACGCGAAATAGTCGCTGGAAAGAGGAGTGATCATGGCGTTAAGGATCCGCATCACGCCGGAGGGGTACGAGCGCCTGAAGGCAGAACGTGAACTGGAGCTGGAGCGGCTGGACGAAGCCACCCGCATCCTGCAGGAACTCACTGGCTCATCCGACGATTACGACGACTCCGGTCTGGAGGACGCCAAGACCGAGAAGTCCCGCATCGAGCTGCGCATAGACCGCCTGGAGGAGCAGATCGCCCGCGCCGAGATCATAGATGAGCCGGCCAGCGCCGAGCGCATCGACCTGGGCAGCACCGCCACCCTGGAGGCCGGCGGGGAGGAGTTCGTCGTGCAGCTCGTTAGCTCGGTCGAGTCGGGCGTGCTGGACGGCGACATCCCGCGCGTGAGCGACGAATCGCCGCTGGGCCGCTCGCTGGTGGGGCGCCGGGTGGGCGACAAGTTCAAGGTAGATATCGGCGGCCGCGTCACCGCGTACACGGTGAAGGCCATCGGCTGAGCCCTTCACTGCGGCTCCCGCAGCGAATCGTGCAAAGCTAGCCGAATGAGTCAGAAGTCCCTCAACGAACAACGCGACCAGCGCCTCCGTAACCTGGAGGCGCTGGTCGAGCGTGGGTTCGAGGCGTACCCCCACAGTTACGAGGCCAGCCACACCGCCGCCGAGCTCCACGCTGCCTACCCCGAGCCCACGGCCGGTGAACCCATCGACGCCGCGCCGGTCAGCGTAGCCGGCCGTGTGATGCTCCTGCGCATGCTCGGCAAGCTCACCTTCGCCACCCTGCAGGACGCCACCGGTCGTATCCAGGTGTCCTTCCAGAAGGATCAGCTGGAGGCCTACAACGCCCTCAAGAAGGTGGACCTGGGCGACTGGCTGGAGGTGAAGGGCGCCCTGTACGCCACCAAGACCGGTGAGCTCACCGTTGGCGCCAGCGAGTTCAGGCCGCTGGTGAAGAGCCTCCGGCCGCTGCCGGACAAGCACCACGGCCTGGCGGAGAAGGAAGCGCGCTACCGGCAGCGTTACCTGGACCTGCTCGTCAACCCGGAGGTGAAGCGCGCCTTCGAGCTGCGCGGCCGCGCCCTCGCCTACCTCCGCCGCTACCTCGACGATCTCGGCTTCCTCGAGGTGGAGACGCCGGTGCTGCAGGCCGTGCCGGGCGGGGCGGAAGCCAGGCCGTTCATAACGCACCACAACGCGCTCGATTTCGATTACCACCTGCGCATCTCGCTCGAGCTCTACCTCAAGCGCCTCGTGGTGGGCGGCTTCGACGCCGTGTACGAGATAGGCCGCAACTTCCGCAACGAGGGCATCAGCTACAAGCACAACCCCGAGTACACGATGCTCGAGCT
>CAZVTS010000110.1:0-5232 GCA_964630175.1 uncultured bacterium
TCTGGTAGATCTCCATCACGCCGATCTCGTTGCCCTCTTCGCGGCGGGCGTTGAGCGCCAGGCGGAGGAAGTTGGCGATGCTCACTCCCGGCACCTCGACGGGGTACTGGAAGGCCAGGTAGAGGCCCTCGCGAGCGCGCTCGTCGGGCTCCATCTCCAGGATGGACTGGCCCTCGAGCAGCACGTCGCCCTCGGTCACCTCGTACTGCGGGTCGCCGGCGATGACCTTGGCGAGGGTGGACTTGCCGGAGCCGTTGGGCCCCATCAGGGCGTGAACCTCGCCGCGCGGCACCACCAGGTCGACCCCCTTGAGGATCGTGTCTCCGTCTACGATGCGGGCGTGAAGGTTCCTGATCTCGAGCGTCTTCTCACTCATGCGTGCACCTCTCGTGGGCAGTTGGCTGCGCCTGAAGATTTCGCGGGTTGCCTGTCCATGACGGCATGGCCCGGGAGCCATGCTCATTATTAGGACTCGTTCCGACTTTGATTATACCGGAACCGGCGCAGGGAGCTAACCGAGCCGCCGACTCAGGAATACAGCAGCAAGCGTATCAGGGGTGTTGGGCGCACGGTGCAACCCAGGTACCAGAACCGCCAGGCGGCCTATGGCAGAGCCACGTCGTTCCGGTCAGCGCTGTCGCTTCAGCCAACCGAAGAGCCCGCGGCGCTTCTCCGTGGTGGCGGCCTCGGCTTCCTCGACCTTCGTTCCGGTGCGGCTCGACCGCCCGGTGGTGGGCTTCGCCTGCTCGGCCGCCTCCACCGCCTCCACTCCCATGCTGGCAGCGGTGCGCATGGCCTGCGCGAACTCGCCGGCAGAAGTGAAGCGCTTCTGAGGATCGCGCGACATGGCCTTGGAAACGATGCGCACGATCTGGTTGGAGATGTCCGGCCTGAGGCGCCTGATGTCCCGCGGCACCTCGGTGTGATGCGCCACCATCAAGGCGTCGTAGGAGGTGCCCACGAACGGGCGCTCCCCGGCTATGGCCTCGTAGGAGAGGATGCCCAGGCTGTAGATGTCGGACAGCACCCCGGCGGAGCGCCCCTCGAACACCTCGGGCGCCATGTAGAAAGCAGTGCCTACCCGCGCCTCGCTGTCCTCGCCCATGAACACGCCCGTGCCGAAATCGCCCAGCTTGGCCTCGCCCTGGTCCGTGAGGAACACGTTGGCGGGCTTGACGTCGCGGTGGAGGACCTGACGCGAGTGAGCGTGCGTCAGCCCGTCGGCCACCTGCACGATGAGCTCGTAGCAGCGGTTGAGCGGCAACCGGCCGCGCTCCAGCAGGTGCTGATCCAGGGTGCCGCCGCCGCAGTACTCGAGCGCAAGGAAGGCGCCATCGCCCGTGGGGAAGCCGTCGAACGCGGACACCACGTTGCGGTGGGACAGCTTCACGGTGATGGCCACCTCGTTCTCGAACATGCGCTTGAGAACCGGCCGCACCGACAGTTCCGGACGCGGCAGCTTCAGCGCCACCTTGCCGAAAACCGCATGCTGGGCTAGATAAACGTGCGAGGTCTGGCCCGACCCCAGCTTCGAGAGTATCCGGTACCCAGGCGGCACGAACTTCTGGTCGTCCCCGGCCTTGTTAGGCATCCCGCTCCTCAATCCCCCTCCGAACGCAGCGGCGCTTTACTGGTTACCTGCCAGCAGCGCGTCGAGCTGCGAAGCCTCTCCGGGCTCGAGAACCAGACCGCGCGCGTTGGTCTCCCCTTCGATCCGCCCTTTGAAAGCGGCGGCGTCCTGCGCCAGCAGTGGGAAGGTTCCGAAGTGTATTGGCATAACGTACCGCGGCCGGAGCAACTTCACTGCCGAAAGTGCATCACTCGGGCCCATGGTGTAGTTGTCGCCGATGGGCAGGAGCGCCAGGTCGAGCCCCAGGTCGCCTATCAGCCGCATGTCCGTGAAGAGCGCCGTGTCGCCTGCGTGGTAGATGCGCAATCCGCCAACGTCGAGCACGATGCCGGTGGGCATGCCGCCGTACGTGCCGTCCGGGAACGAGCTGGAGTGCCAGGCGGGCGTGAGCCGCACCTTCCCGAACGAGAAGTCGTGCGTGCCACCCACGTTCATGCCGTGGGCCTTGAGGCCCAGGTTCTCGGCGTAGGCCGCGATCTCGGCCGTGCCGATCACCGTGGCGCCGGTACGAGCGGCGAGCGCCGGCACGTCGCCCCAGTGGTCGCCGTGCGCGTGCGTAACGAGCACGTGATCCGGGTTCAGGCTCTCCAGGCTTACCGGGGTGCTGGGGTTCCCAGTGATGAACGGGTCGATCACCAACTGGTGAGCTGCGCCGGCGACCTCGAACTCGAGGCTCACGCCCGCATGCCCCAGGTAGTGCAGTCTCATCGGACCTCCAGCCGGCCCCTGCGGGCCGCTTTCACCGCGGCGGTCAGCGGAGCTGCACCAGGGCGAAGTAGAAGAGCGTAACGGCAGCCGCGGGCAGGAACGCTATACCGGCGGCCTCCTTGGCCTTGCCGAGCGCGTAAGCGCCGAGCGCCAGCACCACCGAGCCGCCGGCCACGAAGGGGAAGGCCCAGAAGAGGGTGTTCCACAGCCCCTGCAGGTTGAGCTGCTGGATGGTGCCGCCCTCGCCAGTGAGCAGGATGATGGCCCCCATGGCCCAGAAGACCCCCACCATGAAGGTGGCCAGGAACCCGAAGATAAGTCCGAATAGACCGAGCAGTCGCTCCAAGTCGATCTTCAGCTCACGGGGAGCCTGCAAGCTGTTTGCGGCAGTAGTCGTCACGCAGGTGCCTCCTTGTACTGGCGCCACTTTACCGCAGGAACGGTCTGTCGGCCCGGCATGGGGGTCTCCCGAGGTGCTCTGGTATACTGCCCCGCTACCGCGCCGGAGACGGCGCCCCTTCTGATTCGTTCACATGCTTTCAGCGTGTAGGGGAGGAACCTTGCAGGACCTCATCATTCGCGGGGCACGCGCACACAACCTCAAGAACGTCGACCTGGAGTTACCCCGCAACAAGCTCATCGTGTTCACCGGTGTATCCGGTTCCGGAAAATCCACCCTGGCCTTCGACACCGTTTACGCCGAAGGCCAGCGCCGCTACGTGGAGAGCCTCTCCGCCTACGCCCGCCAGTTCCTGGGCATCATGGACAAGCCGGACGTGGATTCCATCGAGGGCCTCAGCCCGGCCATCAGCATCGACCAGAAGACCACCAGCCATAACCCGCGCTCCACGGTGGGCACCGTCACCGAGATCCACGACTACCTGCGCCTCCTCTTCGCCCGCGTGGGCGTGCCCCACTGCCCCGTGTGCGGCCGCGTCATCGAGCGCCAGTCGAGCACCGAGATCGTGGACCAGCTGCTGAACCGCTTCGCGGACCAGCGGGCGCTGCTGCTTGCTCCGGTGGTGCGTGGCCGCAAGGGCGAATACCGCAAGCTCTTCACGGACATCAAGAAGGAAGGCTTCACTCGGGTGAGGGTGGACGGCCTGGTGCAGACCATCGACCAGGCGCTGGAAACCGACCTGGAGCGCTTCGAGAAGCACGACATCGACATCGTGGTCGACCGCGTGGTTCTGAGCCAGAGCGACCGGTCACGCATCGCCGAATCCGTGGAGCTGGCGCTCGCCAAGGGCGAGGGCCTCATGCGGGCGTTCCTGCCGGAAGACGAGACGGACGAGCTCTTCTCCGAGAACTTCGCCTGCCCCGAGCACGGCACGTTCTTGGAGGAGATGGAACCCCGCACCTTCTCGTTCAACGCCCCCTACGGTGCGTGCAGCAACTGCGCCGGCCTCGGTTACCTGCAGCAGTTCGATCCGGACCTCATAGTGCCGGACCAGGACCTCTCCATTGCTCAGGGCGCCATAGTGCCGTGGACCGGCAGCCGTGGGGACGCCGGCAAGGTCTTCTACTGGGACCGCCTGAAGGCGCTGGCAGAGTACGCCGGCTTCGACCTCGCCACCCCATGGCGAGAGCTGCCGCAGGAAGCCCGCGACCTCGTGCTGCGCGGCTCCGAGACGCCCATCGAGGTCGTTTACGCCCGAGGCGGCCGCGAGACCATGCGCTTCCGCGCGGAGTTCGACGGCGTGATCCCCAACCTGGAGAGACGCCACAAGGAGGCCGTGTCGGAGAGCGTGCGCGAGCGGCTCGAGGAGTACATGTCGCTGGTGGCGTGCCCGGACTGCGGTGGCACCCGCTACAAGCCCGAGGTGCTGGCGGTCACGGTGGACGACCGCAACATCGCCGAGGTGAGCAACATGACCGTGCTGGAGGGCCGCAAGCTGTTCGGCGGCCTGAAGCTCGAGGGCGCCGCAGACCGGGTGGCGCAGCCCATCCTGCGCGAGGTGAACGCGCGCCTGGGCTTCCTCGAGGACGTGGGCCTCGATTACCTGAGCCTGGACCGAAGCGCCAACACGCTGTCTGGCGGCGAGGCGCAGCGCATCAGGCTCGCCACCCAGGTGGGCAGCGGCCTCACGGGCGTGCTCTACGTTCTGGACGAGCCGTCCATCGGCCTCCACCCGCGCGATAACGCGCGCCTGCTCAAGACCCTGCTGCACCTGCGCGACCTCGGCAACACCCTCATCGTGGTGGAGCACGACGAGGAGACCATGCGCTCCGCGGATTACATAGTGGACCTGGGTCCCGGCGCCGGGGTTCACGGCGGTGAGGTCGTGGCCGCTGCCGAACCGGACGAGTTCGTGAAGAGCAAGAAGTCGCTCACCGCGGCCTACCTGCGGGGCGACAAGAAGATCCCCGTACCTGACCGGCGACGTGAGGGCAACGGCAAGAAGCTGGTGGTGGTGGGTGCGCGCGAGCACAACCTCAAGGAGATCGACGTGGCGTTCCCGCTCGGCACGCTCACGTGCGTCACCGGCGCCTCGGGTTCGGGCAAGTCCACGCTGGTGAAGGGCATCCTGCACGCCGCTCTCGCCAAGCGCCTCTACCGCGCCAAGGCTCAGCCGGGCGCCCACACCCGCATCAAGGGTGCGGAGCACGTGGACAAGGTCATCGAGATCGATCAGAGCCCCATCGGCCGCACGCCACGCTCCAACCCCGCCACCTACACGGGCATCTTCACGGACATCCGCGACCTCTACACCCGCGCCCCCGAGTCGCGCAAGCGCGGCTACAAGCCTGGCCGCTTCTCGTTCAACGTCAAGGGCGGCCGCTGCGAGGCCTGCAAGGGCGACGGCACCGTGAAGGTGGAGATGTACTTCCTGCCGGATATCTACGTGCCGTGCGAGGTGCGCAAGGGAGCGCGCTACAACCGCGAGACGCTC
>CAZVTS010000111.1:0-5123 GCA_964630175.1 uncultured bacterium
GGAGCACCTGAACACCACGCCCGAAGGCGTCGGCTGGCAGCTGATGGAAGACCTGAGAGAAGTGGACTGAGCCCGCCCGGCCGCGCACCCGGCAGGGCAGAAGGAAACGCGCCTCATGGGCACCGAAGCCGACAACGTCACCAACCTGGCAGGCCGTGCGGGCGGCGGCCCGATCGTGCTGTTCGACGGCGTCTGCAACCTGTGCAACGGAGCGGTGCGCTTCGTGATAGAGCGCGACCCCACGGGGAAGGTGAAGTTCGCGTCCCTACAGTCGGCGACGGGGCGAGCGCTGCTGGCGCTGCACGGCGGCGACCCACAGGCCGAGGGGGCGCCCACGACGATGCTGCTGCTGGAAGACGGCCGGCTCCACACGCGCTCGACGGCAGCGTTACGGCTCGCGGGCCACATGCGCGCCCCGTGGCCCTTGCTCCGAGCGGTGCTGCTCGTACCGCGCTTCCTGCGCGACGGCGTCTACGACTACGTGTGCCGCAGACGCTACCGGTGGTTCGGGCGCACGGACACCTGCCGCCTGCCTACCTCCGAAGAGGCGGAGCGGTTCCTGGCTAGCTGACGAAGGTCGGGTGGCCCTGCTACGGGCGCTGGGTTATGACGCGCAGTTCGTCCGGGAAGATGAACCCCTGCTTGCGCGCGAGCTGTTCCCGGAACGCCTCGTCGGCGGCATGCTCGGCGATGGCGGCCAACGAGTTCCGCTCCGCTCGCCTGGCAGCCACCTCGGCTTCCAGCCGACTGATCTCGCGCTTATGCACGAACATGCGGTCGGCCTCCACGTAGTTCAGGTAGAGCAGTTGCACGGTGCCCACGGTGGCGATCAGCAGTATCACCCAGTGGGGCATGCGCCGCCTGGCCCGTTCGGGCGCCTGATCCGTCACCGCATGACCTCCTGCAGCGCCACCGCTTCGCGCAGGAAGCGAACGGCGTCCTCGGGCAGGGTGGGGTTCACGAAGAAGCCGGTACCCCAGTCGAAGCCCGCCTGGTTGGTGAGCCGCGGCAGGATCTCTATATGCCAGTGGAAATCGGGACGTCCCGGCTGCACGTCGGTGTGCAGCGTGAGGTTGTAAGGCGGGTTGTCCAGCGCGTCGCCCAGACCGCGCACGAGCACCTGCAGGATGTCCGCCAGGTGCGGCAGGCTGTTGGCCGCCACGCCGGTGAACGAGCTGGCGTGCTGCCGCGGCAGTATCCAGGCTTCGAACGGTGTCTTGGATGCGAACGGCGCGAACGCCACGAAGGATTCGTTCTGCGTGATGGTGCGCTCGCGCACCGCAAGCTCCTCCTGCAGCACGTCGCAGAACAAGCAGCTGCCGTGCGCGTGGAAGTGCTCGGCGGCCACCTGCTTCTCCTCACCGACCCAGCGGTCCGTTACCGGCACTGCCAGCAGCTGCCCGTAAGGGTGCTCGTACAGCGCCCCGGCGGCCCGCCCGAAGTTGCGGGTCACCTGAACGTGTTTCACGCCGGGACGCGACGCCGCCACCTCGAGCCGGTCGCGGTAGAAGCGCAGCAGCTCCGTCAGGTGGCCCGGGTTCATGGTCTCGATGCGTTCGCGCGCGTCCGGATGCTCCACTATCAGCTCGTGGTAGCCGAGCGCGGGCAGCTGGGTGAAGAGGGCGCTGCCCTCGTCCACAGGGTGCGGCCTGGCGCTCACCATCTCGGCGGGGTGCACCAGCGCACGCATGCGCCAGTCGGGGCTGTCTACGCTGGAGGTCGCGGGCCGCACGGCCGCGATCTCGGCGCCGACAGGCGCGCTGCCGCCAGGCGACAGAGGCGACATGGCGGGCGCGAGAGGCACGCTGCCGAAATCGGACGCTTCCAGGCCACGTTCCGGTGAAAGTAACACCCACGCGCGTCCGAATGGGTCCCTGCGAAAAAGCGCCATGCGACGCAAGTGTACTTTGTGTGGCGCGCTGGAGACGTGCCATTATTCATGTGCAGAACATGTTGGAACTCCCTGCGTCGGGTGGCCGGCCGGGAGCATGGAAGGCGTTCCGTAGCAGGGCACGCGGCGCCGAACCGACAGGTTCTCTCTGAAGGAGACGCTCGCACATGGGTAGCTTCACGCACACCGTGCACACGTTTGCAGCATCTGGGATCGGCGCTCATAGCGCCCTGAGAGGATCCACGCCATGAGCCAGAACCATTCCTCGCCCCGCATCTACCTCGTCACCAGTGGCGACGGCCGCGAAAGCGCCAACCGGGTGTGCTGGAACGCACAGCACACCCTCGAGCAGCGCCTCACGGCTGCGTTCGCCAACATGGGCGCGGAAGTGGTGCGCGCCTTCGCGGTAGACGAGGAGGCCGGCCACGGCTTCATCCGCAGCCAGCGCATGGGGATGGACGTGTTCGCCAGCATCCCGGAGGACGCCCCGTTGGTGGTGGCCATCGCAGCGTGGCAGTTCAGTCATCACGTGTTGCCCGGCCTACGCACGCACCGGGGCCCCATCCTCACGGCAGGCAACTGGAGCGGCCAGTGGCCGGGGCTCGTGGGTCTCCTGAACCTGAACGGCAGCCTCACCAAGGCGCAGGTGCCCTACAGCACCATCTGGAGCGAGGCGTACGAGGACGCTTTCGCCCTGGGCGCTCTGGAGCAGTGGCTCAAGGACGGCCACGTGCAGCACGACCTCACGCACGTGCGGCCGCTCGACCCGCGAGCGCTGCCCGCGGCAGCCGCCGAACGCGGCCGTGAAGTGGCGCGAGCCCTACGCTCGCGCAAAGCCATCCTGGGCGTCTTCGACGAAGGCTGCATGGGCATGTACAACGCCATCATCGACGACGAGCAGTTGAACCCGCTTGGCATCTACAAGGAGCGCCTCAGCCAGTCGGCCCTCCTGGCCGAGATGCGCCTCGTTACCGAGGAAGAGGCGCACTCCGTGCTCGACTGGCTGGCCGCCCGCGGGATGCAGTTCAAGACCGGCACCGACGAGGCAACGGAGCTCACCCGGCGCCAACTCGTCGAACAGGCGCGCATGTACGTGGCGGCCCTGCGGATCGCCGATCGCTTCGCCTGCGACGCGGTGGGCATCCAGTACCAGAACGGCCTCACGGACATGGCGCCGGCCTCCGACCTGGTGGAGGGTCTCCTCAACAACCCGGAGCGCCCACCCGTGACGGCAAGGGGCAGCGACCGGGAACTCTTCCCGGGTCAGGCTCTCCCTCACTTCAACGAGGTGGACGAGGGCGCGGCCGTCGATGCGCTACTGACCAACCGCGTCTGGACCGCGCTGGGCCTCGAGCCCTCCACGACGCTTCACGACGTCCGCTGGGGAGAGAACTACCCTGCCACCAACGACGGCGAGTTCGTATGGCTCCTCATGATCTCGGGCGCCGCGCCCGCCTCCCACTTCGTGAACGGTTACGCCAGCGCGAGCAGCGAGCGTCAACCCCCCATGTACTTCCCGCAGGGTGGTGGAACGCTCAAAGGCGTGGCGAAGCCCGGCTCGGTGGTGTGGAGCCGCGTTTACCTCGCGCACGGCGCCCTGCACGCCGACCTGGGCCTCGGTGAGGCCGTGGAGCTACCCGCAGCCGAAACCGAACGACGCTGGCAGCACACGGACGCGGCGTGGCCCATCATGCACCTTAAGCTCCACGGCGTGAGCCGCGATCAGCTCATGGCAAGGCACAAAGCCAACCACATCCAGGTGGCCTACGCGGACGACGCCGCAGGGGCGCAGACCGCGCTGGCCGCCAAGGCCGCCGCACTGCACGAACTCGGGGTTCAGGTTCACCTCTGCGGGAACACGGGGCTCGGCTGACGTGGGTGAGCTCCTCCTGGGGATCGACATCGGCACGTACTCGGCCAAGGGCGTGCTCGTTTCGCAGAGCGGGGAGGTCCTGCGGCAGCACGTCATCGAGCACGACCTGCTCGTGCCGCGCCCGGGCTGGGCTGAGCACGACCCGGAGCGCGTCTGGTGGCAGGGCCTCGTTGGCCTCTGCCGCGAACTGCTGAGTGGCCCCTACTCGGGTTCCGATGTGGGCGGCGTGGCCGTCAGCGCCATAGGGCCCTGCCTGCTGCCACTAGACGAGCGCGGCGAGCCTCTTCGCAACGGCATCCTCTACGGGGTCGACACCCGGGCTACCGAAGAGATCGAGCAGCTAAGCGCCCAGATACCGCCGGAGGAGCTGTTGCGCCACTCCGGCACCGCGTTCACCAGCCAGGCCATCGGCCCGAAGATGCTGTGGCTCAAGGAGAACGAGCCCGACGTGTGGCGGCGCACCCGTCACCTCACCACGGCGAGCAGCTACCTGGTCTTCCGACTCACCGGCGAGCACGTAATCGACCGCCACACCGCCAGCCACTACATGCCGCTCATCGACATCGAAAGCCTCGAGTGGTCGGAGCGCTACGCCCACCTGGTGGCCCCGCTCACGCTGCTGCCCCGCCTCGGCTGGAGCGCGGAGACGGCCGGCAGCGTCACCCGAGCCGCGGCTGCAGCCACCGGCCTCAAGGCCGGCACTCCCGTGGCCGTCGGCGCCGTCGACGCTCTCTCCGAGGCGCTCAGCGTGGGCGTCACCGAGCCGGGCGACCTGATGATCATGTACGGCTCCACCACGTTCTTCATCCTCCTGCTGGACGCGCCCGTTCGCGACGAACGGGTGTGGCTCACGGCCGGTATCTTCCCCGGACAGTACGCGCTGGCGGCCGGCATGGCCACCAGCGGCAGCCTCACCCGCTGGTTCAGAGACGAGCTCGCCCGGGACCTGCCAAGGGAGCGCGCCTACGCGGAGCTGTTCGGCGCCGCGGCGCAGGTGCCCGCAGGGGCCGGCGGCCTGCTCACGCTTCCCTACTTCAGCGGCGAGCGCACGCCCATCAACGACCCCAAGGCACGCGGCGTGATCGCCGGCCTGGACCTCACTCACACGCGCGACCACCTCTTCCGTTCGGCCCTGGAAGGCGTGGCCTTCGGGATCCGGCACAACCTCGAGACGTTCGCCGCGCTCGGCGCTCCCGTGAAGCGGGTCATCGCCGTCGGCGGCGGCACGCGCGGCCACGTGTGGCCACAGATCGTAGGCGACGTCACCGGAGTGAGCCAGAACGTGCCGCCCCAGACCATCGGAGCCTCCTATGGCGACGCTTTCCTGGCCGGACTAGCCAGTGGCCTGGTGGAACGCTC